>CAMLIY010000018.1 GCA_946480125.1 uncultured Asticcacaulis sp.
CGCGGCGATATCCGCACGCAGGGGTTCGATCTCAATGGCGGCTGGGTGCCGATCTATACCTATCACAAGGTCTTTGCCGGTGTCTTGGATGCGCATAACTATTGCGACGATCCGGCCTCGCTTCAGGTCGCCCTGGGTCTGGCGGATTATCTCGGCCGGATTTTTGAGGGCCTGTCCGATGCCCAGCTTCAGGAAATTTTCCGCGCCGAACATGGCGGCATTAATGAGTGCTATGCCGAACTCTATGCCCGCACCAACGACAAGCGCTGGCTGACCCTGGCCGAGCGAATCCGTCATCGCGCCGTGCTTGATCCGCTGGCTGAAGGACGTGATGAACTGGCCGGCAAACACGCCAATACACAGATACCCAAGGTCGTCGGTCTGGCGCGCCTGTACGAAGTGGCGCCGACCGAGCAGCACCGTCAGGACAGCGCCAGGGCGGCGTTGTTCTTCTGGGAAACCGTGACCAAGGATCACTCCTATGTCATTGGCGGCAATTCGGAATACGAACATTTCGGCGAGCCGCGCAAGCTCTCCAAACGCCTGGGCCAGCAGACCTGCGAGGCCTGCAACAGCTATAATATGCTGAGACTGACGCGGCATCTCTATGGCTGGTCGGGCGATGCCCGCTATTTTGATTTCTATGAGCGCGCCCATCTCAATCACATCATGTCGCAGCAGCACCCGCAGACGGGCATGTTCACCTATTTCACGCCGCTGGCCTCCGGCTATGGCCGGGTGCATTCCTCACCGGAAAACGACTTCTGGTGCTGTGTCGGTTCGGGGATGGAGAGTCATTCCAAGCATGGCGAAAGCATCTGGTGGCGCAAAAACAACCGCGTGCTGGTCAATCTCTACTATGCCTCGACGCTGGATTGGGCCGAAAAAGGCGTCAAGCTCGACATGGATACGGAATTTCCGTTGAAAGAGACGGTGTCTTTGCGCGTCAGCCAGGCCAGATCGCCGTTTGAGCTGGCGCTGCGTGTGCCGTCGTGGTGCGCGGCGCCAAAATTGACGGTGAACGGCAAGGCTGTGCCAGCCAAGGCGCAGGACGGTTATCTTATCCTGACCGCACTCAAGGCCGGCGATGTCATTGGTCTCACCCTGCCGATGGCGGTCCATGCCGAGACCATGCCCGACGATGACCGGCTGGTGGCTTTCCTGAACGGGCCGCTGGTTCTGGCCGCCAATCTGGGGCCAAGTGACAAGCCGTGGGAAGGCTTCGATCCGGCGGTCGTGGCCGATAGCAATGAAGGCGTCGTGGTGCGGGCAGGGGAGACTTTCAGCCTGGGTACGAATGGTCGGCCGGAAAGCCTGATCATGCGGCCGTTTTATGGTCAGCACCACAACCGCACCGCTGTTTATTTTCGCCGCTTCACGCCCGCCGAATGGCCCAGGGCGGAGGCCGGCTATCGCGCCGCCGCCACTGAAAAAGCCGATATTATGCGCCGCACGGTCGATTCTATCCGCCTGGGTGAACAACAGCCGGAAACCGATCACGCGTTTGAGGGCACGCCCAACACCGCCGCCGTCACCCATATCGCCGAGCGCGGTCGCCTTATTAATAAGGGCTATTTCCAGTTCACATTGGCCGTAAAGCCAGGGCCGCTCGATTTGCAGGTCAGTTATAATGGCAGCGACCACAACAAGAGCTTCAATATTCTGATCGACGGTCAGCTATTGGCACGCGAAACCCTGCCGGGCGAGGTCACGGTGGCGCGCAACGTCAAAAGCTATCCGCTGCCTGATATGGCGGGCAAGGACAAGGTGACAGTGCGTTTCGAAGCAGCAACCGATCAGTGGGCGACGGCCTATGAGTGCCGGATCATCGCCCGGAATACCGAGACAGCTTAGGCTTTATGATAGGCGGCCACGCGTTCGACTTCTTCGCGTGACCCGAGCACGACGCCGATCCGCTGGTGCAAGGCGTCTGGCTGGATATCGAGGATCGGATTGAGGCCATCGGTCGCCGCGCCGCCGGCTTGTTCGATCAGGAAGGCGATGGGGTTGGCCTCGTACATCAGGCGCAGCTTGCCAATGCCCTTGCGGCTGTCGACCGGGTACATGAAGATGCCGCCGCGCGTCAGGACGCGGTGGACATCGCCGACCATGGAAGCCAGCCAGCGCATGTTGAAATCGGCTGCGCGCGGGCCGGTTTTTCCCGCCAGGCATTCGTCGATATAGCGGCGCACAGGCGGCATCCAGTGACGGTGGTTCGACATATTGATGGCGAATTCGCGTGTGGTGGTCGGGATAATCATTTGCGGCACGGTCATCAGCCAGTCGCCCGTTTTCTGATCGAGCGAGAAAGCGGATACACCGGCGCCCAGGGTCAGCACCAGCGTGGTTTGCGGGCCATAGATGGTGTAACCTGCCGCCACCTGCTTGCGGCCGGGTTGCAGTACATCCGACTCGGTCACATTACCCGCGGGCGCTTTGAGGATGGAGAAAATGGTGCCGACCACGCCGTTGACATCGACATTGCTGGAACCGTCGATCGGATCGAAGACAAGCAGATATTCGCCACCCGACAGCGGGTAAATGTCTTCCATCTCTTCCGATACCAGCGCGGCCACATGGCCGCCCCAGCGTCGAGCCTCCAGCATCATGTCATTGGCGATGACATCGAGCTTTTTCTGCACTTCGCCCTGGACGTTTTGCTGTTCGAGCGCCCCGGTCAGACCATCGATGGCGCTGGTATTGACCGCATGGCCGATATCGCGGCAGGCATCGGCCACGGCCGTGATCAACTGGCGCAGGGACTCGGGGGCGGAGTGTTCGGCGAGGAACCGGGGCAGGGGCTTCAGCATGGCATCCAATATGTGGCTTGTTATGATTGCCGCGCACCATAGCGAAGTTCAAAAAACACGCCACCCTGTTTATGCGGTTCGCGTCTGACGCGTAATGCACAAGATTTATTAACCTGTTGTTAACAATGAATGGCGGGGCGTTTGGAATCCTGATTAGATGGGCGGGTAATCAGGAGTGTGCCCGTGCTGGCCAGGATCAAGCGTCTCGCGCCCTATTTTCTGCTAGGCCCCATCAGTGGGCCTCTGATGGCTGGCATTGTCCATAATTTCCGCGGCGGACGCCCCATTCTGGGCACCATGTATGCCATATTACTGCTGGAATTCATCTATCTGCTGCCGGTGCTGTCGGCGAAATATCTGCCTGTCCTGCTGCGCTGACCCCAGCGTCACTTGCCTTAGCTGACAAGACGTACCAAAGTGGTCTTGTGAGTCTTTGGGGGAGATATTTGTGGCCTTGCGTGACGTGACCGGCGCCGTTGATTTCGGCCATCTTGAAGCCTACACGCTTAATGACGCTGTGGTGATGGAAGAGGTGCTGAACCTATTCCAGCAGCAATGCGAATTGTGGACGCCGCTTTTGACCACAAGCCATGAGGGCTGGCGAGACGCCGCCCATACCATCAAGGGCGCGGCGGCAGGCGTGGGGGCCGGCCTGCTGGCGGCGGCGGCTGAGGCGGCGGAGCGCGGCGATAGCGAAGGCGCTGATTTCCGGCTGGAAAGGGTCAAGTCAGCCATGAGCGCGGCCCAATATGACGTGGCGGCCTATCTCCACGAACTGCAACTCAGGTCTTTGCGAAGCTAATCATGCTTTTATGGTTGGCAATTGACCGCCGTGTCTTTAAACGCAGGCGCGCAAACCCAAATGAGACCCATCATGAGCGACGAAGACCTGCACATTCTCTGCACTGACCGCGATGGCGTGGTCCACACCCTGCCGGCGATCGAAGGCTGGCGAGTCATGGAAATCATCCGTGACAATGGCCTGCCGATCAAGGCCGAGTGCGGCGGCGCGCTCGAATGCGCCACCTGTCATGTTTATGTCGCCGATGCGTGGCAGGAAAAACTGGTGCCGAAATCCGACGAGGAAGACGAGAAGCTCGATGAAGCCTTTATGGTCAAGCGCAGTTCACGTCTGTCCTGCCAGATTTTGATGCGCGATGATTTGAATGGTCTTGAAGTCACGCTGGCGCCGGAAACGGACTGATCGGAAACAGACAGGGCTTATAAAGGGTATATGTATGCGTTTGAAAACTCTGTTGACCACCATACTGATCGGTTCCGCCCTGGCCGGCGGTGCCTGGGCCTGGGGATCTTCCGGCCACCGTATGATCGGCGAGATGGCGCTCATATCGCTGCCAGACTATATGCCGGCATTTCTGCGCACACCACAAGCCATCAGCGATGTCGGCGAATATGCGCGTGAGCCCGATCGCTGGCGCGGCGCCGGCAAGGTTCATGACAATGACCGCGATATTGCCCATTTTATCGACCTGGATGATGATGGCAATACCCTGGCTGGCGTCTCGCTTGATAATTTGCCCGCCAACCGATCCGACTATGAAGCCGCCCTGCGCGCCAAGGGTATCGAACCCTACAAGGCGGGTTATCTGCCCTATGCCACGGTCGATGCGTATCAGCAAGTCGTCAAGGACATGGCCTTCTGGCGCGTCCTGACCTATGTCGAACCGCGTGAAACCGACAAGACGAAGAAAGCCTGGTACAGGGCCGATCTGGCCCGCCGTGAACAACTGACCCTGCGCGATATCGGTATCCTCGCGCATTATGTCGGTGACTCGACCAATCCGATGCACCTCAGCATCCACTACAACGGCTGGGGCGCTTTCCCCAATCCGAACGGCTTCACGATGGAAAAGGTCCATTCGCCGCTCGAAGGCGTCTATATCCACGATACGGTCAAGGAAGACGATATCAAGAGCGCCATGGGTGACTATGTGCCCTGCACGGCGCCGATCATGACCTGCGTCACGGCCCGCTTCAAGCCAAGCTTCGCAAAGCTTGTGCCAATGTACCAGATGGAAAAGGACGGCGGTTTTACGCCTGGCGATCCGCGTGGCAAGGCTTTCATGATCGAGCGTCTGGGACGCGGCGCCGGTGATCTGCGCGATTCGCTGATCGACGCCTGGCGCGATTCCAAGACGATGCAGGTGGGTTACAAGGCCGGCAGCTATGACGATTTCGTTGGCGGCAAGATCACTGATCCGTGGGACGTCCTGTATGGCGATGATTAATCAGTACGGCATACAGATTGAAGGCCTGGACTATGCGCCGCGCATCGGCGGCTACGGCATCCTGTCGATCAACGGCAAGATCGCCTGTTCGCGCATCGGTTACGGACCTTACAGCTATGATTTTCCTGGTGGCGCTGTCGATCCGGGCGAAACGCCGGAACAGGCCGTGGTGCGTGAATTCGGCGAAGAGGTCGGGCTGGTCGTCGAGATCATCCGGCCGATCGCCGATCTGAACCATTACTTTATCCACGAGGACGGCACGCCCTACAATAATCACAGCCATATTTTCGAAATGCGGCTGATTGGCGAAAATCCGGCGCTGAAGATAGAGGCTGATCACGAACTGGTCTGGCTCGATCCGCTGCTCGTCATCACGCATTTGAAAAATGAAGGCTATGCGTGGCCATTGACCTTGTGGTTGCGGGATCAATCGATTTAATCGAACAATTTTATAAATTCAATTCATTGGAACGAATATAATTAAAGGTCTACATGGCTTCAGATACACTGAAAGCCTGTTTCATGACCGACCTTGCCGCCAAAATGCCCGCCCGCCTACCTGACGTCTTTCCAGGTATTATGATTGCGGCCCTGATTGGGCTTGTTGCGTTCGGGCTTCATCAATTGCCGCATATGACCGCGGTGTCACCAGCGATCCTGGCGACGATTATCGGCCTGTTCGTTGCCCATGCCATCAGATTGCCCGTTCGCATGGAGGCGGGTATCACCTTTTCTTCGCGCAGTCTGTTGCGCTGGGCGGTGGCCTTGCTGGGCTTGCAGGTCAGTGTCGGCCAGATCGTGGCCATAGGCGGGGCCGGATTTGCCATTGTCGCCGCCGGTTTAGTCACCAGTTTCCTGACGATCCGGGCGCTGGGATGCGCGCTTGGCGTGGCGCCGAAACTGGCCGAACTGATCGCCGCCGGCACCAGTATTTGCGGCGCGTCGGCGGTGGCGGGCGTCAATGCTGTGACAGGCGCGGAAGATGAGGACGTCGCCTATGCCGTCGCCATGGTCACGCTGTTCGGCACGGCGGCCATGCTGCTCTATCCCCTGATCGATCACCTGCTGATTCTGGATCCGCGCCGCTATGGCCTGTGGGCGGGGGCGTCTATACATGAGGTGGCGCAGGTGGTTGGCGCCACGACGCAGATCGGGGCGGAAGCCACGCAATCCGGCGCGGTGGCCAAGCTGACGCGCATCCTGATGCTGGCCCCGCTGGTAATGGCTCTGGGTTTCGGACGAAAGAAAACGGGCGCGACCGCAGGCGCCGGTGTGCCGCTGTTCGTGGTCGGTTTTGTGGTGCTGATGGTGATAAACAGTCTGTTTCCGCTGCCACATTACCTGACAGCCGTGGCCGGACAGGTATCAGGCTTCCTGCTGGCCACGGCCCTGGGCGCGATGGGTTTGAAGACCCATATCAACGCCCTGAAGGCCAAGGGCTGGGCGCCGCTTGTGCTCGGTGCGCTGGGAACCCTGTTCATCTCGCTTTTTACGCTGGGCCTTACCCTGGCTTTCGCTTAAATAAAGGCATGACAC
This sequence comes from uncultured Asticcacaulis sp., assembly GCA_946480125.1. Next base: position 6,596 of record CAMLIY010000018.1, read on the forward strand.
TTGAGCAGCTTCGCATTTTCATCGCCGTCGCCGAACGTGAGCATCTTACTCGTGCGTCGGAAACGCTTAACCTGACGCAATCCGCCGTCAGTTCGGCGATCGCGGCGCTGGAGGCGCGTTACGGCACAAAACTGTTCGACCGGATCGGGCGCGGCATTGCCCTCACCGAAGCAGGCCGCCTGTTCCTGCCGGAAGCGCGGGCGGTGGTGGCGCGGTCGCGGGAAGCCGAGCAGGCTCTGCACGAAGTCACCGGCGGTTTGCGCGGCACGCTGAAAATCGCCGCCAGCCAGACCGTCGCCAATTTCTGGCTGCCGGAGCGTCTGGCGCGGTTCCACGCGGCCTATCCCGGCCTGAGCCTGGCGCTTGATATCGGTAATACCGATCGGGCGGCGGCGCAAATATTGGCGGGGGAGGCCGATATCGCCATTGTGGAAGGGCCGGTGGATGATCCGCACCTGGCCGTCATGCCCCTGACAGGCGACAAGCTGGTGCTGATTTCGCCAATGGGGCAATCAGTGCCGGACAGGTTGACACAGGCGGACTGGGCCGGTTTACGCTTTGTCGTGCGCGAACCGGGATCGGGAACGCGTCATATTCTGGCGGATTACCTCAGCGGGTTAGGGCTGAAACTCGATGCCGGCAATATCGTCATGGAGTTGCCGTCCAATGAAGCGGTGCGGGGTGTCGTCGAAGCCGGACTGGGCGTTTCGCTCCAATCAGAACTGGTGGCGCAACGGGCGATAAGATCCGGTTTGTTGCAAGGTGTGGATATCGGTCTCGCGCCGCGTCCCTTTTTCCTGCTTCGCCTGAAAGAGCGTTCGGGCACCCGGGCCGAAAAGGCTTTTATCGAGATTTGCCGGAATTAAGGCTGGCGGCGCAGGATAAATTCGTCATCGAGCGTTTGCCCGACCGGGAACTGATATTCACCGACGCGTTCAAATCCGTAGGCGCGGTACAGCGCCTGCGCCCTGTGATTTTCATTCCACACCCCGATCCATTGCGGCGCGTCGCCATAGATTTCGGTCATCCAGTCCATGGCGATGGTCAGCAGCCTCTTGCCTACGCCTTTGCCCTGCTGGCTGGAGTGGACATAAAGGCGCTTCAACTCGCCTGCATTTGCCGGATCAGCTTCGGGGTGGGGCAGGCCGACCGGCCCGCATTGCAGATAGGCGGCAGCGTCATCGCCGTCATAGACGATGCGCCAGAATTGCGCAGGGTCGGAGGTATCGGCCGTCAGTTGCGCCGGGGCGTAGGATTTTTCCAGAAACGCGCCAAGGTCTTCAGCCGGGTAGAGATGGCCGAAGGTTTCGACGAAAGTGTCCATCGCCAGTTGCGACAGGGCCGGGATATGATGGGGTTCGACAGGCAGAATGCGCATGGCCGCTTGATAGACGGCCATGCGTCTCTTCGCAAGGCTCAGAAGGCTGTCTTGTTGGCTCCGAAAAAGGCACGCAGAGTTTCGGGTTTGCGGCCAGTCAGGTTTTCGACGTCATTCGTCAGGATGTCGAAACCGCCTTCGCGGGTGGTGGTGTCGAACGAAACCAGCATCGGAATCATGGCTTCCGGCACGCCGGCCGCCTTCATGCCGCCGGCCAGTTGCGCGTCTGTCAGGTCAACCACGGCCAGCGGTTTGCCGGTGACGTCTGAGGCGAGGGCGGCGATCTGTTTTGTGGTCAGAAGTTCCGGGCCGGTCAGGGTCAGGATATCGTTAGTCGAGGGCTTGCTGAGGGCGGCGGCGGCCGAGCGGGCGACATCGGCATGGGCAACATGCGACAGGCGGCCTTCGCCAGCCGAGGTATAGAGCGTGCCGGCAGCGAAGGCGCCGGGCAGGCTCATCATCAGGTTTTCCTGATACCAGGCATCGCGCAGGATGGTATAGGGCTGGCCGCTGGCGATAACGGCCTGTTCGGTGCCGAGGTGATCACCGGCAAAGATAACCGCAGAGCCTTCGGGCTTTGGCATCGAGGTGTAGACGATCTCCGCGCCGGCCTCCGCAGCCGCTTTTACGGCGGCTTGGTGCTGCTTCAGGCGCTGGCCGGAACCGAGCGCATCGGTAGAGATAATCAGGATGCGATCGACACCCTTGAAGGCGGCGGTGAGGGACCCGGCGTCATCGAAATTGACGGTGCGGGTTTCCGCGCCTTTGACGGCGATATCAGCCAGTTTGGCGGTGTCGCGCGAGGCGGCGATAATGTGATCCTGGCCACTTTCCAGCAGCAGGGAAACGACGTGGCGGCCAAGCTTGCCATTGGCGCCGGTAACGAGAAGATTGGACATGTGAGTTCCTGTTTGATATATTGTTACGAATTGAGACTATGTATAGATAGTAGCTTTTTAACGCCTGTAAAGACGGCAGTTTGACGGGAGATAGTTACTTTGAAGGAACCTATTATTACGCCGGCCATGCGCGATGTCATGCGGGCCGTGATGGCCGAGGTTGGTGGCAAGGTCGATAGTAGCAAATGTCCGGTGCGTGATGTGCTCGATCATCTCGGCGATAAGTGGTCGAGCCTGCTGATGGTGGCGCTCGGCACCCGGCCGCACCGCTTTGGCGAACTGAAACGCGCCGTGCCGGATATTTCACAGCGTATGCTGACCCAGACCCTGCGCGACCTGCAACGTGATGGCCTGATCAGCCGGCATGTCTTCCCGACCCAGCCGCCGTCGGTCGAATACCGCCTGACGCCGCTTGGCGAATCGATGATGCCGCCCCTGCTCGGACTGATGCAGTGGGCGAGCACACACCATGCCTCTATACGCGAGGCACGCCAGACCTATGAAGTTGAACTGGAACGGCTTTAATCAAAATGTGAGACAAAAATAGATGACTTCATCCACTTTGCGCGACCTTGACGGCCAGGGCTTAATTTCCACATCGAAAATATATCCCGCCTCTATTTTATTATGAGATGAGCTATATCTGAGGAAGCCCTGTGAAAAACACCACGCAAACGACCAGCATAATTAAAACGGGTATTGCGGAATTTGACGATATTCTGGGCGGTGGGCTCACAGCCAACCGTGTCTATCTTCTTCACGGCACACCGGGTTCGGGCAAAACAACCCTGTCTCTCGAGTTTTTGCTCGAAGGCGTTCGAGGTGGCGAGAAGGTCTTGTATGTTACCCTCTCTGAAACGCGCATGGAACTGCTTTCCGTGGCCCAGTCGCATGGTATGTCACTCGACGGCATCGAGATTTTCGAGCTGATCGCCGAGGAGCGCGATCTCGATCCCGATGCACAATATACCATGTTTCAGCCATCGGAAATTGAACTCAACATTACCACGCGGCGCATTCTCGATGAGATTGAACGGGTAAAGCCGGCGCGCGTCGTTATCGACTCGCTGTCGGAAATAAAGCTGCTGGCGCAAAGCGCGCTGCGGTTCCGCCGTCAGGTTTTGGCGCTGAAACAGTTCTTTGTCGGCCGGGATTGCACGGTGCTTTTTCTCGATGACAAGACCGCTGCCGGCGAAGACGATCTGCAACTGGAAAGTATTGCCCACGGCGTCATCAGCCTGGAACAACTGGCGCCGGAATATGGCGCCTCGCGCCGGCGCCTCAGCATTACCAAGCTGCGCGGGCAGCGCTATCGCGGCGGCTACCATGATTTCAGCATCGTCAAGGGCGGTCTGCGTGTATTTCCACGCATTATCGCCAACGAATATGCCGAGCCTGTCGCCACGACCATTCTCAAAAGCGGCATTCCGCAGATGGATACCTTGCTGTGTGGCGGGCTGACTTCCGGCACCAGCGCCTTGCTTCTCGGCCCGGCGGGTGTCGGTAAATCGACCCTGGCCATGCAATATGCGGTTGAGGCCGCGGGTAACGGCAAGCCCAGTATCATTTTTACCTTCGATGAGCGGGTCGCCACCATGTTTGAGCGGGCCGAGGGCTTGAATATCCCCCTGCGCCAATATGTCGATGCCGGACTGATCGAGATACGCGCCATTGATCCGGCGGAGATGTCGCCTGGAGAGTTCGCTCATAATCTGAGGGTGGCCGCTGAAGGCACGGAAGGTCGGCCGGGGGTCAAGATTGTGGTGATCGACAGCCTCAATGGCTATCTCAACGCCATGCCGGAGGAGCGCTTCCTGACCGCGCAGCTGCACGAGCTGTTGACCTATCTCGGCCACCTTGATGTGACCACCTTCCTGGTGGTGGCGCAGCATGGCCTGCTGGGTAATTCCATGCAGACCGTGATCGATACCAGTTATCTGGCTGATACGGTTATCCTGTTCCGCTATTATGAGGCGGAGGGCGAGGTCAAGCAACTGGTGTCGGTCGTCAAGAAGCGCAATGGACGCCACGAGCGCAGCATCCGTGAATTTACCCTGGGTGATGAAGGCATCCGTATCGGCGAGCCGCTGAAACAATTCCAGGGTGTCCTGACGGGGACGCCTTTTATGATCGGTGGCGACGTCACAGCCCGGCCGGTCGGTCCTGATGCCGGCCAGTCATGACAGTGCCTGACCCGGAAAAGCGTATCCTGATCCTGCCGCCCACGGCCAGGGACGGTGAAATGACGGTTGATCTTTTGTCCCGCGATGGCATGGATACGCTGGTCTGCCGCAATCTTACTGATCTGAGCGCTGAGATCAAACGCGGGGCTGCTTTGTTGATCCTGACTCAGGAGGCGGTTCTGGCTGACCCGACAAACAGCCTTCAGCAAGCCCTTTTCGAGCAGGGCGACTGGTCCGACATACCGATTATCATGCTGACCCCGCCAGGGCAGGATCGATTGGAAACCTTGCAGCGGCTGGAAGCCATCGGTCACATGACCCTGATCAAGCGGCCGGTGCAGCTCAACAATTTCATGACGACCATTCGATCGTCTTTGCGTGACCGTCAAAGACAGTATGGCATCCGTGATTTTTTGAAAGAACGCGACCGGCAGACTGAAATTCTTCAGGTCGCCGTAGAAAAAGCCAATGCCGCCAATGTCGCCAAGTCGGAATTCCTGGCTAATATGAGCCATGAAATCCGTACGCCAATGAATGCGATACTTGGGCTTTCCACCATATTGTCACGCAGTTCGCCCCTGACCGCCAATCAGCGCAAATACATCGAAACCCTGTTGACCTCCGGCGAAAGCCTGTTGATGCTTATCAACGACCTGCTCGATATTTCCAAGATCGAGGCCAGCGGCATAGAGATCGAGCATGTGCCTTTTCAACTTGATCGGCTGCTTGACGATATCGTCAATGTCAGTTCCGTCAAGGCGACCGAAAAGCAACTCAGCCTTACGGTGAGTATTGATAATGTGCGTGGAAAATGGTTCGCCGGTGATCCGACGCGCATTCATCAGGTTTTGAGCAACCTGTGTTCGAATGCCATCAAGTTTACCGATCACGGCGCCATAACCATTGAGACTATTTTCCCGGAGGGCGGTGGTGACAAACTCGCGATCAGAGTTTCGGATTCCGGCATTGGCATCGCCCCGGAAAAACTGGAGAAGATTTTCGATAAATTCACCCAGGCCGACAACACCATCAGCCGTAAATTCGGTGGCACCGGGCTTGGCCTGACCATCAGCAAGACCTTGGCCGAGCTGATGAACGGCACCCTGACAGTTGAAAGCATACCAGGAGACGGCTCGTGCTTTACGTTTACGCTGGCCTTGCCGGAAACCGATCCGGCTGAAGCCGGTGATATCGAAGCCGTTGTTTCTGAAAACTCTAAACAAAATCGCGCCGGCAAGGGCCGCATTCTCTTGGTGGAAGACTATCCGCCTAATGTGCTGGTCGCAAAAACATTCCTGGAAATGTTTGGCTATGAGGTAGAGGTGGCGGATAACGGCGCTAAGGCCGTCAACATGGCGGACAATCAACGCTATTCGGCTATCCTTATGGATATTCAGATGCCGGAAATGGATGGGTTCGAGGCGACACGCCTCATCCGCGCCGCTGGCAAAATCAATGTCACGACGCCAATCATCGGCATGACGGCACATGCGCTCGACGGTATCCGCGAAAAGTGTCTGGCTGCCGGCATGAATGAATATATGTCGAAACCCTTCGTACCGGCCGATCTTGAAAACCGTCTGGGACAGTTTGTAACTTTGTAGTGCAAAGCGGTATCACTTTGATTTTTTATTTTTCGAGGCCTACGCTGATATAGTTAATTTTGATACGAGTTTCGACCGCCCTCCTGGACAGCCGGAACCGGCAGTGGAGGATGAGATGGCAGAACTATTTTCAAAAGTGGAGACGGGTTGGCCCGCCAAGGTGCTGGGGGCGGTATTGGCCCTCATCGGCGTTATCCTGATTGTCGGTGGCATCCAACTGGCGATTCTGGGTGGCAGTTGGTATTATCTGTTGGCCGGTCTCGCCCTCGCTGTTTCCGGCGGACTGATTTTTACCGGCCGGGTGCTCGGCGCCTGGCTTTACATCGCCACCTTTGTGCTGACCGTGCTTTGGGCCTTTACGGAATCCGGACTGAACGGCTGGGCGCTGGTTCCGCGGATTGTGGCGCCCCTGGTGCTTCTGCTGTTTGTCATCGGTCTCCTGCCGTCGCTGTTGCCCGATGGGGGTAAGAAGCGCCGTTTACAAGGTTTTGCCGGCATTGCGGCTTTCGTCGTTTTGCTCGGATTGGCTATCGGTATCACCAATCGCTCCGGCGTCCAGTCGCCTGTACCGGAGGCCGGCAATAGCCTGGCCTTCGACACCGCGGCCACTGCCGGTCAGGAGTGGCAGACCTATGGCGGCGGGGCCAGCGCCCAGCGCTATGCCGATCTCAACCAGATCAATGCCGATAATGTTAAAAACCTGAAGGTTGCCTGGACCTACCGCACCGGCAGCCAGCCTGATAAGTGGGGCGCTGAAACGACGCCGATCAAGATCGGCAATACGCTTTATGCCTGCACCGGCATGAACACCCTGTACGCGCTCGACGCCGCTACCGGCAAAAAACTGTGGTCCTTCGATCCGAAAGTACCGAACGCGGCCATTCCCTATACCGCTGCCTGCCGGGGCGTTTCCTATTATAAGGTGCCAATGGCGGCTGTAGGTACGCCCTGTGCCGAACGCATTTTCGAAGGCACACTGGATGGCCGCATTATCGGGGTCGATGCGAAAAACGGCCAGGCCTGTCAGGGTTTCGGCACGGGCGGTCAGGTAAAGATCACCGATGGCATGGGCAAGGTCATTCCGTCGATGGTGGCCATTACCGCCGCGCCGGCGATTGTGCATGGCATTGTCGTGACCGGACACCAGGTTCAGGACGGCCAGTATAAATGGGCGCCATCGGGCGTGATCCAGGGCTATGACGCCATCACCGGCCAGTTGCGTTTCGCCTGGGACATGATGCGCCCCGATGGCACTGGCGCGCCACCGCCGGGAGAGACCTATACGCGCGGCACACCCAATATGTGGACCACCGCCACGGGTGACGAAGAACTGGGCCAGGTTTATCTGCCCATGGGCAATTCGGCCGCCGATTATCTCAGTGGCCAGCGCCGTCCGGAAGAAAAAATGTATTCGTCGGGTCTGGTGGCGCTCAATGTCGAGACCGGTAAGCCCGCCTGGGTTTTCCATACGGCGCATAATGATGTCTGGGACTATGATCAGGGCAGCCAGGTTTCGCTGGTGAATTTCCCGGTGAACGGCCAGATGGTGCCGGCGATCCTGTTGCCGACCAAACAAGGCGACTTCTATATCCTCGATCGCCGTACCGGTAAGCCGTTAAGCGGCGTTGGCCAGATGAAGGCCGAGGTTGGCGGGGTCGAGCCGCAGGAACGCAGCCCGGTTCAGCCCTATTCGACATACCAGAACGTGCGTGACGGCGATATCACCGAGCGCCAGATGTGGGGCATGTCGCCGATCGATCAGATGATTTGCCGCATTCAGTTCCGTAAGGCGCACTATGCCGGCATGTATACAGCGCCGCAGCTCGACAAGCCTTATATCGAGTATCCCGGCTATAATGGCGGCTCTGACTGGGGCAGCGCAGCCATCGATCCGCGCCGGGGCATTGTCATCGCCAACTATAATTTGACGGCGAACTATGATCAGTTGCTGACGCGCAAACAGGCGGATGACCGCGGTATTTACGCGGTGGGTGATCCGAAAAATACCGGCAAGAGCGGCGCCGAAGGGGCCGGACCGCAGGAAGGTGCGCCCTTCGCCATCGATGTCAATGCCGGCTGGGTGATGCCGGTGACGGGTATGCTGTGCAAGCAGCCGCCTTATGGTGGGATTCGCGCTTTTGACCTCAAAACCGGCAAGACCCTGTGGGATCATGCCTTTGGTGATGCGCGGCGCAATGGACCTTTCGGTCTGCCATCTATGCTGCCGATCACCATCGGTACGCCGAATAATGGCGGTCCGGCGGTAACGGCCGGTGGCCTGATCTTCATCGCCGCCACAACGGACAACCAGTTCCGCGCCATCGATATTCGCACCGGCAAGACCCTGTGGCAAACCACCCTGCCAGCCGGAGGTCAGGCCAATCCGATGGTCTATGAGCAGAACGGCAAGCAGTATGTGGTCATCATGGCGGGCGGACACCACTTCATGAAGACGCCGGAAGGTGATTACCTGATCGCCTATGCCTTGCCGGACAAAAAGTAGGACGGAAACGGCTCGCCTGGGAATACCAGGCGAGCCGGCAGGTTAACAAAGGACAGACCGACGTTTACTATGTCTGCTGTCACTTATTTAAATATATAGTGGCAAGACTGACGGGCGCACTTTGAATGGGGGCCAGTCATGTCTGCAAAATCCGGGTTGTGGAAGAAATTCCAAAGCCATCAGGGCGGTAATGTCGCCATCATTTTTGGCCTGAGCGCGTTTGTACTCGTTGCCATTACCGGCGGCGCTATTGATTTCTCCCGTATTAATGATGCGCGAAACAAGATGCAGGATGCGGCCGATATCGCTGTCCTGCGTGGTGCGCTTACGGCAAGCCAGGGCGATAATGCGGCGACCAAGGCGGCAGATCAGGCTTTTGACGATAATTTTACCGATGACACCGAAGGCGGCGATGTCCATCTGGACTCCAACAGCCTGATTAAGACGGTTGTCAGCAATGTTTCCAAGCTAAGCTATAGCGCCAGCGGAACCATCAAGCCGGTTTTTCTCGGTATGGTCGGTCTGGGTACTCAAACCCTGACCGTGACATCGGCGGCGCAATCGGAGGTCAATCCGTTTGAACTGGCGCTGGTGCTCGACGTGACGGGGTCAATGAACCAGAGCAAAAAGCTGACCAATCTGAAATCCAGCGTCACTTCAGTGCTCAATTCCCTTCTCGACCCCAACGGCCAGAACAGTTCCAAGGTCAAGGTAGGCGTGGTGCCCTTCAATACGCAGGTGCGCTTGCCGGTTAGCTCCAGCTATAGCTATGTCGATTACAGCAATTGCGCCGCGACAGAAAAAAGTAACACCCATGTTTCGGGTGTGCCTTCGGGTGTCTATTATGCCTGCCTGGCAGCGTATAAGGTTTACAATTCGATATGTGCCAGTGCCAGCAGCGCGAACCAGGCGTCTTGTCTGTCAACCGCCGCTTCGAAAATGTTTTATGCGGTCAATAAGTCCACGGGCGTATATTCGGCCACAGCCATGGGCTATATAAAAGTTGGAAATAAGTACACAACCTACACCAATACCGCGACAGCAACGGTCAATGCGACAACTCTGAAGGTCACATATAGCGTTGGCAATCCCACAGTTAAAACCTTACAATCAAGCACCAGCTACAGCCCCACAGGTTACACCGCTTTTAAAAGCACGCCTATCTTCCCAACCTTTGCCGCCACCTGGGCGAGCACCAGCACAGGGGGATGCGTCAGCGACCGGGGACAGCCTTATGATATTTCGGCCACACCTTATACAACGGACGTGCCGGACAGCGCCTACCAGGCGGCGGATTGCGACAATACACCTTCTAATCCAACCCTGACCACTATTCAGGATATGACCACCGACATCGGTAAAACAAAAAACTATGTGAATGATCTGGTGGCGGGGGGGAATACCAATATCACCATCGGCGTTCAGATGGGCATGGAACTGTTGTCGCCTGATACCCCTTATGCACAAGGTGTTGCCTGGGGGGATCCAGACATGGACAAGTACATGATCGTCGTGACCGACGGCGAAAATACAGAGGATCGTCTGATTGTCCAGAATGACAATAACAGCGCCGGCATCGATAGTCGTACCGCCGCTGCCTGTCAGGCCGCGAAGGACAAGGGCATCACCCTTTTCGTGGTGCGTGTGATGGATGGCAACAGCAGCATGCTGCAAAAGTGCGCCACCAAGACGATCTATTATTATGACTTAAAATCGGCGTCACAATTAAGCGCGGCGATGTCGGATATCTTCCTGCGTATCGGCAAATTACGCATCACCAAGTAACCCAAAAAACGCCGGAAGCTTAGCTTCCGGCGTTTTTTTTATGCCCGTTGAATGGCTTCCCAGCCTTCGACAAAGGCTCTGGCTTTTTTATAGACGATCTCCGGCGTATCACCCGGTTTGAAGACCGCCGAGCCGATACCGAAACCGGCCGCGCCGGCCTCGATGAGGTCCTTCATATTGTCAGGATTGACGCCGCCGACCGGGAACACAGGGATGTTTTTCGGCAGCACAGCCTTCATCGCTTTCAGGCCGGTGGTGCCGGCCAGTTCCGCCGGGAACAGCTTGATGGCATCGGCGCCGGCTTCAATGGCCGAAAAAGCTTCGGTCGGCGTGAAGAAGGCCGGGAAGGAGATCATACCGAGCGCCTTGGCGCGGCGGATGACATCCGGATTGGCGTTGGGCGAGATACAAATCTGGCCGCCGACGGCATGCAGGGTTTCGACATCGGCGACAGTGAGCACTGTGCCGGCGCCAACAATGGCGCGCTTTCCCAGGGCCTGGACCAGCCGTTTGATCGATTCGAACGGATCGGGTGAATTGAGCGGCACTTCAACGATGCGGAAACCGGCCTCGACCAGCATTTCCCCGACGCCGAGCGCCTCATCCGGGCGCAGGCCGCGCAGAATAGCCACCAGAGGCAAGGTTTTCAGGGCGTCCTGCCACTGTTCGGTCAAGGTCATAATACCAGTTGTCCTTCCTGGGCGATGGCCCACAGACCCGCCGCCGATGCTGCATCGCCATCATGGATGGTGACATCTGTAAAGCCCGTGTGGAGGAGGGCGCGTTTATAGAGATTACTAAGGGTGCCGTCACCGACGATACCGACCGGTCGGATGCCGTGACGCAGGCTTTCGGCGCGGATTTCCGAACCGATCAGCAGGCCGGACAGGTAAGATGACAGGCTTTCCGGTTTGATGTGGCCAAACAAACCTTCCGTCCGCACCGAGAACACCAGCGATAGGAACGATTTATCGGCCATGGCCCGATCGACGCCCAGCTTGAAGGCGGCTTCGTCATCCCGGTCATTATCCATCAGATCGCCCAGTATGGAGTTGCGTTTCAGCACCTGGAACATCTCGCCGGTCATGTAGGAGCTGAAGCCCTCGATAATACCGCCTTCGACCTTGGCCCATTTGGAATGGGTTCCGGGCAGCACGAAGACGCCATCACCCAGAGACGCGGAAAGCCCAAAGAGCTGGGTTTCCTCGCCGCGCATGACATTGAGCAGACCTTCATGGTCAGCCGGCGCGCGCAGGCCGGGCACGATCTTCACCTTCAGCTTTTCCGACGGGGCGTTGACCAGGCCCTTTGTGATGTCTGAAAGGCTGGCCGGACAAGCGACATAGGGCGCCTCGGCCCAGCCGGTACGCGAGCCGACCATGCCTGACAACAGGACGGGCAGGTTGGGGCGGTCGAAATCCCCCTTCATCACTGACAGCAGGGCCTGTTCGAAAGTGAGAACACCAAGGTTCTTCAGGCCGATATTGGCGGTGTGCTTGGCGATGATCTTGCCATCGGTGCCGAAGAGGAACAGGCGAAAATTGGTGGTGCCCCAATCAGCGGCGATCAGGGCGGGCGGCGCATAGGTCATTTAAGTCCGTCTCATGATTTCGGTGTTTAACGCGGCGGGTTTAGCACTGGCGTTAAACCTTAGCCACCAAACTTTTGCGGTTCCAGGCCGGTATGGCCGCGTAGCAGATCAGAAGGTATTTCAAACAGTGTCCCGCCTTCACGATCTTCCGGCAAGTTTTCCGCCGCCGAGGTGACAAACACGCGGTCAAGATTATCACCGGCAAAGCACAGGCTGGTGATCTGTTTGGCCGGCAGATCGATGGCAAAGTCAACTGTGGCGTCGGGATTGAAGCGCGTCACCTTGCCAGGCCCCCAGTGCGCTATCCAGATGCCGCCTTGCGCATCCGTCGTCATGCCGTCCGGGCCGCCCCAGTCTTCGGGGAAGGTCAGCCATAGCGTCTTGTTGGCCAGTTCACCCTCAATGACGTCGAAGACATAGATTTCATTCTTGCCGGTATCGGTGTGATAGACTGTGGCGTGATCGGCGGAGAAGGTGGGGCCATTGGCGATCTTGTAAGGGCCGTCGACCTCCTGCCAGGACAGGTCGGTATTGAGGCGATAAAAGGCGCCGGAGATCTTGGTGATCGGTTTGTGCATGGAGCCGGCCCAGATGCGGCCGAGGTCATCGGCCTTGGCATCGTTGAGGCGGTTTTCCGGCTCATGCGGATAGGGCGTAGCGATGTGTGTGATGGTGAGGGGATCAAGCGTGACCTCGGCGAAACCCGACATCAGGCCGGCGATAAAGCCGCCTTTTTGCCTTTCGATCACCCAGCCGATTGGTTCGGGGAAGTGCCAGGTCTTGCTCTCGCCGTTCAGGTAATAGGCGTGGAGATTGTGCGACAGGATATCGACCCAGTAGACGCATTGATCGCGTTTCGACCACAGCGGGCCTTCACCGAGAATGGCGCCGGGGGCGGAACGACGAAGAATGGCGGTCATGGTTTCCTGATCCTGTTTTTGTCTGAGTTAAGACGTTTTACGGCGTGGTTTTGCGAAGGGCAAGAGAAGAAAAATGATCCACAGATTGCACAGATTAAGGCTTAAGCGCGTCAGCGCCCATCCTCTCATCACCGCGACTTTCCCCGTGCCAATTTGAAATGTAGGGCGCAAGTGCGCCGCTTAATCTGTGTTAATCTGTGCAATCTGTGGATTCAAAACCTTCCTTAACTACCACTCCCGCACATAGCCATCCGGTCCGCGCCAGGCCGGATTGCGCCAGGGCGGGCAGCCCCTGGCCATTTCACGCACCTTGTCCTCGTCGATCTCAACGCCGAGGCCGGGGCCGGTAAGGGCCTCGACATAGCCGTCGGTCACATCGAATACTTCGGGGTTCTTCATGTAAAACAGCAGGTCGTGACCATTGGTGTTGTAATGGATGCCGAGCGACATTTCCTGGATGACGTGGTTGGGCGTCGAAATGCCGATCTGGAAGCAGGCGGCCATGGCGAGCGGCCCCAGCGGGCAATGCGGTGCAATGGCGACATCATAGGCTTCGGCCATGGCGGCGATGCGGCGGACTTCGGAAATGCCGCCGGCGTGGCTGAGATCAGGCTGGATGATATCGACACAGGCGCGCTCAAAAAACGGTTTGAAGTCCCAGCGGCTGTACAGACGCTCACCCAGGGCGATCGGCGTGGTGGTCAGTTTCGACAACTGCTCGATGCCTTCGATATGTTCTGAAAGCAAGGGTTCTTCGATGAACAGCGGTCGCAGCGGCTCAAGCGCATGGGCCAGTTGCTTGGCCATCGGCTTGTGAACGCGGCCATGGAAATCGAGTCCGACATCGAGGCCCAGTGCCTGCACCGAGGTCAGGCGGTCGCAAACGCCATCAATGACTTTCGGCGAATCGAGCCAGCCCATGTCCTCGCTGGCGTTCATCTTGACCGCCTTGAAGCCCTGTTCCAGACGCGCCTTGCCGGCATCGATGACATCCGAAGGCCGGTCGCCGCCGATCCAGGCATAGACCTGAACACGATCGCGCACCCGGCCGCCGAGCAGTTGCCACACCGGCACGCCGAGACGACGGGCTTTCAGATCCCACAGCGCCTGATCGAGACCCGAAAGCGCCGACATCAGCACCGGACCGCCACGATAGAAACCGAGGCGATAGAAGACCTGCCACATATCCTCGATACGATCGGCATCGTGGCCGATGAAGCGTTCGCGGATCTCGGCGAAAGTGGCCTGTGTTGCTTCGGTATGGCCTTCCAGCGAGGCTTCGCCCCAGCCAACGGCGCCGTCTTCAGTTTCGATGCGGACGAACAGCCAGCGTGGCGGCACGGCGAAGGTTTCTATCTTGCGCAGGCGGCTTTGGGCTGCGACAGTCGAAAGCGGAGCGGCGGTATCCATGAGGCGTATCCATAAATTGTGATATAATTGACCTAAACATTTGAAGCGATCAGGTCAAGATATTGTATTATAATTAGATGCGCGAGCGTGGCTTTTCCGCCGGGTAACACTGATTATTTTCGCGCCTTATCTTGACGTTCGCGTAAAGTAAGCGCATCTATGCTTCACCAAAAAATGCCCTAAAAGCAGAGGAGCCTATCTATGCCCAGCCCTGAAAATTCCGCCTATATCTATGATCACGTGCGGTCGCCGCGCGGCAAGGGCAAGAAGGACGGCTCGTTGCACCAGATCACGGCGCTTGATTTGTCGGCGCAGGTGCTGCGGACCCTGGCCGAACGCAACACTCTCGACACTTCGATTGTCGATGATGTCTCCTGGGGCTGCGTGACTCCGGTCGGCGAGCAGGGCGGCGATATCGGCCGCGCCGCAGTTCTGGCTGCCGGCTATGCCGAAACCGTGGCCGGCGCACAGGTCAATCGTTTCTGCGCCTCCGGTCTCGAAGCCGTCAATATAGCCGCCGCCAAGGTGGTGTCCGGTGAGGCAACCATGGCCATTGGCGGCGGCGTCGAGTGCATGAGCCGCGTGCCGATGGGATCGGACGGCGGCGCCTGGGCGATCGATGTGGCGGCGGCCTTCCCGACGCATTTCGTACCGCAGGGCGTATCCGCCGATATGATCGCCACCAAGTGGGGCTTTTCGCGCACGGACGTCGACGCCTATGCGGTGGAAAGCCACAAGCGTGCCGCGAAATCGTGGACCGAGGGCCGTTTCAAGAATTCGGTCATCACCATCAAGGATCAGATGGGTATTGTCGCGCTCGATCATGATGAAACCGTGCGGCCCAATACCGATATGCAGATCTTGGGCGGCCTGAATCCATCCTTTGCTGGCCTCGGTGAGATGGCTTTCGATGCGGTCATCAACCAGCGCTATCCGGAAGTCGAGCGTGTCAACCACGTCCATACACCGGGCAATTCGTCGTCGATCGTCGATGGCGCGGCCGCTGTTCTGGTTGGCTCACAGGAAGCCGGCAAGATCACCGGCCTGAAAGCCAAGGCGCGTATCCTCGGCACAGCCTCGATTGGCTCGGAGCCGTCTATCATGCTGACCGGCCCGTCTTTCGTCACCGAAAAGCTGCTTAAAAAACTCGGCATGCAGGTGTCGGATATCGACCTCTATGAACTCAACGAAGCCTTCGCCGCAGTCGTCCTGCGCTACATGCAGGCGCTTGATATTCCGCATGACAAGATCAATGTCTGCGGCGGCGCCATCGCCATGGGGCATCCGCTCGGTGCCACCGGCGCCATGATCCTGGGGACGCTCGCCGATGAACTGGAACGTTCCGGCAAATCGACCGGCCTGGCGGTCCTGTGCGTTGGCGGCGGCATGGCCACGGCCACCGTGATCGAGCGCGTATAAAGGGAACAGGAACAATGGAAAACTTCAAAACCGATCTCGACGCCGACGGCATCCTGCTTTGCGCCTTCGATGTGCCCGGCAAGTCGATGAATACCTTCACCAAATCGGCCCTGGCCGATCTGGCCACCATCGCCGAACGCGCCAAGAGCGATGCCGCCGTCAAGGGTGTGGTGCTGACCTCCGGCAAGACGACCGGCTTCTGCGCCGGCGCCGATCTGGAAGAAATGCTCTCCGGCGCCTGGGAGGCCAAGGGCGGCGCGACCGACGAGCAATCCGTTCTGAAGGCCAGTTTCGACGCGGCGTTCGAGATGAACCGCGTCTATCGTCTGCTGGAAACCTGCGGCAAGCCGGTGGCCGTGGCCATCAACGGCCTGGCGCTCGGTGGCGGTCTGGAAGTGTCGCTCGCCTGCCATTACCGTGTGCTGTCGAACGGGCCGAAGGTCCAGGTCGGCCTGCCGGAAGTCAAGATCGGGCTGTTCCCCGGTGGTGGCGGCTCGCAGCGCCTGCCGCGCCTGATCGGCGTCCAGGCGGCCCTGATGGCCATGTCCGAAGGCAAGTCATTCAAACCCGCCGAAGCCCTGGCCGCCGGCGTCGTCGATGAAGTGGTCGATGACGACAAGGTGGTCGAAGCGGCAAAGACCTGGATCAAGACCAAGGGTGATCCGGTCGCGCGCTGGGACAAGAAAGATTTCAAGATTCCCGGCGGCGGTCCTTACCATCCGG
>CAMLIY010000019.1 GCA_946480125.1 uncultured Asticcacaulis sp.
ATGATGGCAAGGTTGTCACGGTGCGCAAGGGTCTGGTGCTGACGGCGAAGCAGTGCCGGCAGGTTAATCAGCATATTGTCGATGTGGCGCGGGCCGGATTGAATGGGTGTGTGACCTATCCCCTGAATCAAAGCCAGTCGGATGGTCTTACCTTATTTGCGATCAATATCGGTGTCGGCGGCACATGCACCGGTTCCGTTGTCAGATATGTCAATGCTGGCGACTTTGCGGCGGCTGAAAAGGCCATGTGGCAGTATTCGTGCGCGCCCAGTGCCAATCCGAAATATCCTCATGCGCATTGCGGTCGCATCAAACGCCAGATGCCGGGCTTGCTGTCACGCCGCAAATTCGAGGGCAGTCTGATGACGTCCGGCGACCTATTCAATCGCTCGCCCGTCGATCTGATGGCGATCGCAAATCACAAAACCCTGGAGGATCAGTGATGCGACCAAAAATACTTGTCTGCGAAACACCTTCAGCTGGCGGCGGCGTCCAGCACTATTTCTATTGCCCTGGTTGTGGGTGCGGCCACGCCTTCACGATCGGTGGCGGCCGTGGCTGGTCATGGAACGGCGACCGTGAGCGGCCGACCGTGCAGCCATCGGTGCGGGTACTCATCCCGGCCGACACCGATCCGGAATGGCAGCGGCCGGAAAGGACTCTGTGTCACCTGTTTGTCAGGGATGGGATGATCGAATTCCTGCCGGACTGCGATCATGACCTGAAGGGGCAAACGGTACCGGTTGCTGACTGGCCGGAAAATTACGGCATGAAAGGTCTGTCATGAGCGAAGGAAGAACCCCCATCGCGGATGCGGCCGCCAGCGGCGTCATCATCCTCATTACCCTGATCGCCGGCATCCTGATCGGCGTCTTCTGGGATCGCACCCAGCACCAGGTCAAGGACCTGAAAGCCACGACGGCGGTCGCGGTGGATACTACCAAACAGACCATCAAAAACGCCGCGGTCGGCCAGGCCGAGGAAGGAAAGCTTGTTAAACATGACAAAGATATCACCGCCGCCGTTGTTACCGCCAAGCAGCGGATCGACGCCATCCCGAAACCCGCTATCCCCGCCTGTGTGCCGGACCTCACCAGCAAGGGCTATGTCATTATTAATGCGCCCAAGCCTGATGTGTATTGGCGGGCTTTCGCTGATAGCTATAACAGCGTGCTCGACCAAGCCGATTCCGAAAGCGCCGCTGTTCATTCCGTCGACAGCACTGGTGAGGTGCGTTCCGCAGAAGCTGAATCCGAATGAACACTTCGCCGACATGGATGCGGTGACAAAGCGCATCAGTAAGGTGGGCCTCGATACGGCCGGCGCCGCCGTTGCCTGCGAGGGGCGGCGCGAGTCGCTGGTAACGGTGATCCAGAAAGGGCAGGGCGAATGATGACGCCGCCACGTCCGATAAAAACAGCCCGGCAAAGGCCTGTCATGGGAAGCCGGGAAGAAAGGATCATGCAGGAATCGATCCGCCAGACCCTGCTATCCATGGGGATGAACCCGGATGATCCACTGGTATCGCAACAGACCTTTGTGACCCTGAATGATATGGTCAAGGATTATAATAGCGACCACGGCCGCGCCGATCGCGCATGGATACGCAAGCGCCGCCTCGACGCTGAAAAGCTGCAATCGGCCGGCGCGGTGGCTGTGCTGCTGGCTATGGTCAGCGGCACCATAGGCCTGCTGGTCGCCGGGGTGAAGATGTTCATTGCCGGCGCCATGCCTCACCACGGGCCTTGATGGGCGTGTGAGCTCGGACGGCGACCTGGCTATTCCGGTGAGATATCGATTAGGTCGAGAAAGTCAGGCACGCCGGCTTCTGCCAGCTTTCGCGCTTCATCCAGGCTGGCGACACCGGTATATGTGTCGATGGTCTTGTTTTCGACATCAGCCACGATATGGCCGACATATACTTCAAGCTTTTTTGCCTCATCGGTCGTTATTTCGCCGGGGTAGGCGTCGCGGATCAGCCGCACCAATGTGGCGATCGCATAGGCGTGGTCCGTTTTCGTCTCATCCAGCGCAGTAATAGTCGACTGAATCGTATCGGTCATCGTCATCCCTTTCATAGGCGATCTGGATTCCGCCTATAGATCCATCGGGCCGGCTATAAACAACCAGGCTATGGCCCCATTGGCAATATTTCAGAACACGGTTACGATAATCTTTCAATGGGCGTTGCTCGTAACCGCATCCCCACGAGCGGATCTGGATGGCGTCGGTGTTCAGGCCTTTAATGGCCAGCAGCTCCTGATAGTGCGGCCAGAACAGCTCGATGTAGACGTCAATCGCGTTTGCTGGCAAGTCGGCGAGCGCGGCATCGATCTCAGCCATGACACGACGTGATGGACCAGCCGCCGAGCCTGTCATCACTTTGGTAAACCGGCCGAGACGACCCGAGGTGCGCCGGCCGTGAGGGATTTCCCGTCATGGAGATAATCATGCCCATTGATGGTATAAATGCCGCGCAGGACCGGGTCTGCAGCGGCTACATGCAGGCGCCAATCTCCCTCTATAGCGACGCAACTGCCGGCGGTGATTACGATCGGTGGGCTGCGCTTTGCCATCTCATGCCTCCAGTCTGGTTTCCTGCCTTGTCGGGCGGGTTTGACGCGCGCCAACGCGTCTAAACGGCGAGCAAGACCCTCGCCCGGCGTGCCGAAAGGGCACGTCTGTTCCTTCAGTACGCCGCCGCCCTGCCTGTACAGGCGTCGGCATTGATTCCTGAAAGAGGGTCACGTGTCAAATAAAAGTTCTATGTTTGTTCTCAATCCCGTTTCGCCTTGCGAACCGGCCGCGCCATGGCTCGGCGGCAAGCGTCTGTTGGCGAAACGCATCTGTGCGATTCTGTCCGCCACAGAACATGCCGCCTATTGCGAGCCGTTTGTAGGAATGGGGGGTGTCTTTTTAAGGCGTGCCGTCCGGCCGGCGGTCGAAGTTATGAATGATATCTCCGGTGACCTGACTAACCTCTACCGTGTGGTCCAGCGGCACCCCGACGCGCTATTTCGTGAGCTTCGCTGGCGGCCGGCCATGCGTGACGAATTCAGCCGCATGAAGGAAGCGCGCGACCGTGACCTGACGGACGTCGAGCGCGCCGCTAAGTTTCTCTATCTCCAGACCCTGGCTTTCGCCGGCAAGGTCTCCGGGCAGAATTTTGGTGTCGATCCTTCGGCCGCACATAACTTCGACCTGGCGCGAATACAGCCGCGCCTCGAGCGGATCCGGATACGGCTCCAGGGCGTAGTGGTCGAGAATCTGGACTGGCTTGATTTCATTACGCGATACGACCGGCCGGGCACACTGTTCTATCTCGATCCACCCTATTGGGGATGCGAAGGCGACTATGGCCACGGTCTGTTTATCCGGGGTGATTTCGAACGCCTGGCGGCGAAGCTCCAGGGCGCCGCCGGCATGTTCCTGATGTCGATCAATGACACGCCGGAGATCCGCGCGCTCTTCGCCTGGGCGGACATCCTGCCGGTCGAGACAGTTTACACGGTCGGCAACGCCGATCGGAGCGAAGCGGCCAAAGAATTGCTGATCGGCCGGGGGGTAAATCTCAGCCCGGCTGCGCCACAGGCGATGCTCTTTTAGCCGCTGTAGTTCGTGCTATATGGGTGACCTTGGGCTAAAATCAGTTACAGCCGCAGCTCACCTGTTCCATTGAATGAAAACAAAAATAACTCAGACTACGAATCTGAGGGTCGGGCGTTCGAATCGCTCCGAGTGCGCCATTTACTACAAAGACAGGCTCCCTTCGGGGAGCCTTTTCTTTTAGCGTCTCAGACGATTGCCCTGATAGTAGTTCAGATATCACCCATCATCACGCCACTCATCTGGTGGGGGCTTTGTCCGAATGTGCAAAACGGTTCGCCGCATCAGGCAAATTTTGCGGCATATAAGAGCGGTTTGTTTCAATGGTTACAGGCTCTCGTAAGACATATATATAATACATATTGACTGATTCATGACCGCATAATATTTTCCCGATACGGCCAGCCATGGCGCGGCAAGCCTTGGGCCGCTCACAACATCGCCAAATCGGGATAAAGCACACCTCATGCAGTCCTTGCCGCCACTCACTGGCTCCGAAACCTCCCATGCCGAAGCGCCCTTTGGCGTCAATGGGTCTAAAATTGTCCATATCGAAACCTTTGCCGTTCCGCCGCGCTGGATGTTTGTCAGGGTGGAGACCAGTGACGGCCTTATAGGCTGGGGTGAAGCCAGCCTGGAAGGGCATTCCGAAGCCGTGGCTGGCGCCTATGCGTCTTTGCGAGACCGGTTCCTGAACTTCGACGCCGACCGTATCGAAGACGTATGGCAAACAGCCTATCGTCTTGGCTTTTACCGCGGCGGCCCCGTGTTGATGTCGGCCCTTTCAGGGCTTGATCAGGCGCTGTGGGACATCAAGGGAAAACGCCACGGCGTGGCGATACATCAATTGCTGGGCGGACGGGTGCGTGACCGGGTCGCCGTATATGCCTGGGTTGGCGGCGACAGGCCATCGGACGTTCTGGATGCGGCAAAGGTGCGGATCAGTCAGGGTTTCACGTCGGTCAAGATGAATGCGACCGAAGACGCTGCCTGGCTCGACAGTCCGCGCAGTCTGGATGCGGTGGCGCAGCGATTGGCGGATGTGCAATCGTTAGGCATCGATGCCGGGCTTGATTTTCACGGACGCCTTCATAAGCCGATGGCAAAGCAATTGGCATATATTCTCGAACCTTTGCGACCGCTGTTTATCGAAGAACCTTTGCTTGGCGAGCATCCGGAAGCGATCAAACAGCTTTCCTTGCTGACCCGCATCCCGATCGCCATGGGGGAACGGATGTATTCGCGTTGGGATATCAAGCCGTTTCTGGAAGCCGCCTCGATAGATATACTCCAGCCGGATCTCAGCCATGCCGGCGGCATTTCGGAGGTGAGGCGCATGGCTGCAATGGCGGAATGCTACGATGTGGCTCTGGCTCCGCACTGTCCGCTGGGCCCGATCGCTTTGAGCGCCTGTATCCAGCTCGGTTTGGCAACATCGAATTTTGCCATCCAGGAAATGTCTCTCGGCATTCACTACAATACCCATGGCCACGACCTTCTGGCCTATGTGAAAAATCCTTCGGTTTTCGATGTCAAAGACGGTATGATCGAGGCGATAACGGGCCCTGGTCTGGGGATTGTCGTGGATGAGGACAGGGTGCGCGAACTTAGCCGCGATTGTCCGCCGTGGCGTAATCCGGCCTGGCGCGGCCCCGATGGTTATGTGCGCGAATGGTAAAGACCATGCGGTTCGAAAATAAAACAGCGATCGTGACCGGTGCGATGGGGGGCATCGGGCGCGCTTGTGCGCGGCAACTGGCCGAGGAAGGCGCGTCACTCGTACTGGCGGATTTGGGGGATGGGCAGGCGGAGACGGTAGCGGAGTTGCGGGCCCTAGGCGCCCCCAAAGTCTTCAGCGCGCGTTGCGATGTCTCAAGTGAAAGTGATGTGGTCGCGGCATGCGACATAGCCAGCACCCAATGCGGACGGCTGGATGTTGTTGTAAATGTCGCGGGCATGATGATCTATACGCCGATCGAGGATCTGACGGCGAATGACTGGCAGAAATTACTGGGCGTTAATTTTATCGGGGCGGCGCTTTTTACCCGCGAAGCCTTCCGTCGCATGACACCGGGCGGCGCTATCGTGAATGTTTCCAGCATTCATGCGTTTCAGACGTCTCCGCTGGTCGCGCCCTATGCGGCGGCAAAGGCGGCGCTTGGATCGCTGACCCGCTCAAGCGCGATCGAAGGCGCGTCAAAAGGCATCCGGGCGAATGCCGTCCTGCCTGGTGCAATCGACACGCCGATGTTATGGGCCAGTCCCAATCTTAAATCGGGTGCCGAGGTGCTGGAAAAAGACGATATCGGACTGCCGCAGGACATAGCAAAGGCTGTTGCTTTCCTGGCCAGTGACGAAGCCGCCTTCATTACAGGCGCCAGCTTGAACGTCGATGGTGGCAGGTTGGCGAAGCTGTAATGATATGTATGCCTTGTGTCAGGTGGCGCAATCTATGCTATAAACCTTTGAAGAAACGGGAAATGACTCAACCGTCTGGTAGAAGGCTAAGAAAACACACATGCGGTCGCCTACAAGCTCCAGGAACCTCACACAGTCAATTGTTCAGGATCTGGGCGTCGCCATTGTAACTGGCCAGTATTACGATGTGCCGTTCCCCAAGGAGATCGAGCTTTCGGAAAAATATGGTGCGGCGCGTACCGTGACGCGCGAAGCGGTCAAGATGCTGACGTCGAAGGGACTGCTTTCAGCTCGCCGGCGGCAAGGCACGCGGGTCGAACGGGAAGATCATTGGAATCTTCTGGATCCGGATGTTTTGCGCTGGCTTCTCGAACGTAATTTTTCGCTCGAACTGCTGATCGAATTCACGCAGATTCGATTGAGTGTCGAACCCGGCGCTGCCGCTCTGGCTGCCCAGGTCGCAACCGGCGAGGAGCGGGCGGCAATCGCGCACGCTATATCGCGAATGGTGGCGGCCGAAGGGGGCGAAGATGATCCGCTGAATGCCGACATTGCTTTTCACGTGTCCGTTCTGCAGGCCAGTGGCAATCGCTTTTATCGTCAGATGAGAGAAATGATCGAGACCGCTTTGCGCTTTTCGATTCGCAAAACAAATGATTTCAAGGGGCGGCTCGCAAGTGTTGCGGATCATAAGGCCGTTGCGGACGCTATTCTGGCGGGCGACACCAACGGGGCTGAAATTCGCATGCGCGAGCTCATACAGGGGGCGCTTGATCTTATGCTCAAGGTCAAGGCGCAAGAAACGAAACGGCAGGCGCAAGGACGTTAAGATTCATTTGTTATGGTTTTTTGCGTCAGCCTGGCTTCGATCTCTTCGAGAGACTTACCCTTTGTCTCAGGCACGAAGAAAGCAATGAACAAAAGCCCCGCGAGGCAGATAGCTCCGTAACACCAGAACGTTCCAGCTGCCCCTAGTATCCGGTTCAGGATCGGGAAGGTATAGGTAACGGCGAAGCAGGCAATCCATAGTGAAGACACGGCAATCGATATGGCCAGTCCGCGGATACGATTCGGAAAAATCTCCGACAGCAGGACCCAGGTGACTGGCGCGAGCGACGTGGCATAAGCGGCGATGACTCCGAGGGTCAGGCCCAGCACGAGCGGCCCCTTGATGCCAAAGAAGAAGGCCGCGCCCAAAAGAATATGCATAAGTGTAATGGCTGCCGTCCCCCACAGCATCAGGGCGCGACGTCCCAGGCGATCGACCGTGAAGGTGGCTACGAGGGTAAAGAGCAGATTGATTGCGCCGGTGATGACGATGTTGAACATGACCCCGCTGAGATCATAACCGGCGCCCCGATAGATTTCTTCGGCATAATTGAAGATGACATTGGTGCCGCTCCATTGCTGTAAAACGGCCAGGCCAATGCCTATAAGGATCAGCCCGAGAATACCGGGGCGGAAAAGATCCGCCCAGGCGGCGCCTTGGCCGTGGTCCTGCGTCAGAGCCCCCGCCACGTCGCGCATTTCGGTGTCGGCATAGTCAGGGCCGCCGATGCGCTGGAGGACTGATCGGGCCTTGTCCTTTGCGCCCTTTTTGATCAGCCAGCGCGGGCTTTCAGGCACCAGGAAGGCGCAGATAAAGAAGATGAGGGAAGGCAAGGCCACGGCGGTGAACATCCAGCGCCAGCCGAATTGTCCCTGCCAGGATGTACGGATGATATCGGCGGTCGCGCCGCCCGGAATATGGCCAGCGATCAGCAGATTGATAATCTGAGCTGCAAGTATGCCGACCACAATGGTCAATTGATTGAGCGTGACCAATCGGCCGCGCCACTGAGCCGGCGCAATTTCGGCGATATAGGTGGGTGAGACATTTGAGGCAATCCCAATGGCGACGCCGCCCAAGATTCGCCAGATGATAAAGGCGTCAAATGTATGCGACCATCCCGTTGCAATAGAGGAAACGCCGAACAGGAAAGCGGCGAGGATAAGAAGCTTCTTGCGTCCTATTGCGTCGCTTAAAACACCCGAACAAATCGAGCCTATCAGGCAGCCGAGAAGCGCGCAGCTGTTTGCCCAACCAATCTGCGCTTCGGTTGTCAGGTTGAAATAGGGTTCATAAAAAGGCTTTGCGCCGCCAATGACCACCCAGTCATATCCAAATAACAACCCGCCGAGTGCGGCGACCGTCGAAATCATCCAGATGTAGCCGAGATTGAAAGAATATGCCGGAGCGGGCCCTGCCGTTTCCTTACTGTCGTTGGACATCATATGCATGTGCGTTAAACCCCTGTGAAAGGCTTGTATCCATCCGGGCTGGCTTCGCGAGGCGAGCCAGATTTTAAACGCACAATAGGGTAGTGGCCAGGCTACCGTCAATATATATTACATATAAAGTCGTTCCGATGCGTGTGCTTGGCTTGTCTGCTCTCTAATCGCGACCTGGTCCGCCCCATCTTAACGCTCGGTATAATTACGGTGTTTTCTGGACGGGCAGGAAACACTATCCGCACCGTATATATATAATATATATAAACCTAAGCTGACGACGATTCACAAGGGCGACAGAAGATGATGAATAAGCGCGTATCAAAGGTCTGCACAGCGTTATGGGTCGCTCTGTGTTTTGCGGCGCCCGCATTTGCCGATACCCAGCTTAAGGTGGATGCAAGGCAGCCGGCGGAAACGGTGGAAACAGGCTACTTCAAGATGGGCACAGCGATATCCCCGAGCGGCCACTCTATTGGCATTAATAATCGTTACCTGACCAAAGACGGACGCCCCTGGATTCCGGTGATGGGTGAATTTCACTATACGCGCTACCCGGCGCCGTATTGGGAAGATGAGATCATCAAGATGAAGTCGGCAGGCGTCGATGTCATCGCAACCTATGTCATCTGGGCGCATCATGAGGAAAGGGCGGGGCAGTTCAATTGGACCAATGACCGGAACTTACACCAGTTCATAGCCCTCTGCGCGAAACATGATATGAAAGTGGTATTGCGGATTGGCCCATGGGCGCATGGTGAGGTGCGCTACGGCGGCATACCGGAGTGGGTTGTTGAACAAATGCCCTCCCGGCGCAATGATCCCGCATATATGAGTTATGTAAGTCGCTTCTGGGAACAGATAGCTGCGCAGGTGAAGGGAGATTTCTGGAAAGACGGGGGGCCTGTTATCGGCATCCAGTTGGAAAATGAGTATAACCTGACCGGGCCGGGCAGAGGCGCCGAACATATTCAGGCCCTAAAAACACTGGCGCAGTCCCTGGGCTTCGACGTTCCGCTCTACACCGTTACGGGCTGGGATGGCACCACCTATCCCAAGGGAGAGGTAACCCCGGTTTTTGGGGGCTATCCTGACGAACCCTGGGGCCGTGCAACGGTTAAGATGGCGCCCAATGAGGTATATAATTTCCGGTTCAATAGCCGCGTTGCCGGTAATGCCGGGGCACAAACCCCTGGAAAGACAGTGGGTACAGCGATTGAAGACATGCCTCATACACCCTTTCTGGGGGCGGAATATGCGGGCGGCTTGCCCATCATGTACCGCAGACGGCCGCTCGTCGCGCCCGATGATATTGGCGCCATGCTGCCAGTTCAACTGGGCAGTGGTGTCAATCTGTATGGCTATTATATGTTCCACGGCGGCCGAAACCCGGCAGGGGAAGGGCACCTTGAGGAGAACGCCTTGCTCGGTGGACAAAATGATCTGCCGATCATCAATTATGATTTTCAGGCGCCATTCGGACAATATGGCGAGGCCCATCCTGTGCTTGATACCCTGAGGCCTTATCATCTGTTTCTGCATGCATTCGGAGACCGGCTCGCACCTATGGCGGTGCATGCGCCTGAAAAAGAGCCAGTCAATCGGGCTGACGTGACAACACCCAGGTTCGCGGTGCGCTCGACAGGCGACCACGGCTTCGTATTCATGAGCAATCATTTGCGTCAGTACCCCATGGTCGAACAGAAAGACATTCAGTTTGATATAGCCCTTCCCGTCGGCCAATTAACCTTTCCCAGCATACCCGTCACCATACCCACGGGGGCTTATTTCATCTGGCCGTTCAATTTTGATCTCGATGGGGCTAACCTGGCTTGGGCGACCGCACAGCCTTTGACACGGATGGAAACGGCCCCCGGCGCCTTGACCTATGTCTTTATGGCGGAAGATGGCATTCCCGCTGAGTTCGCCATCACTTCTGCCGCGGGCATTAAGGTAACGGGTGCCCCTGCCACCCGGCGGGGCGCGATAGATATATTTCGACTAAAACCGTCCAGGTCTGCGGGATTGAAGCTCCAGATCGGCACAAAGACTATTTCTGTCATAGTTCTGTCCAAGGCCGATGCCGCGCACCTTTGGTCGGGTGACATCAATGGCCAAACACATCTGGTCTACAGCGCGGCGACGGTAAAGTTCGACAATGGCGGACTGGATTTACTGTCCATGGGCAACGCCAAATTCACGTTCGGCGTCTATCCAGCGCTCTCCGTTGCGCCAAAGAGTAATTTAAAGATAACCGCAACCGGGCAGGACGGTATCTTCCAAACATTTGCAGCAAAGACCGCGGAAAAGACGATAACCGCTCGCCTGACAAAGACGCGGGACGCCGGTATTGCCCCTCCAGTTACGATCGGCGGGCCGGCCCGCGGCGCCCTGCAACCTTATCCGGAGACGTTCGGGCGGTCGGCTGCCTGGTCAATTTCATTGCCGGCGAACGCACTCGATGGACTGAGCGACGCTTTCATGAAAATCAGTTATCAGGGCGACGTTGCGCGCCTGTTTTCCGGCACGGAATTGCTCGATGACCAGTTCTATTATGGTCCCGACTGGGTAATTGGTCTGAAACGATTTTCAGAACAGATAAAATCGCCTTTGACGATGACCGTCCTGCCTCTGCGCAAGGACGCACCCGTTTACATAGACGAGGCTGTCAAAGCCGCTCTGCCGGCCGGCGACCAGGTGGCCGGGGTGGCATCGGTTATAGTGGTTCCACAATACGAACTGAAGGTGTCATTTTAAGTCAGTCTGACGTTGACGGCGCAGTTGTTTACATGCCTGTGAATTGCCATTATTTGCCCCCTGGATGAACCGGCAAAGTATCGCGCGTACGCGGTTTAATCTGTCCGGGATCAACAAGGTCGCCTGTATTGGCTGGAGGGGTAGTGGTCATTACCGGCGCGGTGTATCTTTGCTCCAGCCAGGTTTTCGCGGTAGCGGGCGTGAGCGTCACGGGCGGCGCAAATGCCTCTGATGCCATATAGGTTAGTATCGAGGCTTTCAGGGAAGGGGCGCCCGGCCTTTCGGCAAGGTGCTCATCGCTCAAATCGAACGACGTCACCATCAACCGGCCTTGACCCACGCGGCATTCGAACAGCATGGCCAGTCGCAGTCCGCGGTTCCAGTCATCAATCGGCTGCACGATCGGACATAGCTCCACGGGCAAAGCCTCTATGTTCATCGCCGTCGTTTTAGGCATCAGGTCAATCCACTGCCAATCGCAACCCGCATCGGTTGGAAAGCCAGCCAACGCCCTGTGGGAGGTGTCACACCACAGGCCCAGCATCCACGTGGCGCTGCCATTCATTAGCCGGTTCCAGAAGACCGGTGTGGTGGTCGAGGCGAGATCGGGGACAGGCTTGTCGGGATGGCCCGAAAGTAAAAGCACCTTGCCTCCGGCATCCAGTGCCGCATGGGCCTCTGCCCATGAGTTGGTCACCAGAATATCCGCCGGTGGCGTGGTATCTATGCTGATCGGATAGACCCAGAACCTCCAGCTATTATGGAAGACGGTGCCATCAAGTTCGACGCTGAGTGTGTAGGCGGCCGGTGCCCTGAGCCGTGACAAATCCGCAGTTATCGTGCCGAGCGCCAGATTTTTGCCACGGGGGGCGGCGCGTTTTGGCAGCTTGCCCGACTGAACAGTGCGGCCCGCCTGGTCGGTGATCCGCCAGCGCGTGCTGACCGAGGCCATGGCCTTCTCACCGAAGTGCGCCAGTTCAACTGTAGCGGTCAGGGTTTGCGCGGTGGTGAATACTCTGTCTTTGAGCCGTATGAGCGGTACGGTAACATTGCAATACTGGCGGAATTCATCCGAGCCGATATAGCCTTTTTCTTCCCAGAAGGCATCGAGAAGGCCAATTAATGCGCCGCCCTGGCCGAGATAATCGTGAAGGTCGAGCAATTGAAAGCCCGAATAAGAAGGGGTCCGCAGATTGGCTTCGATCTCTTCCTTATAGCAGGCAGCCTGAAAGCGGCCGGAAGCGCGGGCCAATTCGTGATTACGCGCCAGAAGGCCGTGCGTAGCCGCCGTATCACGCATGATTTCGTAATTTCCGGGCTGCATATAGGGCACCTGCCCGGTGTCGACGCCTCTGACAAACGCGGCATATGGTGCCTTACCCGAAAACTTGTCGATAATGGAAAAGTCGGGATAGGCGCACCATTGCCCGACCTCATGGCCGATGCAGGGCACGGCTGATCCAGCGGTCATGTCGCTCAGCGCAGATTCATAATCGGCGCCGAACCAGCCCCGAGGTCCGCGTGCGCGGGGCGTCACAAGGTAATCGGCGGCGAAGGGGGTGCCTTTACCATTTGGCGGTGGTGCATAGCGACCAATACCATCGGTGTATAAGCGCCGCGGATCGGCATCACGCCATGCCTTGTCCCAAAGCGGCAACTGTTCGGCATAATGGCCGGCCGGTTCGTTCGTGGCGCCTAACATGATGAAGGAGGGGTGGTTACCGTAGGCCTTGAGTATCCGCGCGGTTTCATCATTGAGGACCGCCAGCATCTGGCCATCGGTGTCAAAGCTGTTCCACATACCGCATTCGGGCTGGAGGTAGAAGCCGAGCGTATCGGCCGCGATGAAGGCAGCTTCGGGAGGGCACCAGGAATGGAAGCGCAGACCGTTGAGGCCCCACTGCTTGCATATGGAAATAATCCGGGTCCATGTCTCTACATCCGTAGCGGGATAGCCGGTCAAAGGGAAACCACCGCCGTCATGGGTGGCGCGGATATTGATGACATCGCCATTGAGCAAAATTTGACGGCCTTCGGTGTGAATTTCGCGCATGCCGAAGACGATGTCATGCTGATGGTCGGCATTGTCGCCTGACAGGGTAAGCGTCAGGCATTGCAGGGTGGGCTTGAACTCAGACCAGGGTTCAGCCTTTGGTAAGGCGACGCTTATAGTGGCCTGGCCACCCTCCGCCGTCCAGTCGACCTGTTGGCTCAGATCCCGCACACGCAGAATTCCTGTACCTGCCTTTCCGGTCGCATTGCCAATGGCGACCTTAATGGACACGGAGCGGGATGCGAGATCGGGATAGGCTTGGGCGTCATTGATCCACACCGGCGAGGTCGCGGATAATTCGATGCGGCCCACGATACCATTCCAGGTCGAACCAAGCGAATCCGAGACGGCGTGGCCATCCGGGCGGTAAGCCGGCGCCTGCATGCGGTTATCGATGCGCAGGGTCAGCCGATGCTTGCCGGGCGTAAGTATGCCCAGGTCGACATCGTGCGGCGCAACCAGTGACCGGTTGCTGCCGGCCAGGCGGTCATCGATATAGATGTCGGTCCGCCAGCGCGTGCGTTCAAGTGACAAGGCGATCCTTTGGCCGGCCCAGCCGTCAGGAATGGTTATGTCACGCTGATACCATGCGACACCCAGATAATGCCTGACCGGCTGAGACAGGTATGGCACTTTGACCTTGCCCGGGGCTGTATAGGCTTTGTATTGCGGCAACAGATACCATCGCATATCGCGCGGGAGCGCGGCTACAAATTGGGTGTCGGCTTCAACGGGTTCACCAAAACCCTGAGTCTGAAGAATGCCTGGAAGTCGAATAACCGCATCCGATGGCAGGGGTTTGTTGAACCAGGCAGCGCCCAGACCGACATCACTGGCATCCAGAGCGAAAAGCCAGTTTCCGGCCAGCGATTGCGTACCTGAGCGCGGCGGCAGGCTTGGCGCTGCTTTGGCATAGAGGGCTGTGAAGGCGATGGCAGCCGTTGCGCCGGCGAGAAAAGTGCGACGTTCCACATGGGTATGCATTTGACATAACTCGCGATTATCAGATTTTCAGCGGCGTCAGCCGGCTGGGTCACGCTATTATATATAATACATATTGGCAAGCTCAGTGCCTCTGGAGCGCGGTTGTTTCCTGTCAGTGGTTTGATATCAGCCCCGTCTGTATGACCGGCGGGCAGGGGATATGTCCTATGCGGCTTTGCTGTGACATTGACTTCGCAGGTATATCGTCGCAAGGATTGCCGCGTGAAATCCGCACGTTTGCCACTTCTGACCCGCTTGTGGGCGTTTAGCGCCATGCTTTGCATGGCGCTTACCCTGGGCATGGGTGTAACCAACATGCAGGCAAATGCCTCGGTCCTGGCGCATATGGCTTGCGGTGATCACCAGCTCTCTGATGGTGGCTGGGTATGTAATTGCGAGCCCGGTGAAGCGGCTTGCCTCAAGCACATTCCCGACGATGGCCAGGGGAATGACGAGGGCATGCTGGAAATGCATCATCACCATGCCGAAACGCCGGCCGGCAATCCCGCCACACCAATGGCTGCCTATTCGCCCGGGTTATGGAGCGAAGGCTTGATTTCACCGCCCAGACTCCCGGCATTACATGGCATAGCGCCGTCCCAGGCGGACCAGCCTCCAAAAATTTAAAACCGTCCCACCGACGTATGCGCCGCCTTGCGCGCTGTTTTAAATTTTCCAGAGGTATTCATGCGATCCTTATCGTTACGGCCGCTATGTGCGGTCTTTGCAGGCGCGAGCCTGTATGCGCTGGCTGTGCCGGCGGGCGCCGATCCGGCGCCATCATTTCCCGATCTTTTGCGCCAGACAGAGAACGCGCCACGCTTGAGAGAGGCCCGGGCGGGTGTGGATCAGGCGCAAGGCTTACTCAGACAGGCCACCGCCCGTCCTAACCCCACCGTCAATATCGAGGTTGAAAACTTTGGTGGCAATGGCGCGTTCCGGGGTGGCGATAATGCTGAGACGACCGCTTCTATTGAACAGACGATCGAACTGGGTGGCAAGCGCGGCGCCCGTCGAGCGGTTGGTGAAGCCGGTGTGGAAGCGGCCCGCGCCAGGGCTATCCGGACCGCTGCCGATTTCGCCTTTGATCTCGCCAAAGCCTATGCCGAAGCCGAAGCGGCCGATCTGTATTTGCAACTGGCCGTAGACGCCAAAGCGCTGGCGGAAAACGATGCGCGTATCGCCAATGCGCTCGTCAAGGCCGGTAAGGCGCCGGACCTGCGTGCCCTTCAGGCCGATGCCGCTGTTGTGGCGGCACAGGCCGCAATCGATCAGGCTCAGGCCGAGCGGGAGGGGGCTTTTGCAAATTTGACAGCTCTTGTCGATCTGTCCGCGCCGATCACCTCTATCCCGTTCAGCCTGCTTGATCATGCCGGAACAGACGAAGCCCTGCCCGTCATCGATCCACTGGCAAGCCCGGCCTATCTGGCGGCGCGCGCCGAACGGGACGAGTTGGCCCGGAAAATCCGGGTAGAACAAACCCGCGCCCATCCGGACGTAACCGTGTCGCTGGGTGTCAGGCGTCTGTCTGGTGATGACGCCAATGCGTTTGTCGGCGGGGTGTCGGTGCCTTTCCCGCTCTTTGATCGCAACCGCGGCAATGTCGCGGCGGCTCAGTCCGAATTATCGGCGGCCGAGGCACACATGAACATCGCCCGACTTGACGCGCAGGCGGATGCGCAGTCAGCAACCGCGCGCCTGCGATCGTCTTTCAGCCGGGTACGCGCCGCCCAATCCAATGAGAAGGCGGCCAAGGAAGCCTACCGCCTGACCCGGATTGGTTACGAGGGCGGTAAGCTCCCGCAAAGTGAACTCGTAACCGCCAGGCGGGCACTAACCGAGGCCCGTCAATTGACCATTACCGCCAAACTCGAACGCCTGAGTGCCGAAGCTGCGCTTGCCCGTTTGCAAGGCATTACCCCTTTCGGAGACGCATCATGAAGCGCGACGACAGAATTCTATACGGCGCCGCTGTGGCCATCGTTCTGGCTGGTGTTGGTGGTTTCGGCCTGGCCCGATGCACAGGCGACAAGCCGACTGCGTCTGCATCGGCTGAACACGAGAAACAAGAAGCGCATCTTGATGCCATCAAGGTCGCTCCCGAAGCCATGCAGGTCGCCGGTATCGCTGTATCCACCATCAGTTCCGGCGGCCTGTCGTCGGAAATCCTGGCGCAAGGAACGGTCGTCGCGACTCCTGAGGGTCAGGCCATCCTGACGGCACGCGCCGGGGGCGCCGTGACACGCATCTTCAAACGCCTGGGCGACCCGGTCAAAGCGGGTGAAACATTGGCTTTGATCGAAAGCCGTGACGCCGGTCAGATATCGGCTGATCGTGGCGCCGCCAGGGCAAGGGCCAACCTCGCCCAGCTCAATCTGGCGCGCGAAAAGTCGCTCTATGAGCAGAAGGTCTCGCCACGCATCGATTATGAGCAGGCGCAGGCCGAAGCCAGCGTGGCACAGGCCGAACTCCGCCGGACCGAAGCGGCAGCGGGGGCTGCCCATGTAACGGGCGATGGTCACAGCGTGGCCGTATCCAGCCCGATCACTGGCCGGATCACCGCCAGCACGGTGACGCTTGGCAGCTTCGTCCAGCCTGAGACAGAGTTGTTCCGGGTATCCGATCCGGCATTGGTTCAAATTGAGGCCGCCATAGCGGCGGCGGACATCCAAAGGATCGCCATTGGGGATCGTGCGATCATCGAACGCGCGGATGGCACCCCCATGGAGGCAAGGGTGCGGTCCCTCACACCGACACTGAACAGCGAGACGCGCGCCGCCACGGTCGTCATTGATGTCCATTCATCCGGTCTGACGCCGGGCCTTTCGTTGCGGGTGCGAATCCTGCCGAGCCAGGCCACCCTGACAAATGCGATCGTTATCCCCGACGAAGCGGTGCAGACGGTGGATGGCCAACAGGTCGTATTTGTTCGTACCGGTGACGGCTTCCAGCCCCAGCCGGTCAGAATCGGGCAGAGTTCGGCCGGGCGCGTTGAAGTGCTAAGTGGCCTGACAGCCGGCCAATCCATCGCCACCCGCAACGCCTTCGTTTTGAAGGCCGAGCTTGGCAAGGGCGAAGGGGAGGCGCACTGATCATGATTGCAAATCTCATAGGTCTGAGCGTGCGTGCCCGATGGGCCGTCGTTCTGTTCTTCGCATTCATCGCCGGGATTGGCGCCTGGCAGTTGACCAAACTGCCGATCGACGCCGTGCCCGACATCACCAACAAGCAGGTCCAGATCAACA
The DNA here is from genome assembly GCA_946480125.1 of uncultured Asticcacaulis sp. The sequence continues at coordinate 17,335 of CAMLIY010000019.1, forward strand.
CGATCGATCCGGGCCTGTCACCCATCGAGATCGAGAAGCGTGTGACCTTTCCGGTGGAAACCGCCTTGGCGGGCATTCCCGGTCTGGAAACGACGCGATCTTTGTCGCGTAACGGCTTTTCTCAGGTCACGGCCATCTTCACCGAGGACACCGACCTGTATTTTGCCCGCCAACAGGTCAGTGAGCGCCTGACCCAGGCCCGCGATAGCCTGCCCGAAGGCACGCAGCCGCAGGTCGGGCCCGTCACGACGGGTTTGGGCGAAGTCTATATGTACGCCGTGGATTACAGCCATCCGGGCGGGCAAGGGGCGGCGATCAGGGCCGGTCAGCCCGGCTGGCAGCCGGACGGTAGCTATCTGACACCGGAAGGCGACCGGCTGACGGACGATGTGTCGCGCGCCGCCTATCTGCGCACGGTTCAGGACTGGATCATCTCGCCACAGCTGCGCACGGTCAAGGGTGTGGCCGGTGTCGATACCATCGGAGGATTTGAGAAGCAGTATGTGGTCGAACCCGACACCGTAAAGCTCAGCGCCTATGGTATTTCCTTTTCCGAACTGGCACAGGCCCTGGAAAAAGCCAATCTGTCGGTCGGCGCCAACTTTCTCAACCGGGGCGGTGAAGCCTATCTGGTGCGGGCCGATGCCCGCATCCGGTCGCTCGATGAAATCCGCGAAGCCGTCGTGGCGACACGGGACGCTGTTGCCGTTGCTGTGAAGGACGTGGCCAATGTCCATCTGGGCGGCGAACTGCGCACCGGCGCCGCCACCATGAACGGCCATGAGGTCGTCGTCGGCACAACCCTGATGCTGATCGGCGAAAACAGCCGCACCGTCGCCAAGGCGGTCGGCGACAAGCTGAAGACCGTTGAGACGTCGCTGCCGCCTGACATCAAGCTGACCCCGACGCTCGACCGATCGAAACTGGTCAATGCGACCGTTCACACGGTGCAGAAAAACCTGCTGGAAGGCGCCATTCTGGTGGCGGCGGCCTTGTTCTTCCTGCTTGGCAATGTCCGGGCTGCGATCATCGCGGTGCTGGTCATCCCGTTCTCGTTCCTGATGATGGCGATTGGCATGAACGGACTGAAGGTCTCCGGCAACCTGATGAGCCTGGGCGCCTTGGATTTTGGTCTGATCGTCGATGGCACGGTCATCATCATAGAGAACAGCCTGCGCAGGCTGGCCGAGCGTCAGCACCATGAAGGCCGGTTGCTGACCTTGGGTGAACGGCTTGAAGAGACGACGCTTTCGAGCCAGGAAATGATCAAACCGACCGTCTATGGTCAGGCCATCATCTTTTTGGTGTTCATGCCGCTTCTGATGTTTACCGGCGTGGAGGGCAAGACCTTTACGCCCATGGCCATAACCATCATGCTGGCCCTGGTGGCGGCCTTCATCCTGTCACTGACCTTCGTGCCAGCATTGATCGCGCTGCTGGTCCGGGGCAAGGTGACAGAAAAGGAGGCGGGCCTTATCCGCTATATCAAGCGAATCTATGCGCCAGTGTTGTCACGGATCGTTACGCGTCCGTGGCCCTTCATTGCCAGCGGCCTTGGCATATTCGTGGTGTCCGGTTTCGTCTTCACCCTGCTGGGGCAGGAGTTCATCCCGCAACTTGATGAGAAGAACATGGCCCTGGCTTCGCAGCGGGTGCCGTCAACCTCGCTCGAACAGTCGGTCGCCATGCAGAAGGGCGTGGAGCGGGCGGTGACGACCTTGCCGGAGGTCGCGCTCATGTTCTCGAAAACGGGAACAGCGGAGGTGGCCACCGATCCTATGCCGCCCAATATCTCCGATGGCTTCGTTATCCTCAAGCCGGAAAAGGAATGGCCGAAGGGCATCAGGACCAGGGAAGATATCCTGGAGCGCATCGAGGCCAAAGCCAACGGACAGATTGGTCAGGGCTACGAAGTGAGCCAGCCGATCCAGCTGCGCTTCAATGAACTGATCGCCGGTGTACGCGGCGATGTCGCTATCAAGCTTTATGGCGACGACCTCGACCAGATGAGCGCAGCGGCCGCGAAAATCGTGGGCCAGCTACAAAGTGTCCCGGGCGCTGCCGACGTCAAGGCGGAGCAGACGGAAGGCTCGCCCACGCTTGATGTCCAGTTTGATCGGGCGGCCATTGCGCGCTATGGCCTGACGGTCGAAGAGGTTGCTGATACCGTGGCCACGGCCATGGGCGGCCGGGAGGCCGGGCTTGTCTTCGAAGGTGACCGGCGCTTCGATATCATGGTGCGTATGCCCCAAGCCAGCCGTGACAATCTCGATGTCGTGAAAGGGCTGCCGGTCATGCTGCCGGAGGCGGACGGCCACCTCAGAGGCTCAGTGCCGCTGTCCCAGGTGGCGCAATTCCGCTTTACGGACGGCCTCAACCAGATCAGCCGAGAGAACGGCAAGCGCCGCATCGTCATTCAGGCGAATGTGCGTGACCGCGATGTCGGCTCCTTCGTCAAGGAGGCCTTGCCAAAGGTCGAGGCTGTAGCGCTTCCAACTGGCGCCTGGCTGGAATGGGGCGGTCAGTTTCAGAACCTGAAGGCGGCCTCCGACCGGCTGATGATCGTCGTCCCGATCTGCTTTCTGGTGATTTTCGTTCTGCTCTATATGGCGCTTGGCGGACTGGGGCGGGCGCTTTCCGTCTTCGCCGCCGTACCGCTGGGACTGGCGGGCGGGGTCTTCGCGCTGGCGCTGACGGGTATCGCCTTTTCCGTCTCAGCCGCTGTCGGCTTCATTTGCTTATCGGGTGTCGCCGTACTCAACGGCCTTGTGGTTATGACCAGCATTCGTGACCGTCTGGAAGCCGGCATTGAGCTGACGCAGGCGATCATCACCGGCACGATGGAACGCGTCCGGCCAGTCATCATGACGGGTCTCGTTCCGGCCATCGGCTTTATACCCATGGCAATAGGGACGGGGACCGGGGCTGAGGTGCAAAAGCCGCTGGCAACGGTGGTCATCGGTGGTCTGGTTGTGGCCACTGTGCTCACCTTGCTCGTTCTGCCGGCCATTACGCAGGTCATTTTACATCTGGGTGAGCGGATCAGGCCGAACCGTCAAATGCCGGCTATCTCAGAGACGCCGGCGGAATAAGGATGGCCGCATCCCGGCGACCCAACCGGGATGCGGCCCTTGCCTGCATAAGGGCGTAAGGCTCCGATGATCGTGGCTTGCTAAAGACGCTACGGGGTCCTGGTAAGCGGTACGATCTCATTTACCAGCGTGACCAGAAAACGCCCTGGCTCTTGCTGATAGGCCACATGCCCTGAATCCTCCAGCCAGACGAGAGTCTTGCGGGGCGCATGCAGGGTGAGGAACCATTCCTTCAAAAGCAGGGCGCTGGTTCCGGTATCGTGGCGACCCTGGATGAAAATCATCGGGCATTTGAAATCCGTCTGATGGCGAAAATCCACGGACGCGATTTCCGGCCACAAGGTCTTGATACTATAGCCTTGAGCAATGTCGCGTTGCCTTAGCTCCTTATCACTATAGTCCGGACTAAACGGGTTTAATTCACCTTCATGACCGATAGTGTCGCGCCAGTAGTATCCCCCATACTGGGCAAGCCAGCGACGCTCCGTTGCCAAGTTGGCAATATTGCGATCCGGGTGAATGGTGTCAGGAAAGGGGGCAATGCGTTCCAGATCAGCGATTGCATCTGCATTGCCGTCTTTCCGGGCAGCGGCGAGGGTGGCTTGATACCCCATGCTTTCACTGGCCTGAAAAGCGACAAACTGGCCCGTTCCGACATAGGCGTAAAACCAGTCAGGATGCTTTTGCACCAGTTTAACGCCTATGACGGATCCCCAGGAAAATCCGACAAGGACTATTTTGCGCCGGTGATAGGTCCTGCGCAAATATTCGACCACTTCCTCAGCGTCCGCCACCATTCGGTCAATGGTCATTGTCGGGCGGAGAGTTTCCGCATCATTGGCGGCAAACGTTTTGCCGGCGCCACGCTGGTCCCATTGAACCACGGTGAAATATTCGCGCCAGTCCTTCATGTAATAGTAGCTTGAAGGCAGGGATGTGAAGCCGGGGCCACCGTGAAGGAACAAAAGGAGTGGGGCATCGCCATGACGCCCTCGCACGGATATCCATTGTTTAATTCCACCAATCTCCACAAAACCATCGCTTTGGATGGCGTCATCAGTACGGATCTGATCAACCGAACGAAAAACGGCACGCGGATCGTCAGTGGCGGCAAGGCTGGCCGTACTCAGCACATAAAGCAATAAGGCGCCTGCGCTGGCATATATTGTGGCTTTAAGCGCCATAAAACTTTTGAGCATGCAGGTGATTTCCGGGTCATGAGGTTATAAGACTCAGAGGCCACGACACGGCCATTTAGATGCAATCTTTCAAAAGTTTAATAATTGTCATTGTCGTTTGTCGGATCTGGATCGTCTGACAGCGGTTGTTCAGGTTTCAGAATTCACAACGGTCCTCAAACCGGTTTCTGCCATAAACGCTGATCGGAGGGCAAAGGCCTGTAGGCATGACGCTTCGCCAGCTTTTCCCGCCAGAAGGTCTTATAGTCGGCGATGGTCTGAACCTCGACGGCCTCGTGGTCATGCATCAGACCCATCTCGAAATAGGTGTCGAGATTGGTCAGGTCGGGCTCAGGCAGCTTATTGTCCAGACAGGCCTGCCACATCTCGGCATAGAGGCCTTCCAGATGCGTCACCAGTTTGCTCGTATCGAACAGGGTGCTGGTCAGGCGGTTGGCCAGCAGATGTTCGCGCCACGCCTTGAGATCGCCCCGACCACTCAAATGCCCGCGGCCGATCGCCACCGCGCGGTCTATATAGTCTTCAGCTTTCGTACAGACCAGTTCATCGGGCAGGCCGGCCGCCTTGACGAGTGACCCGCAAACGCGGGAAGCAAAGGTGCGGCCGGAAAGCGTCAGCACAGGCACGCCCATCCACAGGGCGTCGGAACAGGTGGTGTGGGCGCCATAAGGCGTGGTGTCGAGGAACAGGTCGGCCAGTTGGTAGCGTGCCAGATGGTGCGGATTGGCCTTCTTGTCGGCGAAAACGATGCGCTTCGGATCGATGCCCTTGCTCTCGGCATAGGCCTTGAGGCGACCATGCGAGGCCTCCGCACCCGAAAGGAGCCACAGCACGCTATCAGGTACGCGGGCGAGAATTTCCAGCCAGCGATCAAAGGTGAAGCGCGTGATCTTGTGGGTGCCGTTGAAGCAGCAATAGACGAAGGCGTCCTCCGGCAGGCCGGCCTCGGCGCGGGTCGGCACGTCTTCGGCGACGATGCGCAGGCGGTTGTTCGGCTGGTAGCAGGGCAGGCGGGTGACGGCT
>CAMLIY010000020.1 GCA_946480125.1 uncultured Asticcacaulis sp.
GCGGCGCCGACATGCCGGTCGTCGTCTCCATGCTCAACTCCTATTCGGGCTGGGCGGCGGCGGCGCTGGGCTTCACTCTGGAAAACATCGCCCTGATCATCACGGGCGCCCTGGTCGGCTCCTCCGGTGCGATCCTCAGCTACATCATGTGCAAGGGTATGAACCGCAATTTCTTCAGCGTCATCATGGGCGGCTTCGGCGGGGAGGCAACGGCCTCCAGCGGAAAGGTAGAGACCAGGCCTGTCAAGCAGGGCTCGGCCGATGACGCCGCCTTTATCATGAAGAACGCCTCCAAGGTCATCATCGTGCCTGGCTACGGCATGGCGGTGGCCCAGGCCCAGCACGCCCTGCGCGAAATGGCTGACAAGCTGAAGGAAGAAGGCGTGGAAGTGAAGTACGCCATCCACCCGGTCGCCGGCCGCATGCCGGGCCACATGAACGTTCTCCTCGCCGAGGCCAATGTGCCCTATGACGAAGTATTCGAGCTGGAGGACATCAACAGCGAGTTCGCCACGGCGGACGTCGCCTTCGTCATCGGCGCCAACGACGTCACCAATCCGGCGGCCAAGACCGACCCGTCCTCGGCCATCTTCGGCATGCCGATCCTTGAGGTTGAGAAGGCCCGCACCATCCTGTTCATCAAGCGCGGCATGTCTGCGGGCTATGCCGGCGTCGAAAACGAACTGTTCTTCAAGGACAACACCATGATGCTCTTCGGCGACGCCAAGAAGATGGTGGAAGGGATAGTGAAGGGACTTTAGCGGCGACCGTTGGTCGGCCGGACGCTGCATAGCTTCGGCACGCCCACGCCTCGCATAAACAAGTCGCTGAAAAACACAGTCTATCCCGACGCGTCGCCCCATACCAGGAACCCAGAATATGCCTTTACCGTCCAACCCTAAGATACTGTGCTTTGGGGAAATCCTTCTCAGGTTGACAACCACGCGCGGCGAGGGGATTGAAGGCCTGCCGGATCTGAGCTGCAACATCGGGGGAGCAGAAGCCAATGTGGCCGTGGGCATGCGCAATCTCGGGCATGAGGTCAGGATGGTCAGTTGCCTGCCGCAAAACGCATTTGGGACGGCCGCCCTTCAACACCTGCGACGCTTTGGCGTCGATGTTGACAGCATCTTGCGCGCAGACGGCCGGATGGGGTTGTATTTTCTGATCCCGGGGGCGATTCACCGTCCCTCTGAAATCATCTATGACCGGTCGGGATCGGCCTTCGCGGAATATGACTTCTCGACGATCGACTGGCAGGCGGAGCTTGCGGGCGTGACCTGCCTGCATGTGTCGGGGATAACGCCTGCACTTGGCGACCGCTGTACCCAGGCTGTCATAGAAGCGATGACCGTGGCCCGCAAAGCGGGTGTGCAGGTGTCCTTCGACTGTAACTACCGGCCCAGACTATGGGGCGCCTGGACGGAACGTGCACCGTCGATACTGAAGGATCTGATGTCCCGGGCGGATATTGTGTTCGGAGGGCATCGGGATATCGAGCTCGCCCTGGGCGAAACGCTCGCCGGTGCGTCCGGGAATGCGGACCGCAGCCAGGCGGCAGCCGATCTGGCCTTCACTGCATTTCCTGGATTGAAACGCCTCGTTGGTACCGACAGGGCGCAAATCAGCGTAGATCATAACCGGCTGACGGGCATGCTGTTCACCGCCGATCGGTGCGTGCGCTCGGCAGCCTATGATGTGCCGGGGATCGTCGACAGAATAGGCGGGGGCGATGCCTTTGCCGCCGGCGTCCTTCACGGCATCCTGACGGGCGAGAGCGAACAACAGGCGCTCGCCTTCGGAATGGCCGCGACCTGTCTCAAGCATGCGCAAAAGGGAGACATGAGCCTGGCCGGGCATCAGGACCTCATGAACTTCCTAAATGCAACCGATTATGACGTCAGGCGATAGACGCAGCTGAACAGTAGCTCCCTCATACCGGGCCGGTACTATATTCTCCGTCCGCTGTTGATCAGAGCAGGGCAGATTCGCGCACTGCGCGCTCCTAAACTGATCTTACCGGACCGACGCACCTCATTTTCTAGTAAAGTTTCTCCCGGCAGAACTCACAAGCTGAGTGCCGTCATCTGGAACGAGCTGAAAAAGTCCCGCCTCCAAGCTCCGATTTTGGATTTTCCACCTACAAAAACTACAGGTATGAAAGTGCATTTCGGCATATGAATATATTTATTGGCAAGGCTCACACTTTATATTATAAAAATATATAAAAACAATGGCATAGCATGGGAAAGCAAAACATCGCGATGTAGAAAATTTGTTATATACAAATGCTTTGCGTTGGTGGAATATGGCGCTGCGGACATATTTTCGTAATGGACATAAAATGGACAGACGTGAATTCGACCCTCAACGGCCACTTGCCGGATTGCTAGTGCTGGATATGAGTCTATATCTGGCGGGGCCATTTGCGTCACAAAGGCTGCAGGACTTTGGCGCGAGGGTTATTAAGATTGAGCGGCCGGATGGAGGGGATCCATCGCGCGGCCTCTATCGTTCACCTGATGAAATAGACTCCTTGCTTTTCCATATAATCAATCGTGGAAAGGAAAGCATCACGCTGGATATGAAGAACCCGGCTGATAGAGAAGTGGTTTTTGCCCTTATTAAACGCGCCGATGTACTTGTTCAAAACTATCGGCCCGGCGTCGCCGAGCGTCTTGGCTTTGGCTATGAAGCTGTTAACGCCCTCAATCCTCGCATCGTCTATGCCTCGATTTCGGGTTACGGGTCGCAAGGCCCTTGGAGTAAATTGCCTGGTCAGGACCTTCTCGCGCAAGCGCGTTCGGGCATTATGTGGCTGTCGGGTGACGCAGACGATGCGCCAACTCCAACAGGCCTTGCGCTAGGCGATATTTATACAGGTGTCACGGCCGCTCAAGGCATTATGGCCGCTCTGATCGGTAGATCCGTTTCCGGAAAAGGCGCACTGATCGAGACAAGCCTCCTTGAGACCCTTATCGACCTTCAGTTCGAACAATTGGCCATGTACATGAATAAGGGCGAAAAGACCCCGGTCCGTAGCGAATTAAGTAACGCGAATGCCTACGCGCCGGCGCCCTATGGCGTTTATAAAACAGAAGACGGTTATCTGGCACTGGCCATGAACCCGATTGAGAAACTGTCGGCCTTGTTACAATTGCCATGTCTGACATTATTCCCATTGGATCCATCCGATCCATTGAACAACAGGGATGAGGTCAAGGTGCTTTTGGCTACGCGCCTGTTATCGCAAACCACTGCCTATTGGCTGGAGATACTTCAACCTGCCGACATCTGGTGTTCTGAAGTTATGGACTGGCCGACTCTCCTCGAAAGTGAACAGGCCGGAATTCTGGACATGGTGCAATCGATCCGAACAAGCGATGATAAGGTTCTTAAAACAACGCGTCTGCCGCTAAAACTGAATGGCAAGCGTTTGTCGGAATCTAAGGGTGGGCCGGCGCTAGGCGGGAATAGCGTGGCGATCCGAGCTGAGGTCGCTGAACTAATTAAAGAAAAAGCCTTGGCTCAATGATAACTCTGAAAGGTATGACGTGGGACCACCCGCGTGGTTATGCGTGCCTTGAGGCTGCGTCAAAACTGTCTGAAGACACAAAAGGGGTCAGGGTCGAATGGGAGCGGCGCTCGCTTCAAGCCTTCGCCGATGTGCCGATTGCGCAATTGGCGAAAGAGTATGACTTTATTGTTTTGGATCACCCGCATGTTGGTCAGATCTCCGACAGCGGCTGTTTACTACCCTTGCCAGAGCCTGAAGGCTTCGTGGCAAATTCTATGGGTGGGTCGGCCGAAAGCTATGTGTACAATGGTGTGTGTTGGGCTTATGCAATTGATGCAGCGTGCCAAATGGCTGTGTCTCGTCCGGATATCGGCGTGCCTCTGCCTTTGACTTGGGAGGTTTTATTAAAGCCGGACGCCAAGGTATTTCGGGCCGTCACGCCACTAAAGCCCGTCGATGCATTTGACATGTTGCTGACGCTGGCAGCCTCGCGCGGCGACACGAAACAGCCTGTTTCTTCGACTGCCTATTTCGCGCCCGACACGGGCTTGCTCGCTTTGAAAATTCTCAAGGCACTATATCGTCTGGGGCCATCTGAAGCGGTGACATGGAATCCCATCCAGGTTCTGGAATTACTTAGCACTACGGATGAATTTGCCTGTTCGCCCTGCCTTTTCGGCTATATCAACTATGCACGCGAAGGCTTTCGGCAGAAGCGACTGACCTATTTTGATCTGCCTGTTTTTGAAGGTAGGGATACGCGCCGCGCAATATTAGGTGGCGCCGGCATCGGTGTTTCGGCGCAAACCGCCGACCCGGCTCTGGCTATAGCCTACGCCAACTGGCTTGCCTCAGAGTCAGTGCAGTCGGGGGTCTATATCGAAAACGAAGGCCAACCGGCGCATCGCCAGACCTGGCAAAAAATGGCCTCCGATCCCCGCTGGGCGGGTTTCCTGGGCGGTGGTTACGCGACGATCAATACGGCCTGGACGCGTCCGCGTTCAAACTGGTTCTTACATTATGTCGATGAGGTATGTGGAATCTTTCCAAATTTCTTCGCTCGCGACATCGATGAACAAACGTTTCTAGACAGCCTGAACGCTTTGTTTCGCCATTACTACAAGGATAGATAATTCCATGCAAACGGTCGTCATTACAGGCGGTAACCGCGGATTAGGCGCATTTCAGACCCGTAAATACCTTTCAGAGGGCTGGCGTGTTTATGTGGTCTGTCGTTCCGGCGGTGATCTTGTGGCTATTCAGGATGAAAGGCTTGGCGGCGAACTCATTACGGTCGCGCAAGACCTCGCGGACTGGCGCGATGTGTCCTTTCTGGACAAGATTAAAAGCGAAGCTGGCCAGATCGACGCGTTGATTAACAATGCCGGCATCCACCTGAAAAAGTCAGTTTGGGACGTGTTGCCGGAAGAATTGGACGGCGTACTCGATATTAATGTCAAGGCAATGTTCATGTTGTGCGGCCGCTATGTATCGTTGTCGCGTGAGACGGGCGGCGCCATTGTTAATCTGTCGTCGATGGGCGGCCTGATGGCTCTGCAAAGTGCCGCCGCCTATGTGACGGCCAAGACGGCGGTTATTGGCCTGACGCGCAGCGTGGCGGTTGATGCTGCACCGTTTGGCATTCGTTGTAATGCGGTGTGTCCGGGCTTTATCGAGACGGATATGACACGGGCCATTCTGGCTAAGGATCCGGCGCGCCGGGACAAGATTGAAGGCCGCATTCCGACCCACAAATTTGGAACGCCTCAAGACGTTGCCAATGCCACATATTTTTTAACCAGCTCTCAGTCCGCTTATATCAATGGTGTCTCTCTGCCCGTTGACGGTGGCTATGCGATAGGATTCTAGCTTCATGACGTATCAAGCTTCTAAACTAATGTCCGCCGCCACTATTGCGGTCGAAGACGCCGTTATGCCGGCGGCTATCGAAGCCGGATGGGTGCGTATCAAACTCGCGGCCGCGAGTATTTGCGGTACGGACATGCACTATTTCCGCCACTTTGGGAATGCCGGATTTGCGCTGGAACATGCCATTACGCTAGGTCACGAGGCCTGCGGCTGGGTTGAAGATGCCAATGGCGCTGATCTCAAAAAAGGTCAGTTGGTCGCGCTTAATCCCATCATCAATTGCGGCGAATGCGCGCAATGTCAGCAGGGTCTGGTAAATCTCTGCACAGCCAAGCGATTTCCGGGTTCTGCCCTGACCAGGCCGCATATTGACGGCTTTTTCCGGGAATATTTCGACTTTCCGGCTTTTTGCTGCCGTCCTGTTGCCGACGGCGTAAAGCCTGAGCACCTGGCTTTTGCCGAGCCTCTGGCGTGCGCCCTGCACGCTGTCAATACCGGCCATGTCAAGTCTGGCGATAAGGTTCTTGTCACGGGCTGTGGCCCGATGGGTCTTTTGGCCATTGTAGGCGCCGCGTCAAAAGGTGCCGAGGTTTCGTGCCTTGATCTACGGCCAAATACGGTAGTCCTGGGTCAAAAGGTCGGCGCGACACACGGCTATATTGGCGGCGAAGATGATCTTAGCGCGCTAAGCGGTCAATTTGATGTGGTGATCGAAGCCAGTGGCGCACCGGTCGTCTTTAATCAGGCGATGGATTTCGTGCGTAAGCGCGGTATAATCTCCATGCTGTCTTCGATGCAGCCATCCAGCCAACCTCTTAATCTTCAGAACATCATGCTGAAAGAAATCCAGGTCTTGGGCTCTTTCCAGTTCAACAAAGAGTTTGAAGAGGCTGTTCGGCTTATCGAAAGCGGCAAATACGATTTCGACCAAATGATTGCGGGTAAGTTTGGCATTGCCGATACGGCTGAAGCCTTTGCTCTGGCCTTAGGCGGTACTATGGCCGGCAAGGTCCAGCTGTTCGGCGCCGTTTGATCTACGCCAATACAAGACAAACAGGGTAGGCGGCGGGGATGCGCGGCCTGCCTTTTTTAGTGCGTGTTATCTAGGCCAAATTCGCCGCGTATGGCGTCGGAATCCTGACCGATCGTGGGGGCCGCCTCAGTGCAGGCAGGTCTATGGCCATCGAACCGTAAAGGTATGCGCGTCGTCGACAGATTGACGCCGCTGCGTAGGTTGAGGGTTTGCAAAAGATCCAAGGCCTTGAAGTTGGCACTGGCCATCAGATCTGGCCAAGCCAAGACAGCCGCACACCATATGCCGGCCGGCTGCAAACGTTCTAGCCAAAACTGCGTCTCTTGTGTGCGTAGTCTGCGAGCAATTACAGACTTGATGGCGTCACGATGCACAAAGGCATCCTTTGCATCATTCATAAAGATGTCGAGCTCACCAGTCTCCAATAGCGCCTCGAGCTGCTTCAGGGGCGTCATGGCAATAGCCACATAACTATCAGCGGTCTGATAGACACCATACGGAGCCGACAAATAGGCATGGGCCGAACGTTCAACCGATCGTTTGGGCGGTCTTTGTCCGTCATTGAGGTGTGTCGTCAAGACTTCGAACTGCAGGTCAACCAGGGCCTCGAGCAGGCTGGTTTCCACATGGGCGCCCTTGCCCGTACGTTCGCGGCGAAACAAACTGGCCAGGATGCCTTGCGCAAGCGCGGCACCGGCCATGATATCGGCTACAGGGAGACCGAAGGGCACAGGGCCATGGGAGGCATCGCCATTGAGCCACATAATGCCAGAGCGCGCCTGTGCCAGAAGGTCTTGACCGGGGCTATGGGCCCACGGCCCTTCCCGACCATAGCCACTGATGGAGCCATAGACGATTCTGGGAAATCTGGCCCGAACGCTGGTATGATCAAACCCTAAACGCTCGATCACACCCGGTCGGAAGTTTTGTAATACTACATCGGCATGGCCGATGAGCTTCCATAGTGCCGCGCGACCATTCTCTTCTTTTAGATCAAGCGCAAGGCTTTGTTTGGAGCGGTTGATGGCGTGGAAAATGGTTGAGTCTCCACCAATTTCTGTGTCGGACAGATAGAGACGCCGGCAAAGATCGCCACCATCAGGGCGTTCAATCTTGATAACGCGCGCCCCCAAGTCCTGCAGACGCAACGAAGCATAGGGGCCCGACAAAAACTGGCACATATCGACAATTAGCAATCCCGTCAGAGGCAGATCTGACGCGCCATCTGCACCCATGGCTTGGGTCACGCGCCAACCTTTGGTGCAACATCCACGCCGAACCAGACAAAGGGCTCACAACCGGTATTTCTCCAGCCGTGTTGCGTGTCGGGCTCAAACAACAGAACGTCACCAGCCTTGAAAGGCAGTTCGCGATCCTCTGACGCGTCAGTAGAGGTCAGGGTCAATACACCCGCGCCGCTGATGACATAGAGGGCATAAGCATTAGCTCCCCCATGAGACGGTACGCTTTTGCCCGGTTCGACGCGGCCATGCGCAACACTTAGACCATATGCGGGCAGCGTAGCGGCGATACCATACTGGAACTGCATGCCCGGCACATCGTTCATAACGCAGGTCGGTTGAGGGCGTGCTTTGGCGATATTTTTTGACGCGTTTTCAACTATGTGAACTTGACCGGCACTAGGGTCGGCAATGGTCGGAAGTTTGGTCATGTTGACAGGCTGCCGTGCTCTAATATTTCATATAGACAGTGCGTTTTTGCAGATAACCTTCGACGCCATGTTCGCCGTCTTCGCCACCAAGACCGCTCAGTTTATGGCCGTTGTGGTAGCCTTGGACATAACCGACAATGCCCTTGTTCAGGAAGATGGTGCCGGTTTCCATGCGTTGGATAGCGTCCATATAGACCGAAGGATTGCGCGTCCATAAATAGGCCGACAAGCCATCTGGACGACTATTGGTAATATCGAGCGCATCTTCGTAATCGGTCACGCGTACGATGGGCAAGACCGGCCCAAAGATCTCCTCTTTGACAACGGCGGTGTGACGGTTGGCGTTGATGAGAATGGTCGGCTCGTACCAGTTGCCGCCGGACATGTCGCCCATGTCAGGCCGGTTGCCACCCAGCACCAATTCGGCGCCGCTTTCTATGGATTCACGCACCAAATCTTCGACGCGCGCACGTGCGCCAGCCGTAGTGATCGGGCCCATGCCAGCATTTTGCATAGGGTCGCCGGTATGAATGGTCCTAACGCGCTTTAGAAGTTTTTCAGTAAATTCGTCGGCCACCGCCTCTTCGACCAGAACCGTCTCATTACAAATACAGACCTGTCCGGCATTGGCAAATCGCGCGATAGCGGCAGCCTCGACGGCGGCATCAATATCGGCGTCCTTCAGCACAATAAAGGGCGCCTTGCCACCGAGTTCCAATGATAGAGCCGCGAGATTTTGCGATGCGGCCTTCGCCACACCCTGACCAGCACGGATACTGCCGGTAAGCGTCACCAGGCGCGTCATTGGGCTGGCCACCAGCGCTTGCGCTACATCAATACCACCGGCGCTAATCATGTTGATAACGCCGTGTGGTACGCCTGCGGCCTCTACCAGCTTGCAGAATTCGGATGCCGTGACAGGTGTCGCCTCGTGGGGTTTGATAATCATGGTGTTGCCCGTCACCAGTGCCGGGCCGACCTTGCGTCCAATGAGCGCCAGTGGGTAATTATAGGCACACAAGCCAATCGTCACACCAAAGGGCACCTTAAAGATCATGAGTTGCTCATTGGGCGCATCGGCAGGCAGAATATCGCCGCGAATACGGCGGGCGGCTTCGGCAGAATAGGTGATATAACGGATTGTATCGTCGACTTCGAACTGAGCGTCTGACAGCGGCTTGCCCTGTTCTTGAACCAATAGACGAGCAAAGTGATCGCGCTTTTCCCGCAAACCCTGGGCTATGGCATACAAAAAGCTCGACCGTTCGACAGGGGTGCGGAGCTGCCAGAGCTTTTGAGCACGAAATGACGTTTCCAGCGCGCGTTGGGCGTCTTCAATTGTGCAGTTTGCCACTTCGGCCCAGATATGGCCATTGGCGGGATTTGTGACACTCAGACGTGCGCCGGACGATGAATCGGTCCACTCACCGTCGATGTAGCTTTGGTAGTATTGCATGTTTCCTGACCCTGTTTGACGGGGTTATCTTATCAGGCAATTTCCCATATGGAAGTGGATTGTTGAAATTGCCAGAACAAGCAACGCAGTACTCGAAATTCGTGAAATCGGACGCGGAAAAAATTTGTTGGTGGAAAGTATATTTCGTATGCGAAATATAATTGTATATTGGCGGCCGATACCGCCCGCTTCTCCAATCGAGTCGGCGTCTTCCCCTGGCGACGCATCAGCCTACCTCGGTGTAAATTGAGAGCTAATGGTCGGGCCGGCCTTCATTTCATGAAGGCCGGCGGCGATGACGAGGGAGGACGGGAGGCGCCTGCGGGTCCAGTCAAATTGCGCGACCCTGTCGGCTCGCGTGATGGTTTGATGCGACGCAGCCTTTGGTGGTTTGCGGCACCAACGTGTCCTCGTCACAACCGATCCCCTATCCCAGAAGGGCAGGTTTCTGCGATAGGGGTGGGGCAGAATATATTAGCGTCAGATCCGAGCGTTATAGCGCGACGACGCGTTGCTGTTGCTCGCCCAGCCCCTGAATGCCAAGCCGCATGACATCGTCAATTTTCAGATATAAGGGCGGCTTCATGCCGGCGCCGACGCCTGGGGGTGTGCCGGTGCAAATCAGGTCACCGGGCTCAAGCCGGCAAAACTGGCTCATATAGGCGACGATATAGTTTGGCGAAAATATCATTTTGGCGGTCGAACCCTTCTGACGAGGCACCTCATTGACGTCAAGCCACAGGTCGAGCGCAGTAGGGTCCGGAACCTCTTCAGTCGTGACCAGCCAGGGACCTGTCGGGCAAAAATTCGGAAAGCTTTTTCCCTTTATCCATTGACCCGCGCGTTCCATTTGCCAGGCGCGCTCCGACACGTCATTTACGACGCAATAGCCGAAAATATGGGCTTCGGCCTCATCCTGGCTAATATTTAAAGCCGCTTTGCCGATTACAATACCCAGTTCAACTTCCCAATCCAGCTTTGTCATCGTTGGAGCGAACAGAACTGGATCGTGGGGACCGCAAAACGTCCCGCTGGCTTTTGAAAAAATAATCGGTTCGGCTGGGACAGGCAAGCCGGCTTCAGCCGCGTGATCCGAATAATTCAGCCCGATGCAGTAAATATTGCGAGGCTGTGCCATCGGTGAGCCTATCCGCTGTCCAGTGACATCAACCGCCGGCAATGTGGTCAGGTCAGTCCTGGCAAGAGTTTCCTTGAGGTCCGGACCAATACAGGCCGGGCCGACGTCGGGGACAATCTGGCTCAGATCGCGCCAAATGCCGCCAACGTCCTGAATGCACGGCTTCTCATGACCTGCCGGGCCGATACGCATAAATTTCATTGTTTTACCTCATCAATCGACAAATTCGCCGTCTGGTCGAGCTTCGCTTTACCCCACCATGTCTGTTTCAACGGTTGCCCGCCGGCGAAAGCGCCGGCCCCCAATTCGTCTTCTATTCTAAGACAGGCATTCCATTTGGCCATTCGTTCCGAGCGCGAAAAGGAGCCAACCTTAAGCTGACCGCTATTCAGGCCAATGCTCAGATCGACGATGGAGGTGTCTTCGCTTTCACCGGAGCGCGCGGATACGATCGTGCGCCAACTGACAGCCTGTGCGGCGTCCAACGCTTGAACGGCTTCGCTAACCGTGCCGATCTGGTTGACCTTGATAAGCGCTGCATTGCAAGTACTTGCGGCTGATGCTTTGCGGATCAACTTGGCATTGGTGACCAAGTAATCATCTCCAACGATCTGGATACGCTCTCCGAAGGCGGCCGTGAAAGCCCGCATGCCAGCATCGTCGTTTTCGCCCAGCGGGTCTTCGACAGAGGCGATTGGATAGGCATCTAGCCAACGTCCCAAGCGTCCGATCATCTGTTCAGCACTCAGATCATCGTTGTCGAGCGCCAATCGATAGCGACCATCCCTCTCAAATTGTGAAGCGGCAACATCCAAGGAAATCACGACGCGCTTTCCTGGCGTTTCACCGGCACGATGGATGGACTCCACCAAGGTTTCGAGGGCTTCTTCATTGCTGCGGAACTGGGGCCACCAGCCGCCCTCATCGGCGACGCCCGCGATCAGCCCCTTTGCCGCCATTAGCTCGCCGGCAGCGTGGTATACTTCAGCGGTCACATCCAATGCTTCCCTGAAACTGCCGGCACCGGGCACCATAATCATAAAGTCCTGGATATCGACGCGGCGGCCGGCATGAGCGCCACCGCCAAAAATCTGAATTTCAGGTAAGGGGATACTGGGCTTGCGGTCATAGGCTTCCGCGATATGCTGCCATAGAGGCTGGTTTGCAAAAGCGGCTGCAGCATGTAAAACTGCCAATGATGTTGCGACTGTCGCGTTGGCGCCCAATGTCGATTTTAATGGTGTCGGATCCAGCGATATAATCTTGGCGTCGACTTCGGCCTGATTTCTGGCGTCAAGGCCGATTAATGAAGGTGCGATCAGGGACTGCACGCCTCGTACGGCCTTATCTACTCCAAACCCCTGAAAGCGCGCGCCGCCGTCGCGCAGATCCAGCGCCTCGCGCACACCGCGTGAAGCCCCTGAAGGTGCGATGGCACGACCCCACGCTCCGCCGGACAAATGAACTTCGACCTCAACTGTCGGTCTGCCACGAGAATCCCAAACGGCGCGAGCTAGAATTTGTTTGATTGTACTGGGCATGGTTGTTGGAACTTACATGGAGGGTGTTAGGAAGTGTTGGCGCGATCATAGGGAAATTACGACAATGTTCACGTGAACATGACTAATTAGCTACACCCGTTGTGTCAACTTATGAAATTCGTTTTATACTGTGTACAGGCGTATTTTAATGCCGTGCATGAAAGGAAGAGGCCCTGTCGCAGTCCATCACGATCAAGACCATCGCCAACGATCTCGGAATTTCGCATATGACGGTATCTCGGGCCTTGCGTGGGCAGGCCAATGTCAAACCGGAAACCCTTAAAGCGATCTTGGATCACGCCGCGGGCATGGGCTATGTGCCCAACGCAGCAGCAATCACTATGCGCGGCACGGCCACGCCGGTTGTTGGCCTGCTTCTGCCAAACCTGACAAATGACTTTTACGCCGCTTTTGCCAATCGCTTTGTCCTGGCTTGCGATGCCTTAGGACTGGTTGTCATTATTCAGGTCACGACCGACGAACCAAGATTAGAAGCGCTCGCGTTGCGGCGGCTGCGCGAACAGGGAGTGAAAAAGATCGTCATGGTGCCGACGCCCTCATCCGTAGAATTCTCGCGGCCGTTTTTGAGGGGCGCCAAAATCTTACAATTGATCCGTCATGAAAGCCTTCCCGTGCCATCCCAGCGCCTGCTGTCCTATGAAGATGAGGCCTTTGATGCGGCGGTGAAGGACTTAAGAGCGGCGGGCCATAGCCATATTGGGTATATCGGCGGTGACACGTCGATTTCGACCGGGAGGGCGCGGCGACTGGCCCTAGATACGGCCCTAACCCGGAATGGCCTGCGGGCGCATTCTGAGTATTTCATAAACGGACGGCCCAATCACGCGACAGGCGCAGAAGGGGTAGGTTATCTTTTGGCGCTCAAGGTGCCACCGAGCGCCATCATCTGTGGCGGTCTTGAAATCTCTTCCGGGGCTTTGCAGACCTTGCTGGAAAATGACATCGCCATGCCTGATCAAATTGCGTTTGTAGGCTACGGCGACCTGTCGCACTATCGTTGGCTCAGCAAAGGCATTTCCACAATAGCCGTTCCGACGGACGCATTGGCGGTCATGGCGGCCGGCTTGATCGGCGAAGACAAAAGGGCGGACATAGGCGAGAAGGCCGTTACAGCCACTTACATCAAGCGTGCGACGACCTGAAGGCCGCCTCTATCTGTCGTGTCAAAGCCGTAAGGGTGTGGTCAGAACCGACCAGGGGCAGAACGAGCGCTCTAAGGGATTTGCGTTCATGATCACTGAGATATTCCACAGGCGACACGCCATCTATGCGCGCCAATATCAGACATGGCAGGAGCGCCGCGCAACGCGTCTGTGCCGCGCTAGCACCTGTATCAGGCAGGGCTGAAAGCCACGCATTCAGAAAGTCAACCGCGGCAACCAGAAGCGCGTTCCGCTTGGCCTTGATATGCACAGCCTTCAGCATCAGATGCGTGATGCAGAAAGCAGCATCGAAGGCGGGATCCCCATACCAGGCGCATTCGGCGTCCAGAAAAACCGGCGTTCTATTTTGCTTATGTATCAGAATGTTCTTGGGACTTACGTCGCCGTGAACCAGCGCGCATTTATGGGTGAGCGTTGCTGCAATGATGGCCTCCAGGCGCGTCTCCAGGTCAGGGTAGACCTTTATGAGCGACCTCAAATAAGGCGTGAGCCTGAGCGCGTCAAATAAATCATCATGCGAGAAGCCGGACTTTATTTCGAGATCTTCCCAAGTGCGCGCGTGTATCTTGCCTAAAGCTAACCCGACGCTTTTGACGATATCATGGTCAATATGACCCGACATCAAATCAGCCTTCCAAAGAGTAAATTCCGCAGGCGACAGGTATTGCATTAAAAGGGTTCCGCCGAGGCGGTCTTCGGCCAGAACTGTGGGCACACTATTGGGCAGAAGTGCTTTCACATGTTTCAGCCACGCCACCTCATAGTGGTTGCGTTCCACTGGCGCTTCCCAATGAGCTGCGACCTTCAAAACGGGCAGGGCGCGTTTGGCGCAAACCTGAACACCGTTCTCTAGCGTAACGACGACAATATCTGAAGACACGCCGCCTTTCAGAGCCTCAATGGCTATAATCTTCGCATCGGTCATGCCTGCCTTTTCGAGCAGAACATTTAGTGGCTTTTGCCATTCGTCCTGGAGAGTCATATCAGTAGGTGCTTCTGCCACCGGACAAGTCGAAAACAGACGCCGTTGTAAAACTGTTTTCGCGACTGACCAACCACGCGACCATGGCAGACAATTCCTCGACTTCAAGAAAGCGGCCACGTGGAATCTTTGATAGCATGTAGTCCTGAAATTCTTGTGGAACAGTGTCGAGTAGTTTGGTTTTGGCGACAGCTGGCGTAATGGCATTGATGGCGATATCGTGGTTGGCCACTTCCTTGCCAACAGCTTTAACAAAGGCGATCACGCCAGCCTTGGACGCCGCATAAGCGGCTGCATTGGGATTTCCTTCCTTACCGGCGACCGAGGATACGTTGACGATACGGCCATAATTCCGCGCCTTCATTGCCGGCAGGACCGCGCGATTTATATAAAAGGTTCCGGTCAGATTGACATTAATCACCTGCGCCCACGCGTCGAGCTCATATTCGACCATCGGTCCCTGTGGGCCAGAAATTCCCGCTGAATTGACCAGTATGGAAACGGGAGCAACGGTCTGCTCCACGCGAGCATGCGCCTCAACAATGGCGGGATAGTCTGTGATATCTACCGTCTCAAAGCTGGCGCCATCACCCAGCTCCCGACAAGTGGCGATAAGCGCGTCAGTGTTCATGTCCCATAGGCTTACCCTTGCGCCAGACTGCAGAAAACGTTTCGCGCATGCCAAGCCGAAACCACTGGCGCCGCCTGTAATAATGGCTACCTGGTTCGACAGATCAATCTTATTCATGCTTGCGACTCCATAGGCCCCCAATTGTTCACGTGAACATAATCAGCTGCCTGCTGAGTGTCAACGACCTGAGCTTTTAATGTAGGCAGTTCGCCTGATTGAAATCTTCCAGCCGCGAAAGTTATTAGGAGCGTCTTCAATGTGGCCAGCCCTGCAAGCTGGCAGAAGTGAACTGCCCTGTGCCGGCAAAGCGCGCGGGATCGTCGCTCGTAATTCATTTTAATGTTGAGCCGAAGGTTTTGGCGCTACCTACGTAGCGAAGATGTGCGCATATAAAACAATGCTATCGCCTGTGCGTAAACATTCGTAGAAATTAGCGGGCTTTGGACGATAGGTGCAAATATTTAGCCGTCTGCGAAATAAGCATTCACTTGTAGAAAATTACGCTATACCGTGAAATTACAGAGACAATCAAAGCGACCGGAGAGACGGTCCCAATAGCGAAGGAATCAAAAAAATGGACGGAAAGGTTCGCCTTGAATTGAAGGGTAAGGTCGCTGAATTGGTTCTGGACCGGGAGGCAAAACATAATGCCCTTACGCCCGATATGTACAATCAACTTAAGCAGTGCTGCGAACAGATAAACGACGAAGCAGAGATAAATGTAGCGATCGTGCGAGGCGAAGGAACTAAGGCCTTTTGCGCGGGTTCAGATATCAAGGCGTTAGAAAGTTACGCAAATTTCTGGGAGTGGCGAAATAGAAATGACTATATCGCATCGCTGCGTTCGGTCAGGAAACCCTTGATCGCGGCTGTGAAAGGTTGGGCATTGGGTGGAGGTTTGGAGATCGCATTGGCTTGCGATTTGCGCGTCGTGGCGCCGAGCGCGGTGTTCTCCGCCCCTGAAATCACAATGGGGTGGAACGGCGCCGGCGGTGCTGCACAGCACTTGACCCGCATGGCCGGTTATGGTCAGGCCATGCGGTATCTATTGACAGGCGAGCGATTTGGCTTTGCCGAAGCCGTAAAAATGGGCATGGTTCAATGGGAAGCGCCTGAAGGTGGCGAAGTGGAGATGGCCCGCCAGGTGGCTCAAAATATCGCGTCGCATTCGACGGTGGCGGCCCAAGCTGTCAAGTCGGCGGTGAGGTCAGCAATGAGCACATCCGTAGAGATGGGATTACAGGTCGAAAATGAATTAATGTGCCTGTGTTTTGCCAAAAATGATCTCGACAAAAGAACACTGACCAACGCACAGTTGGATCAAAAAAACGAAACTGCAGAGTAGGAAGGCCGAAATGGGTAATATTTCAGGGACGGGACACGGCTCTGCGGAGCAAAAAAAAGAAAGGCAAAAGTCAGACGTTCCTTCTGTGGAAAAAGCTCTCGATATCCTTGAACTCCTGTCAGGCCGTCCGAACGGCCTGACGCTGAATGCGTTAACACAAGAGTTAAACAGGAGCATGGGCGAAATATACCGCATAGTCGTATATTTGGCTGATCGTGGTTTTATTCAGCGCGATATAGATACTGATCGATTTGGACTAAGCTTACGCATGTTCGAATTATCTCATAAGTTCGCGCCAACCGAAAACCTGTTGAAACTGGCGTCGCCTGTCTTGGAAAGAATATCCTTCAGGACAGAGCAATCGTGTCATATGGCGGTTTTGCACAAGATGTCGATACTCGTGATGGCGTCAAGTCCCAGTCCACGTCCCGCTTCCTATTTTGTCAAGGCCGGCGCCAGTTTTCCGTTCATGACAACGTCGTCTGGCGCCGTGATTCTTGCCTATATGGATGGCGATAGACGAGAAAGGTATTTAGCGAGTTTGTCGTCAGGCGAGCAGTCTGCACTGGTCGAGCGAATATCCAAAATTAGGGAAGAAGGTATCGAAACGTCCCCAAGCTCGTTGATGCATGGTGTCACGAATGTAAGCGCGCCGGTATTCTCACAACGCGGCATTGTAGCGGCACTGACGTCAGGCTTCGTACTGCAGTACGATCAGCGCTGTTCACTTGCTGAAGTGGCTGATGAGATTCGTACAGGTGCAAATGACCTTTCACGCATGCTCGGCGGTTAAACGGATCGGCTACCAGCAGTCTGAAATCGACAAAAAGTGAAAAGTTTGATTAGCGGTTTACACTGAAAGTCTTCAGGTAACAGGGATCGTCGTTTACTCCGGTCGTTGAAAAGTAATGCCGCCCTTTACTACACTTATAAAAATTCATCTTAGCCGTTTTTGCTTTAAATTTCATGCCCCGATATTGGGCGCGACGCTAGTCATATTCAACGTATTGCCGTAAAAGTCGAGGATAGGGTGGGCAGGTATGTCTTTGAATATACCTTTGCCGGCGCCTGGAATTGGTGGACCTTTCAGCGCGACGCCTTGCTTGATCGAGGGGCTGGTCTCAGCAACGCTATATGACTTTTCAGGCCCGCCTATTCCAGAAAACGCCGGATCACCAATAAAAGGTTTTCTGTCGAGGTGAGCAAGCTGACTGTCAACATCGCCCCAAAAGAGATTATGGCTCACGAATAAGTTGGAAGGGCTAGCCTTTGGATATGTGGTATCCCCCCCCATCTTACCGCCGTTCCGGGCATAAAAAATGTTGTTGAATATAAATAAGCCATCTCCGACCAGATCTATGCTTGTTTGGATGGGGCGATCGATGACAATGGTGTTGTTGTAGATATAGGTATTGGCGGGAGGTGCGGGTTTCTTACCCTTGCCCTGACTACCGGTAACCCAGAGCGTATGGCCTCTTTTCCAGGACGGCGTTCCAGGCGGACTTATGCGCCAGGCGTCATTTACACTGACATTGAAGCGATAAACTGAATTGACGTTACCGCCCAAGATTTCGATGAAACCGCCTTCGCAGTCCTCCATGTAGTTGTACTGGACAAATGTGTTCAGGTTATTGAAATCGATATGGATGCCACAGGAGTCGGCATACCCTCTCGTGCCTATGCACTTGTTGTACTGTAGCACGGTATTGATACAGTTTATAGGCCAGGATGAGCTCCCACGACCAGGCATTCGTGGATCTATGCTGGAACCTGGATGATCAAACAAGTTATGCTCGATCAGGCAATTATATACCGATTGGGGCAAGACACTGGTGCCGCCAAGATAATGGAAAACATTGTTACGAACTACAATATCCATATTGCGGTTTATCGCATCGTTGCCAATACCTTCGACACCTCCCGCGTGCATAAAATGAATGCCAAGACGTTGAATGTCGGTAAAATAGCAATTTTCGACCAATACATTCCGGATGTGCTTTTCATCGCCGGAACGGACATTCTTTCCAGTCGCGAAGCGAACGGCCGCTACCATAAGGCTATCGAAATCACTGCGTTCAAGCATCGGTGTTACAGCGTAAACCTTTTGGAAGGTCATGTTGCGAAGGGTGAAATTCTGCATCACCCTTGTGCCTGTGTTGCAGACATTTACGGCAAAGGCGTCGATATCCCTGACCCCGTCACGAGCGGACCTTCTTTCGTTTCTTACCTCCAGTCCATCGAAGACTATATTATCAGCATTCTCGATGTATATAGCTTCCTGGTAATCGCCGCCTTTGCCAGTACCCACCTCCCCAGTGATTATTGGCCTGGATCCCATGCCATAGGATGAGACCAGGATCGGCTCTTCGTCGGAACCCGAGCCATTAAGCACAAAATGACCGTCGAAACGATCGCCAGCTTTGGAAAGAACCTGATCCCCGGGGGCCAAAACAACCGAGCTGATCTTAGCCAGGGTCTTCCATGGCGCGTTGATCGAACCCGTATTCGTATCGTCCCCGCTGGAACTACTAAGATAATAGGCGTTACCCTTACCTTTTGGTACACCCGCTCGAGCGTCGATATGGGTTAGACCTGTTAGGCTTAAAGCCAGAGCCAAACCGCCCGTGCTCATGAGAAACTGGCGGCGACCTCGGTGATTATGGTCGAACATGTGGCACTCTCTTAGTCGGGTTTGCATCATTGGGAATTTGGAGGACCGAAACGAAAGGTCACTCAAGCAAGCCTGTTATCGCCGCGATTTTCCGACTGGTGAATGGTGACAGGCCATCCAGGGTATTGATTGTCAGGCTTGCCATCCGCCAAATCGACAAGAAAGCGATAGGCGTCCATCGTATAGGTCAGCTTCTGGGTATCAAATGTAATGAATCCAAACCCACTTCCCTTTTGGTCTGCTTTTAAATAGCGATTGGGTGACGTGCCAACGACTGGATTACCGACTGCATAAACGTAGGCCTTGTTCCCAAAGCTATCGAGATATTCGCCCGTGTTAGGCAAACCATGCTTTGGCCGATTGGCATATGGCAGGGGCACAGTATCTGGATTCCACCAACGCGGCCAACCGACAGCAATGGCCGGGGTACAAAACGCCCAGCTACTGTCACGCTGCTTATTAACGCCATATTGTGACAGGGTAGACAGATGCGTGTCGCCGCAAATGTGCAGGGCCATGGCTGGCCTGATGATATCTACCGCGCGATCACGGGGCGTATGTGGCCAGCCGGCACTGTCGAAATCTAATTTCAGGTAGCGATTTGGCACAGGCTGATGTGTCGACAGGCCGGCAAACACCGTTTGGCTCAGCACAGCTTTCAGCCTGTGGCCGCGCCAGTCGGAAGACCACTGTTTGAGGAAAGTTTCTTGCCGTTCCCCCAGCAGGGTCAGGCCTTGTCTGTCAAAGTCAGGGTTCACATACAGTGGATCCTCGCCCTGACCAGTTTCGCCAACCGCGGCCCCCACAGTCTCCGGACCGCTTTTCCATTGGCGGTCAGCGACAATGGCAAATCCGACATCACCATAGACCATATCACAGTAGTAGGCGCTGATGCCTTGTAGCGAAGGCGTCGGATCATACGGATCAGGCAAATGGGACACATTGGTTTTATGGACGACATTTACCATTCGCGCCGACTCAACGTACCCGCCCAGGGAAGAGGTGCCCGGATCGAGATCGGGGTGAAGGACGGCAGCACCGTTTTCCCCCCAAAGGTTCCCTTGTAGGACATCGTGATCATCGGGCAGGCAAAGTGTCGGGTTGTCGGCCATTACCTCACGAAAGGCCCATCCGAACTGGTAGAATTTGCGTAAGTAACAGGTAATCGCTAGGTCGGAAGGAGTGCGAATATAGCCGTATCCGCCGTGGCTTTCGTAAATCTGGTCGCCGGAGAAGAAAACGATATCCGGCTTTAGCTGTGCCACATTTCGAGCGACGGGTTCATAGGGGAAAGCATAGTCGTTCTGACAAGTGAGTGCCGCCATGCGCAAAGGACGGCCGGTGGGATTTGGCTGAATGGTGCCCGCCCACTCGCTTGGTGTCACACGACCATCACGGCTCTTTTCACGGTAGGTTAACCGATAGGGGGTAGCCACTTTTTCATTCCAATTGGGAATTCGAAAGGTCGCCACCCAGGCATCCGTATCAAGCGCGGCGGCACCTAACGATTTCCATTTGCCACCGCGGTTCACTTCCAGTTCAACAACATGACTGTCATCCTTGCCCATTGGCCCCGTGAGCGCGGAAATCTTTAGCACGTAGCCTTCATGTGTGCGGGAATCACTCAGACTGTACATGGACCAGAGTAATGGACCGAATGCCTGCCTGGGACGTACGCTGAAAGCGTTGCCCGACATCTGCCATTGTGAGAACCGATAGAGCGACCCCGCCTTGCTATCGATATCTGGACGCGCATCCGAGCCAGTGTAGTTACTTACCAGAGCCACATTACCCATAAGCTCAGCCGCAGGCAGGCTGTGGGTAAGCTTACCGAAGCTGTCTCCGGTGTCAGGGGACAAGGCCTCCAGTTCAATATTCATCTGACCACCCGACGGCCTGCCCGACACTTGCAGGCGAAGGTTTTTCATGTCGGCCGTATCAGCGAGTTCGACTGACTTCAGTCCTAAAACCAGCACGCGGTCTATCACGCCAGCACGCAGGCCATTGGAGGCAAAACAGGAGCTTCGGTATTCTTTGATTTCGCTTCGGTCGCCAATCCGGAATCCCGCGCCTCCATCGGTCGTGCCGTCGAATATCCGCCTGACGATCACAGACATGGTAAAGGCGGCCGCCGGGTCGGACAGTTGGTGCGTAAGCGATTGTATGTTTCGATTGCCGCCCATACTTAGACATTCGGCTTCGCCCTCTCGAATACACCAATCTTCCATCGGATTGGCCCAGAATTGTCCGCCAAGCCAGGTACGGTCATTGGCTTGGCTCCAGGGATCAGGTGAAGCAGCAGAAACGGTTGAATGAGCGCCCGGGGCAAGCACTGCCATATCGGTTACGGCGCTTGCGGCCGCCAATTTAAGGGCCATACGGCGCGATAGTTCAGTTTTCATTAGATTTGTCTTCATATTTACCAGAATAGATGCGTTACATATCGGTATTCGTTGGGTCGGTTAGACATGAGACGCCTTACCTTCGCTTGTGGGCGCTTACTTTTTAAACCTGCGCTCGTATATGTCGTAATTTACCCGTTTCGCAGCGGCGACCATCTCGGGATAAGGGATGTCAGTGTTGCTTACCCAGCCGACATTATAATTTTCGCCATCGTAGGCGCGGCCTGTCACCGGGTCGTCGATATACTGAAACCAATGCGCGCCCACCATTACGGGGCTGGAGACCACGGTTTCCATATATTTTTCATACATGCGCGCGCGGTCAGCCTGGTTGACCGCCTGGACCAGCCCGGGGTGATAGAGGCCAGTGTCGTTCGTCGAGCCGATATGAAATTCACCAATGAGGGTGGGGCGGTCCAGTGCGTTAAGGAAATTCCACGTATCCGGGTGCATGCCTTCGCGGTAGTTATTATAGCTCATGA
>CAMLIY010000021.1 GCA_946480125.1 uncultured Asticcacaulis sp.
TTCATCCGGCGAATATCCAGCAGGCACACCTTACTTTGTGCCGTCTCAGATGTCGGGGGCTATCCGCCTGAATTTCAGCAATAGGGTCAGCTTGGCGCATTACGACACGCCTCCGAAGTAGCTGTCAGACTTGTGCCTGTTGCGATTTGATGGTCTTTTGCGCCATCATATACATACCGAGCCAGCCACTGGTGAAAGCGCACACACCGACGATGATAGGGCACAGGATGAATAAGGTCAGCGTGTTCGGCAAGTGCAGCAAGTCGATCCAGTAATAGGCCGTTAGCAGGATGCCCGTTAGCCAGGCTGGAAACTGCCCTGCCTTGCCCAGCCAGGTGGCGAAATAGCCACCGACAAACGCGCCAACCGCCCAGGTCAGCGGAATGACAATAAACACCTGCCCGGCCACTGTCTTCATCAGCTCTGCTTTTTGTTCGGCATCGACCATATAGATGCCAGGCGGGAACGGAAATAACTGATCGAGGACATATTTGGCGATCGTATAGACCAGCATTCCCAGCAATAGACCTGACAGCACGACCAGCACGACAACAAGAGTCTGTCGCGTCTTGGCATCATTCCATTCGCTGATCCAGTCCTGAAAACGGCCGATGAACGACGATTTGGCCATATGGATACCCTCACCCCCTGCTGTGTGACCCATTGATGTCCCCGTCAGGCCATCCGGTCAATGCCTTATTGTTACCACATTCTAAACAGGCTTGCCAAATGCCAGTTTCGGTATACGCCCACCTGCTACCGGCCTGGGCTTTCCGTTGTCATCAATGGCGACAAAGGTAAATATGGCTTCGGTAACCCTCACCTTGTCCTCGCCTTCGCGTGGTCGGCGATAGGCATCAACCTTCATTTTCATCGAGGTACGCCCGACCGACATCACCTTGGCATAGACCGTGACCTCATCCCCCACCTGCACCGGTGTCAGAAAAACCATGCCGTCGACGGCGATGGTGGCCACGCGGCCTTTTGACAGGCGCGCCGCAATATTACCCGCTGCCAAATCCATCTGCGACATCAGCCAGCCGCCGAAAATATCGCCCGATGGATTGGTATCGGCCGGCATGGCGGTGGTCAGGATGCCGAGATCGGCCGGATCGGGCTGTTCGGAATGATCGTGAGGGCTGGTCGCCATGAAACATCTCCAAAGGCGCAGACAGACAGTAAAAAAGCGCTGAAAGCCGTGCTTTCAACGCTTTATAGCTATATTTTCATCTGTTCAAAGACTTAACAGATAAACTTATTAGGCACGCACAGGACGCGGCGTGGCGGGCAGGCCACCTTCGCGTTGCAGGCGCTTGCGGGCCAGCTTGCGGGCGCGGCGAACGGCTTCCGCCTGCTGGCGGGCGCGCTTTTCGGATGGCTTTTCGTAATGCACGTGACGCTTCATTTCGCGGAAGGACCCTTCGCGCTGCATCTTCTTCTTCAGGGCCTTCAGGGCCTGGTCGACATTGTTGTCACGGACGAAAATCTGTACCAAAAGGTATCTCTCCATTCAGGGTTCGAGGGCCGGTGAGGACATGCGCCAGAAACCCGGCAGCGGCCCGTCAGCCAATTGCGAAAAAGAAACTTACGCCCGCAAACCATAAGGCGTGCAGGAAGATCGGGACAAGCCCATACATGAGCCGATCCATCCTGTCCAGCCGAACCCCGCCTTAAAAGGGGTTTTTGATCGCTTTTTTGCTGT
Organism: uncultured Asticcacaulis sp.; assembly: GCA_946480125.1. The sequence continues at coordinate 1,703 of CAMLIY010000021.1, forward strand.
TTTTCTTTGTAGCTGAGGCCTTTATGGCGTTTGCAGATGCGACACTTTGTTACCGCCGTTGCGGTCTTATCCTCTTGGCGCGGCGCCATACAGCGCCTATTGTAACTCACATGACCGTAACCGCGCCTCTGACTGGCTTGAAAGCCGCTGAAACCCGTCTGGCTAACGCCGTTGCCGGCTATGTGCCGCAACTGGGCCTCAACCGTATGAGTCTTGAGGCTGGTGCGCGCAGCCTGGGGCTTAGCGAGGGTGAACGCGATCTGATCGCCCCGCATGGTGCTTCAGATATTGCCGCCATCCTGTGGCGTGACCATGATGCGGTTCTCCTTAGCCCGGAAACCATCGAATCACTGGCGCATATGCGAATCCGCGAAAAGATCGGTTTTCTCCTCAATAGCCGGCTCGATGCCGCCGCTACCGATGAGAAAGTGACAAAAAGCCTGATGGGTTATTTCGTTTTACCCCACCATGCCGCGCTTTATCATCGTCTGCTGTGGGAAACCGCGGATATCATCTGGCGCCTGGCCGGCGATACCGCGCTCGATGAAAATCATTATTCCAAGCGCACGATCGTCTGCGGCATCATCACCACGGCGATGATGACTCGCCTGTCGCGCGGTCGGGAGGCGCAGATTGAGCAGATCGGTCGTAACATCGAACAGGTCATGCAGTTTGAGAAGTTCAAGGCAAAGCTGCCGGTAAAGCCGGAAGAAATCATTTTGAATCTGGCCAAAACGCTTGGCCGCATAAGATTTGGTCAAAATGCGGCATGAGGCCGCTACGCGCCCTGCTCATCTGTATCTGGATGCTGTTTTCGCTGACGGCGACTGCTGTGCCGGCTATGGCCCGCGACCTGTCGTGCCATATGGAGCATATGGAAATGACCGGCCAGCAAATACCGCATCACAAGCCGGACACCCCGACACCGAAAACGGTCATGCCCTGTTGCAGCCAGCCGGTCCTGGCGGCTGATAATAGGCCAATGACGCTTTTATCGCGTCCTTTGGAGATAGCCTGCCTGATTCCCTCAGTGGCAGCCCCTTTGCGCGATGTGCCCGTTTGCCTGGAGCCGCGTCCACCGAAATAATTTGATGGAATAAAGCCTTTCCCATCAAATATTTTCAGGAGACACATAATGTCCCGCTTTAAATCTGCGACCGCTACGGCGGCGCTTTTGGCGTTGGCCGCTTCACCTGTTTTTGCTCAGGATATGGACCCGAATATGAATATGTCGGGCCACGATATGTCCACATCAAATACCGGCTGGCAGGTCATGAGCCATACCGCCCTGACCTTCGTGGCCGACGATCAGGAGGGGCCGCGCGGCAGCTCCAAAAGCTTCGTCGAGGGCATGTTCATGGTCATGGCTTCGCGCAAGCTGGGTGACCGCAATAACCTCGATCTCAGCCTTATGCTGTCGCCCGACGCCTTTATGGGCAAGGGCGGCTATCCTCTGCTGCTGCAAACCGGGGAAACGTCCGACGGTGTGAATCACCTTGTCGATGCCCAGCATCCTCACGACCTCTTTATGGGGGCCACCGCCAAGCTGACGCATCGCTTCGATAGCGAAACCAAGGGCTTTGTTTTGGTCGGCTGGCCCGGTGAGTTCGGTTTCGGTCCCACCGCCTTCATGCACCGCGCCTCAGGTGAAAACTTCCCGACCGCGCCGATCACCCACCACTGGCTCGATTCCGGCCATATCACCATGGGCGTCATCACGGCGGGCGTAGCCAGGGGACCACTCCAGCTTGAGGTATCACGGTTTACGGGTCGCGAACCGGATCAATATCGCTTCAATCTCGATACGCCGAAGCTTGATTCGACGGCGGTCCGCTTCACCTGGCAGGTCAGCCCCAATCTGACGGCCCAGGCGTCTTGGGCACATCAGGTCAGTCCGGAGCAATTAGCCCCAGATGAAGACCTGCAACGCCACTCGGTGAGCCTTGATTACAACCACGCCTTCATGGCCGGGACACTTTATTCCACATTAGCCTGGGGACGAAAGGCAATCGAGCACAGTACCGAAAAACCAGCCGACGGATACCTGTTCGAGAATACCTTCAAATTCAACGACAAATGGATGGCGCTGGGCCGTCATGAGCGCGTCTATAATGACGAACTGGTTCATGACGGCGCTTACTGGGTGAGCAAGACCGAAATTGGCGCCATCCGCAGCTTCGATCTGGGACATGAAATGATGCTAGGCTTAGGGCTGGTGCGTCAGTTTAATGAGGTGCCAGATGCCCTGAAAGCCGTGTATGGCGACCATCCCAACGGCATCGTTGGCTTTATCCAGTTCAAGCTGCACCCTATGAGCGGAATGAAGATGTAAAAAATAACCCCTGCGCAGACAGGCTGCGCAGGGGTTATTTTTTAATATCAATAATCTCAAACGATCGCTTCAGCTTTACTCTTAAGGCCTTCAAGACCGGGCGCCGTCGATGTGATATTGACTTCTGAAATCGAATATTCCGACACACCATTGATATGGAATGGATCACGGCGCAGCATGGCTTCCACAGCCTCGCGTTCGCCCTGGGCGAAAATCATACCGCCTGTGCGCGGCATGCGCCGACCCGCCGCCAGGAAAAGACCATTGCCATAGCCTTCTTTAAGCCATGCCATATGGGCATCAAGGTAACGATCGACTTCATCATTTGGGACCGTATAGGTCAGGGTAACAATAAACATCAGAATTTCCTTTACTCGACATCAGGCTTTGCCCCGACACGCATTAAAAATCAATTCGCAACGGCAAAATCAGGCTTTAATACGATTGATATGGCCCATCTTGCGGCCGGGGCGCGGCTCATCCTTGCCATAAACATAGAGGCGAGATTTCGGCTCGGCGGCCAGGGTAGGCCAGTCAAGTATATCGGCACCCAAAAGATTGGTCATTTCGACCGTGCCGCGCGCCGAGGTATCGCCTAGCGGCCAGCCCACAACGGCGCGAATATGCTGCTCAAACTGGTCGCACAGGCAACCGTCCTGCGTCCAGTGGCCAGAATTGTGCACACGCGGAGCGATTTCATTAAGCAGTAATTTGTCACCCGGCAAAACGAACAGCTCGACCGCCAGAACGCCCACATAGTCGAGCCCATCCAGCACCTTGCGGGCAATGTCATGCGCCTGGGCCGTCACGGCTTCGGAAACCTGCGCCGGCGCCAGGGTGGTGGACAGAATGCCCCCGACATGGTGATTCTCACCGATCGGGAAAGTCTTGATCTCGCCGTTCCAGCCGCGCGCCGCCACCACCGATATCTCGCGGGTGAAACTGGCCTTGGCTTCCAGAATGGACGGGCGCCCCCCCAGAGACGCATAGGCGGACGCCACCTCATCTAAGCTTCGCACCCAAACCTGCCCCTTGCCGTCATAACCTTCACGGCGGGTTTTGAGCAGGGCTTCAGGCGTGGGCGAGGCATGCATGGCCGCTTCCAGATCGGCCACCGAATTGATCTCGAAGAAATCAACCGTGCCGATGCCCGCGTCACGCGCGAAGCTCTTTTCAAGTACGCGATCCTGGGTAATGCGCAACGCCCTGGAGGATGGCGCAACCACGGCGCCTCTGCCGGTCAGGAAATCCAGACTGGTGGCTGGCACATTTTCAAACTCGAAGGTGATGACATCGCAGCTTTCCGCCAGGCGCGCCAGAACGGTCTCATCCGTATAAGCCGCCACCTTAGAAGCCAGCGATACCTGGGCGGCCGGTGATCCTGCATCTGGTCCGAAAGTCACGACCTTGAAACCGAGACGCGAGGCGGCCTGTGACAGCATCCGGCCCAACTGGCCGTCACCGAGAATACCGATTGTACTGCCAAGAGGCAGGGCTTTTTTCAACATCTTAATCTTCTACTGTATCAGGAACACTGTCAGTCTGAGCCTGACGCAGGACTTCGATGCGGTTCGCTAAAACCGGATCGTTCAGCGCCAGTATCTGCGCCGCCAGCAGACCGGCGTTCTTCGCGCCCGCCTCCCCAACGGCCAGAGTCCCCACAGGCACGCCTCCCGGCATCTGGACGATGGAGAGCAGCGAATCGATGCCTTTCAGGCCATCACGGACAGGCACCGGCACTCCCAGAACGGGAAGCGTTGTCATGGAAGCCGTCATGCCGGGCAGGTGCGCCGCACCGCCGGCACCGGCGATAATCACCTTGAAACCGGCGGTCTTGGCGCCGGTGGCAAATTCATATAGGCGTTGCGGAGTCCGATGTGCCGAAACAACCCGCGAGATGTAGCTGACGCCCAGTTGGTCAAGCGCGGTGGCGGCGGCCTTCATCACGCCCCAGTCAGAGCGGGAGCCCATAATGATGGCAACCTGCGGCGTGTCAGCCATGTGAAAGTCCTTGGAAAGGGGTATTTAAGAAAGGCGCGGAGTATAGTCTGAAGCGTTCGCACTGCAACCCCTCCGCTTAACCAAAAAAATCTTGTGATTTATCCCTGAAAAGCGCCACATTTATCCCTTAGGATTGTGCGCAATGGCATGTGTATAAAGGCGCTTGCGCATTGCGCCCGTTCCGCTTCCATGCTTTCATAATCTCTAAACGACCAACAGCTAGCATACACCTTCGGAAAGATTGGGCGTGGACACGCATCACCTGAAAACGGATACGCCGCCTGCCCCCCCCACGCATGCGCCACAAGGCACGGCGGATAAGCCGGCACGCGCCACCACCGCTTCTATGCAAAGTTTGCTGGCTCACTATTTCGAAGCGCATGGGACTGAGCCACAGGACTTCGAGGCCCGGCCTTTAAATGCCAGCCATGTCCATGACCGGAGTCATCTGCAAACCGGACGGACGCCAGACAACACAAAAGAGATGATGAGCCCCGAACCGGCTCCCCTCTCCTCACCATCGGCCTTGGTGGCGCAGCCGGACTGGCCAGCGGCGGCACGCGCACTGACCGATTCACTTATGCGGGAAAACGCCGCCCTGCGCGCGCAGCTCCAGCAACAGGCTGTTCTACTGCAAAGTGCCCAGGGACAGGCCGACAGCGACGTTTTAACCCCCACACTTAATCGCCGGGCTTTCTTGCGCGAGGTACAGCGCGCCATGGCCGATTGCCGGCGTTATGGTGAAGAGGCCTGCCTGATCTATCTCGATATGGATGGTTTCAAGGGCATAAACGACGCCTACGGACATTCGGCTGGCGATGCGGCGCTTGTCTATGTGGCCGAAACGCTCAATGGTAGTGTCCGCGAAGGTGATAGCGTTGGCCGCATCGGCGGCGATGAATTCGCCATCCTCCTGCGTCATGCTGATCTTAAGGCGTCCCGGATCAAGGCCATGCGCCTCGAAGCCGAACTGATGATGGGTACGTTTGAATATAACGGGCTTTATCTCAAGACCGGAGGCTCTTTTGGCGTCCGCGCCTATGCAGCACAGGCTTCGGCCGAAGTCTGGCTCAGTGAAGCCGACGCCGCTATGTTTCTGGTCAAGAAAACGTCGCGCTAAACCTACATCGAAGATGTTGAAAGCGAAGAAGACGCCGCCTCAGCGCCCGGCAAAGCGCTGTCCACCGGCGGCGGAGCGGATCGCTTACCCGCCATCCCAGAGGTACAGCCAGCCATCATAGCTGTAAAAATAAAGACAGACATCAATCCAGCAAATCTTCTGTGCATATTAAACGCTCCTGAATAGCGGTTATATCCGCCGGCACTTACGCATAAGCTATTATGAGCCAACTATAGCAAGGTCTTAACGTGATTATCCGGCCGTTTTAATAAAGCGCATGTGCTACCCTATAAAGGAAAAGAGACGGCGCTGCTCCTCTATGGCGAAAGCATCGGTCATGCCGGCGATATAATCACAGATCACCCGCGCCCGGGCGGTTTCGCTATCCTTAGAGCACACTCTCTGAAACCACTCGGTCGGCAGAGTATCCGGTTCATCCATGAACAGGCTGAACATCTCCTTCAATGTGCGTTTGGCATGGCTGCGCGTACGATTAAGCTTATAATGTTTGTACATGCGTTCAAAAAGAAACCCCCGCAAACGCGACAGGTCATCATAGACCGGTTTCGAGAATGCGACCATGGGCCGGCGGGCAATACGAACGTCCTCATCGGTTTCCACACCGTCTTCTTTCAGGCGGCGCGTGGTCTCAGCCAGCACATCGGTCATCATCATGCCGATCATCCGCCTGACGCCTTCCAGGCGCAAAAGCCGGCTGTCTATCGCTGGCCAGTCCTTTTGAACGGACGCCAGGGCTGGTCCGATAAGCGGGACGTTCATCAGGTCTTCGATGGTAAACAGCTCGGCGCGAAGGCCATCATCAACATCATGATTGTTATAGGCGATGTCATCAGCCAGGGCGGCGCACTGGGCTTCCATTGAAGCAAAGGTATCTGTTCGCAGGTCCCACTGGGTATTGAAATCAACGATGGATTTCCATGAGGGCTCCTGCATATGATGGCTGACAGGGCCATTGTGCTTGATGATGCCTTCCAGCGTTTCCCAGGTCAGGTTCAACCCGTCAAACGCCGGATAGCGAACTTCCAGCCGGGTGATGACGCGGAAGGTCTGCACATTGTGATCGAACCCGCCCCAAGGCTTCATGCATTCGTGCAACTGGTCCTCACCGGCATGACCGAAAGGGGGATGACCGAGATCATGAGATAAGGCGATAGTTTCAGCCAGATCCTCGTTCAAACTCAACGAGTGCGCCAGTGATCGGGCAATTTGCGCCACCTCCAGGCTATGGGTCAGACGCGTACGGAAATAATCGCCTTCATTGGCGACAAAAACCTGGGTTTTTCCCTTCAGTCGCCTGAAGGCAGTAGAATGTATTATGCGGTCGCGGTCGCGTGCAAAGGCCGTACGTGTCGGGCTTTCAGCTTCGGAATGCAGACGGCCGAGACTCTTTTCAACATCGGATGCAAAGGGGGCCAGGGGCTTCATATTCTCTCCGCGGGCAAGGGGCTTAACGGGGCTATACTGATTTCCTTTCAAAATCCTTTGATATTTTTTTGATTTTCTATCGACAGGGGCTGATTTTACAGGCGAATGCGCCCATATTGCCGACATGAGCCATAATATTACCCTCACCGCCGCCGCCGCGAAACACCTTAATGCCCTCAGCCAGGCCGCCGGCCATCCCGTTATGCTGCGTGTGCTGGTCGAAGGCGGTGGCTGTTCAGGTTTCCAGTACGTTCTGGACCTGACGGACAGCGCCAATCCGGATGAGAGCGAAATAACCTGTGATGGCGCCACGGCTTTGGTCGATGAAATCTCAGCGCCATTAATGGCGGGCTCAATGATCGACTATGTTGAGGAACTGGTCGGCTCACAGTTCAAGATTCTCAATCCGCTGGCTGTGGCGTCGTGTGGCTGCGGAACCAGTTTCTCTCTGTAGAGTCTTGCTCGAATCCAATGAGGCGCTTAAAAACGCGGTATGAAACTCGCCACCTGGAACGTTAATTCCGTCAATGCGCGTCTGCCACTCCTGCTGGAATGGTTCCGCGAAGCGCAACCCGATGTCTGCGGCCTGCAGGAAATCAAGTGCATTGACGAAAAATTCCCCTACGAAGCTTTTGAATCCCTGGGATATAATTGCGCCGTTCACGGCCAGAAATCCTATAATGGTGTCGCCATATTGTCGAAATTTCCGATGAGCGATATCCAGCGCGGTCTCCCGAAAGAGGAGACCGACCAGGACGACCATTCGCGTTATATCGAAGCGGTGATCGAGGCGCCGGAACCAATCCGTTTCGGCTGCATCTACCTGCCTAACGGCAACCCTGTCCATACCGATAAATATGCCTATAAGCTGCGTTGGCTAGAGCGCCTCCGTACCCACGCCACAGCGCTCCTGACACTTGAAGAAGCGACCGTTTTGACCGGTGATTTCAATATCATACCGACAAAAGACGACCTTTGGAAAGAGGCGCCTTGGCTTGATGATGCGCTTTATCAACCAGCCGTTCGCCGTGCCTATCAGGGCCTGAAAAATCTCGGCTATACCGATGCTTTTGAAGCGATGCCACCAGAGGGCAACCGCTATACCTTCTGGGATTATCAGGCGGGCGCCTGGCCCAAGAACGAAGGTATCCGCATTGACCATCACCTGCTGTCACCACAGTCGGCAGATCGTCTGCTGGATGTGGTAATTCATAAAGAGGCCCGCGGCATGACACATGATGAGGCAAAGCCCTCAGATCATGTGCCCGTTGTCATTGAATTGACAACAAAATCTTAACCCGCCCCCTTCACAATAAGGGTTAATTACCCATAACCCCGTCAGGCGTGATCACCGATGGCACATGCCGCGCGCATCCTGCTCTATTTTCTTTTCGCTGGCATTGGCCTGACCCTGATAGCCTCCGGCCTGATGTGGTGGTTTGAGGCTTCGCGTCGTCTGGCGCGCGCCCTGAATTCCGCCTTGGGTAAACCGGCAGACGCTGTGGTTTACGATCTCGACGGCCACAAAGCGGCCGGACTGGATTTCACCGCCGGAGACCTGGCCATCATGTGGAATACCGGTGCGCAAGGACTGGTCTTCGCGTTTGACGAGATCGAGGGCGCTGAGCTTATTGTCGATGAACGTGTCGTTGCCCGTGCCCAGAAAGGCGAAAGCCGCAAGGTGCTCAATGAAACCCATGTCAATGCCGCCAAAGTGACCTTGCGCCTGATGTTCGATGACGTGCAGACGCCGGAATTCGAAGTCAATCTGTATGGCGATGTCAGCCACAATCCCGTTCACGCCAAGACGGCTGCGGAAGCTGTCCGTATCGGTCGCAAATGGTTGTCGCACATAGATGCCGTGATCAAGCGATTGCCGGTGGATGCACAATCGCCCTATCCGCCTGCAACGGTCGAGGTCGCTGCGCCCGTCACTAAATCACCGCCGCCCATTGCCGTGCGGCCTGATTTCAGCGAACGCCCGCCCTGGGAAGACAGGGATGAGGACGAAGACACAAACGACACGTATGGCGACGAAAAGCATTAGCCTGGCGCTTAGGACTTAACGAACGTCCAAAATCGTGGTTAATGCTCTGTGATAGTCCATAGATATCACAGGTAATCCGTTTTGCCGACTTATCTGCCAATGATCATCATCCTTTCGGCGGCGGTACTGGCCATTCTGGTCGTGCTGTACCGTCTCTATGACTCGCGTGTCGAGCAACCCAAAAAGCTGGAGGATGAACTACGCGAAGGCCTGGAAACCTTCAAGGCGGACGTCATGGTCCTCGAACCGGTGCGTAAGGCGGCAGCGGCCAGTTCATTTGCCGGCGATCGCCTGATCATCGTCGAGGACTTCGGCAAGAAACCTCATCGACCTTATAAAATGTCGCAGCTCATGGGGATGGAGGTCATTGTCGATGATCGGGTCATCGCCCGTGTCATGCGCAGCGGGCCACATACCCTTCTGGATGATATTGCCCCTACCGTCCATCGCGTCACCATGCGGCTGGTGCTGGATGACCCTTCCTTCCCCAGTTTTGAACTCGTTGTGTGGGACCCGAACGATACCCTGACCGCTCGCGCCGAAGGGCCGCGCGCCGCCATTAACAATGTTCGCAAATGGTATTACCATGTTGAAGCTGTGTTGCGCCGAACCGTCAGCGCTCCTCAGCCGGTTGTCGGCGCGCCGGCCGCTGCCGCTGCTGTACGGCAACCGGAATATCTGACGGTGCCTCTGCCCGCGATATCAGCGGCGTCACCCCTAATTGCCGCGCCTTCCAACTCGCCTTCCACCGCGGACGGGGACGTGATGAACGCACCGCTCATTCCGTATATCTGATCACTCCGGTTCTAAGTTTTCCACCACGCCGCGCGCTTACGCATGGTCATAGCCTTATCGTCATGTTAGGCGTTGTAAAAATTCAGACTGGTCGGAGACCGTAAGTAATGTGGAACCTGGCACTTGCGTGCGCTTTCTTCCTCTGCATCCATTTGATGATCAGCGGCACATCGATGAAGGCACAGACTATCGCTAAAATTGGCGGCATTGGATATCACAGTCTCTTTTCACTGCTCTCGATCATCGGCCTGATATGGATGATGATCGCTTTCGGTCTGGCTCTGGGCGATCCGATGAATGTCGTTCTGTGGAAATCAGAAACATTCCTGCGTGTTATAGGTCTTTTCGGTAACTTCCTGGCTTTTCTGCTGGTTGTTGTCGGTATTGTCACGCCGTCGCCAACAAACTTGCTGGCTCTGCGCCACATGCCTGACAAGACGGTTTACGGTATCATCCGAATTTCACGCCATCCCATCCTGGCGGGTATTGCGATCTGGGCAATTACTCACATAATCTGTAATGGTAATCTGGCGGCATGGATATTCTTCGGTTCCGTGCTGGCTCTTTGCGCCCTGGGCGCCAACAATATTGACCGCAAGCGGCTGGCCCTGATGGGCGAGACCTATGCCTCGATCAAGCGCCGGACCTCGATCATACCGTTCGTCGCGATTATCGAAGGCCGGACGGCCTTTGTGCCGGCAGAACTGGGCGTGGTGCGTATGCTGCTGGCGGTGTCGATGTTTTCAGCCATTACCGTCTTACACGAATTGCTTTTCAACGCCCGCGCTATTTAAACGGGATAAATGTGGCAGCGCGCCCTGATTGGTAGTTTGCCATTGATCTTATCACAAATGTTTGAACAAATGGGCGTATAGCGGTCTGTATAAATCAGATGGGTGGGTTGCGTCGGTTATGAAGCTCTCGGCTTTTACCTTGCTGCTGTTTTTCATCGCCGTGGCGCTGGTCACGGCCAGCCTGATCGGGCATTTCCGCAGCGTTCCCCATATAAGCGAATACGCCTACTGGCTGATGACCGCGGCCTTTGGTGTGCTCACTTTTGGCATCATATTCAAAGGCCGGACTCAATAGCCGCTTATGTCATTGGATTCCGGCGCCACTTCCTCATCGATCGCCAGAGCCAGTATCAAAGCTTTCAAGGCTTCTTTACCTGTGCAAAGCGGTTTTTCACGCTCTCCGCGCACGGCATCAAGAAAGCGGAAGACACTGGTGCCCAGCGGATCTTTTGCAATATCTGCCTCGGCAAAATCAGCATTCAGCCTGAACGGCGTATTATTCTCAAACCTGCGGTTCAGCAGATCAATACTGACCTCACCGCTTGGGTAAACAATCCGCATAGTCCGTTCGCGGGCTTCGGCCATGCGTGAGGCCTGGAAATGCGCCATCATGCCATTCTCAAATTCGACTTCGGCCGTAACCTCATCAGCCCCGATTGCCGTATAGCCTTCATGGTCGCGATAACGGGCCTGGGCCCTCATGCCACCGGGCCCTGAACCCGCCAGGGTCTGGGCAAGATCGAGATCATGGATCATCAGGTCAAGCACAACCGACACATCGAGATTGCGCGTCGAGGCCGTGCCATTTCGAACGGCCTCGAGCCGCAAAGGCCTTTCAGGCACATCATAAAGCCCCATAGCCTCGAAGACGGCCCGTTCCTGATGCCCGCAAGCCAGGACCAGTCCCTTTTCCGCCGCCAGATCCACCATGGCATGACCATCAACCGCCGTGATAGCCAATGGTTTTTCCGAATAGACATGCACCCCCGCTTCGAGCGCTTTTAGCGCGATACCGGCATGGGCAAAAGCGGGTGTAGCAATGGTTACGGCATCAATTTGCGATAAAAAATCAGATAATTCGTCACCGCCAAAGGCTTTCACTCCCTGTTGGACCGCCAGGGCTTCGGCACGCACTTTGTCGAGATCATATATGCCGACAAATTCGATGCGTTCGATCTGCTTGTACTTGTTGGCATGATAGCCGCCAAAAACACCGGCGCCTGCAACGCCCACACGCAAAACTTCAGCCATGACAATCTCTTCAGTCGTTGATCCGTTTGGATTAAACCGCTTCGCTGCAAAAAAGGAATACAATTTTCGCCACATAAATTGTGCAAAGCGACATAAACCGCTTTTTCGCCATGCTTATCGGGTCTAAACAGAGCGAACTTTTGCCTGGAGAAAGCCTGTGTCACGTTTGTTTGGTGCCTACGTCATTGTCGATTACAGCGCCGCCGAAGGCAAGAAGACCGGCGAATCCTCTGTATGGATCGGCGTTATGAAGCGCGACGTCCGCTTCCGCCTGTCCTATGAGTCACATAATCCGGCCACACGCGCCGAGGCCATGACGCTGTTGAAAACCATTCTTACCGACCTGCACAAGCGCGGCGACCGTGTTTTCCTCGGGCTCGACTTCGCGCTTGGGTTCCCACGCGGCACGGCGTCGCGTCTGCAACTGAAGGGCGCGCCGTGGGCCGGCCTGTGGGAATTCCTGGCAAAAAACATTGTCGACAAGGCAGATAACAAGAACAACCGCTTCCAGGTGGCCGCCAAGATGAACCGCCTGATGACCGATGCGGCCTATCCGTTCTGGGGCTGTCCCAAGAGCGATGCCCAGAAATGGCTTTCCACGCTCAAGCCCGAAACGCTCGGTGATTTCCCCGAATTCCGCCTGACTGAAGACGCGGCCCGTATGGCCCACAAAAAGACGCAGACCGCCAAGAGCTTGTGGCAGATGCACGGCGCCGGCGTAGTCGCCGGACAGACCATGCTCGGTATTCCGGCGTTTCGGGCACTGGCGGCCGGACTGGGAGAGCGTGCGAAAATCTGGCCTTTCGAAACCGGTTTCGGCATGCAAAATCCGGAAACGCTTGAGAACATCTCCACCCTGATAGCCGAAGTCTACCCAGCCATATTCGAGGGTGAGGCCGAACCTGGCGAAGTCAAGGATGCCACCGGTGTGCGTGTCGCTGCCCAGGCCCTTGCAGAGGCGGACGACAAAGGGCAATTGGGTGCTTTATTCGCCGCCCCAAAAAGCCTGAAAGAGACTGATCTCGATATCGCGGCCACTGAAGAGGGCTGGATACTTGGCGTTTAAACCGCTCGCCATTTACATTTTCGCAGCCATTGCCGAAATTGCCGGCTGTTACAGTGTATGGTGCGTGGTAAAATTAGCCAGATCGCCTGTATGGCTTATTCCGGGCGCGATCAGTCTGTGCCTTTTTGCCTGGCTGCTGACCCTCATCGATACACCGGCCGCCGGTCGCGCCTATGCCGCTTATGGCGCCATCTATATAGCGGCGTCGATCGGCTGGCTGTGGATGATCGAAAAACACCGCCCGGACCTGTGGGATCTGGCCGGACTGCTGCTTTGTCTTGCCGGTTCAGCGGTTATACTCTTCGCGCCACGCACCACATAAGGATAGCACCATGACCGCATATGTCATCATGATCAGGGACCACATAAACAACGCGGCGGAAATGACGATATACGCTGAACTGGCCCGCAAAGCGCGCGGCGACAATCCGCCGCGACCATTGGCCTTTTATGGCGCCAATGAAGCGCTGGAAGGCCCCAAGGCCGATGGCATTGTCATCCTCGAATTTGATAATATGGAAGCGGCGCGCGCCTGGCACGGCTCACCGGCCTATCAGGAAGCGATGAAGCACCGGCAGCTTGGCGCTGATTATCGCGTCCTGCTCGTTGAGGGTGTCAAGCCGGCTTAAACATGCCAAATTGATATGCCGCGAATGCACCCCGCCGCCGTTGCAGCCTAAGCCATGGCTTGGGCGCATAGAAATGCTTGAGCCGAAGGTTCAAGCGGGCATCATTTGCCCGCCATTGACGTGCAGGATTTGGCCGGTGACATATCCGCTCATATTTTGCGATGCCAGGAAAACCAATGGTCCGACGCAATCCGCCGGCGTGCCAATGCGCTGCATCGGCACGGAGCTGCGCATCGCCTCCATGCGGTCAGCTGGCGTCAGATCATGAAATGGTGTGCCGATCACCCCAGGCGCAATAGCATTGACGCGGATATTGAGCTTGGCCAGGTCACTGGCCATGTGGCGCGTCACATTATGCACGAAGGCCTTGGCGCTGGCATAAAGTCCCGAACCGGGTCCGCCGCCATTATTACCGGCGATCGAGCCGATATTGATGATCGCCCCGCCGCCACGCGCCTGCAGGAAAGGCACCGCCGCCTGGCTGCCTTCGATGACCGAGCGGACATTGAGGTTCATCACCCGCTCATAGAGCGCGGCATCCCAATCGAGGAAAAGCGTACGCGTCATCAGCGAGCCGGCGTTGTTGATGAGAATATCGAGGCCGCCGAGCGTATCTGCCGCCGCCCTTACCAAAGGTCCGGCGTTTTCAGGCATCATCAGATCGGCTTGCATGGCATGGGCTTCGCCGCCTTCAGCCTTTATCTGCTCAACCACGCGTTCGGCGTCCGCGGCGCTGGAATTATAATGGACGACCACCTTCGCCCCCAGCCGGGCGAAACCCTGCGCCGCCGCCGCGCCTATGCCGGTGCTGGCGCCGGTGATCAGAACGCATTTGTTTTGCAGGTCTTCGAGCATGGTATCCTCCGTGAGTGTCAGGCCGCGCTTATAGCCGCCACCCGCCGGTCAAGCCACAGAAAACGTGCCGTCTGGAAAGTGCCTGAAATCAGCGACGCCACCACCACGGCCCAGACCAGCCCGGCCACGCCCCAGCCCAGGGTCAGGCAAAAGAGGAAGCCAAGCGGCAGCATGATCGCGCCATAGGAGATATAATGAATGAGGGTCGGCGCCAGGATATCCTTGCGCGCCCGCAAGGCCTGCGCCGCCACCACCTGCAAGCCATCGGGTATGAAGAAAAAGCAGGACAGCAAAAGCCCCATTTGTACGGTCGGCAACAGATGATCATCATGACTGTAAAAGCGGGAAATCACCCCGGCGAAGAGGGCGGTAAAGATCACCACGCACGTCATGAAGGCCGCAGCGGCGATAAAACTGACACGGCCCATGCGCGCCAGGGTTTTCATATCACCGGCGCCGAACGCCTTGCCGACCAGCACCGAACAGCCGGCGGAAAGCCCCATAGGCACCATGAAGACGACGCTGGCATAGTTGAGCACAATGGTCCAGCTGGCTACCTCGATCTCGCCAATATGGCCGGCAAACAGGGTCATGCCGGCAAAGGCGCCCACCTCGATGAAATAGGCCGCGCCGGTGGCGTAGCCGACATGGCGCTGCTCTGCCGCCCCCTGAGCATCGGCTTCCTGGCCTCCCATCAGATCGAAAGGTCTGGTTTCCTTCAGGCGCAGAATATGGATCAACAGCCCCAGCGATTGAAGGGCGCGCGCGATCAGGGTGGCGGTCGCGGCGCCCATGGCGCCCTCAAAATGAATGCCGAACAGGGTGACATGCCCCGGCACCAGCAACAGTAACAGGGCGACATTCAGCCCATTGGCGATCAGGGTGGCGATCAGGGTGTCACGCGTGCGCCCAAGGGCTTCCAGAAATAATGATCCCACCTGCCCCGGCAGGAAAACCGGAATCGAACAAGCGAAAAGAATAAGCGGCAGACGCGCCCCGTTCACCATTTCAGGCTTCACCACAAGAGCCAGAAACTGTGTGCCGCCCAGCAGTAGCAGCACCATGAAAGCGAGGCCAAGTGTCAGCGCATAGGATATGCCGCGCTGAAAAACAGCGCCGATACGATGCAGGTCGCCCGAGCCAAGAAAATGCGCAGTCTTGACCTGAACGCCCATCAGTAGCCCCATCGAAGTCAGGGCCGGCACCCAATGCAGAGCCTGTGCCAGGGTCAGGTGACCCAGTTCTGCGGAACTATACTGGCCAACCACGATGGTATCCATCAGCGCCATCAGCATCACGCCAACGCGCGAAGCGATCACCGGCCACGACAGGCGAAAAAGGGCGGCAGACGCCGCCCTCATCTGAGGCTCAATCCGGGTAACAAGGCTTTTCATCGGCGCTATGTACCTGAATTTGTGATCACGTTCAATGTGGATGAAGCCGGCAGTTTTTCGCCGCAGCTATTGTTTTGTCCGGCAAAAAATACCGCACAAAATCATTTCGCATCTGTAACAAATTGAAGGGACAGGCTTTTTAATGCGGCATGATCTTTGCTTATATGCGTCTCGTCCAGAGGTTCAGAAGAACCACCCTTCCCTGCCCTTTGGAGATTTTCCATGCAGATCGGTTCTGCCTTTTCCACCATGGCCGCCTCTTACGGCTCGACTCCAAAATTACAATCCGCCCCGGCTAATCAATTGATGCAATTGGCACCCTCGGAGTCCGATTCACCCGAGGCAGCCATGCTGAAATTCTTCAAGATGAGCCCGGCGGAAAAGATGCAGTACACCTGGCTTAATGCCCATCACCTGACCAAGGAAAAGCTGGCCGCCATGTCGCCCGATGAACGCGCCGCGGTTCAGAAGCAGATGGAAACGGAAATTCAGCAAAAGGCGCGGGCGGATATTGAAAAAAAAGGCGGCGAAAAAGGCCAGTCGGTCAATATTCTCGCTTAAAGGGAAACGCCCGGACAACCAATGTCCGGGCGTTTCCCTATCTGCGACGATTAGGCCGCTTTACTTGCCGCCGACTTGAGGCTGTGCAGGCGTTCGGCGACCAGGAACGACAATTCCAGCGCCTGGTCGGCATTGAGGCGCGGATCGCAATGCGTATGATACCGGTCCTGCAAATCTTCCTCAGAAAGCGCAAAGGCGCCGCCTGTGCATTCCGTCACGTTCTGGCCGGTCATTTCCAGATGCATACCGCCGGGATGAACGCCTTCAGCATTGGCGATATCGACGAAGGAACGCACTTCCGACAGGATACGATCGAACGGACGGGTCTTGTAGCCATTATTGGCCTTGATGACATTGCCGTGCATGGGATCAATCGACCAGATGACTGGCGAACCATGCGCCTTGGTGGCGGCCATCAAGCGCGGCAGGCGTTCAGCCACCTTATCGGAGCCGAAGCGACCGATAATGGTCAAACGGCCGGGAATGGCTTCGGGATTTAGCGTATCGATCAGACGCAGCAGATCGTCCGGCTCGATGGTGGGGCCCGCCTTTACGCCGATCGGGTTCTTGATGCCCTTCATATAATTCACATGGGCGCCATCGAGCTGGCGGGTGCGCTCGCCGATCCACAACATATGGGCCGAAGTGTCGTACCAATCGCCCGAAGTGGAATCGACGCGGGTCATGGCCTGCTCATAGTTGAGCAGCAAGGCCTCGTGCGAGGTGAAGAAATCGACCTGGCGGATCTCCGGCTGGCGATCCGGCGTGATGCCAATGGCCGACATGAAGCTCAGGGTCTCGGAAATCTTGTCGGCCAGGGCGCGGTAACGCTCGCCCTGCGGCGAACCGGAAACAAAACCGAGTGTCCACTTGTGGATATTGTACAGGTCGGCATAACCGCCGCCGGCGAACGCGCGCAGAAGGTTTAGCGTGGCCGACGACTGGTGATAGGCCTTGATCAGACGCGACGGATCGGGAATGCGCGCCTCGGACGTGAATTCCATGCCGTTGATATTGTCGCCGCGATAGGAAGGCAGAGTGACGCCATCGATCGTCTCCACGGAGGATGAGCGCGGCTTGCCGAACTGACCGGCGATGCGGCCCACCTTGACCACCGGCTTACCGCCGGCAAAGGTCAGGATAACTGCCATTTGCAGGATCAGCCGGAAGCTGTCGCGAATATTGTCCGCTGAAAATTCCTTAAAGGATTCCGCGCAATCTCCCCCTTGCAGCAGGAAACCATTGCCTTCGGCCACCTTGCCGAGCGCCGTGGTCAGGCGGCGTGCCTCACCGGCAAAGACCAGTGGCGGCAAATGCGACAATTCGCTTTCAACAGCGCTGAGAGCCTGCATATCGGGATAATCATCCGGAATATGCAGGGCTGGCATTGAACGCCAGTCTTGGGGAGACCATGTCTTTTTCATTGTGTATATTTATACTCTAACCCGGCTGAACTCAACACTGAAACCGGATGAGATACATATAGGCCGGAATTTTTGTCTGTAAAGTCCGGCACTTGTAGTTAAATTCGTAACTTTATGCTTTTACGCGCCGCCTTGATGGCCATAATAGCGGCCATAACCGCAAACGCTCCCAGGCAATAAAACCATGCCCGCCACAGACCATAGCTGATGGTGCCGATAACCAGAAAGCAGGTCGCCTGCGCCATCAGATAGGGCCGGAAGCGCACAGCCAGATTTCCGTCAGCCGGCATGGTGTCAACCGTCTCATCCAGACCGCGCAGATCACGGTTTGGCGCTTGATGCTCAACCACTTCGCCCTTGATCCCCATATTCCAGAACAGCCAGAACCAGAACGCCGCCAGCAGAAGCAAACCGGGAATGCCGAGTTCGAGCCAGGCTTGCAGCGCCATGTCGTGCGGGTGATTGGGAATGATCGGATCAAATTGCCGCGAGGCCTCATAGCCCCAGCCCCAGATCGGTTTTTCCAGGGCGCGGGAAACGGCGAATGTCCAGATATCGATCCGCGCCGCCCAGGAAGGCAGCAGATCGGTCTTGATCTTTTGAGCAATTCCGCTTTGCATCAGGCCGTAGATGATGGCCGGGAACAGCAGCATGGGTATCAGGCTCAAGATCGCCATCACCCGCTCCGGCGCGAAACGTTTCAGCGTACGCGGCCAGTATTTGACCGCGAAGAAAACGACCGTTGAGGCCAGAAGGGCCAGCAAATGGGCATTGGTGGCGCTGGCGAAAGCCGCCGCCACCAGGGCGATGGCTGTTATAATGACGGTAACGGGTGTGGCCCTTGCCATCTGGACCATGACCAGCGGCCAGAACATCATCAGCAGCGCGCAGTTGGTATTGGCGAAGCCCACAATCAGCATGTTGTCGCGGCTTTTCGACACATTGGCGCTCAACATCTGGCGCAGCCCGAAGTGACTGACCGCTTCGAGGAACTGCACCACCGCCAGGGCTGTCAGGATATAGACAAACCATTTGAAAAGCGCATAGGCGCGCGCATCATCAAGTGCGCGCGCACCAAAGATGCTGGCCCAGGCGATGACCCAGATGATCATCGGCACCGTAATGGTGACATTGCCGGTAATCACCAGCTGAGACCCCTTATAGGCCTGCGCCAAAGGCACACCTCGCATGACCGCCTCGGCAAAGTCCGACCGCAGCAGGGCCAGTATGAGCAATAGCGCCGTCAGCGCGATAAAGGGCGCGAATGCCTTCCAGGCGCCATGCGACAGGAACAGATGCCCCAGGCTCAGCAGCCCGATCAGAAGCAGTAGCGCCGGCAGGCCCGTGGTCGAGACATAAGCCCATAACCCAAAGATCGTCAGCCCGGCATATAATACCCAGGTCGTATAATTCGCCTTGATCCGGCCCCACGGAGTGTCGGTTCGCCCCGCGTTTGGCAGCTCAACCTGTTCGGTCATGCGCGCTTTTCTTTCAGCGTCACCAACTCTTCGGCAGCCGTCGGGTGGACGGCGCAGGTGGCATCCCATTGCGCCTTTGTCAGCTTCGCCTTGACGGCGATACCGGCCAGCTGGATGATTTCGCCGGCTTCTCCGCCGACGATATGGACGCCCAGCACCACATCGCTTTTCTGGTCAACGATCAGTTTCATGAATATCCGGCTTTCCCCCATGATAAAGGCTGTCTTCATCGAGCGAAACCGCGTCTGGTAGACATCATAGGCAATGCCCTGAGCCGTAGCCTCAGCCTCGGTCAGGCCCACCGTGCCAATCTGCGGCTGTGAGAAAACCGCGGTTGGAATATTCTCATAGTCGTAAGCTGTCGGGTTATCCTTGAACGCCGTTTCGACAAAAGCGATGGCTTCGCGGATAGCGACCGGTGTCAGGTTCATGCGATTGGTGACGTCACCAATGGCGTAGATATGCTTGTGGCTGGTGCGCGAATATTCATCGACCGGCACAGCACCATGGGCATCTGGCGTGATGCCGATGGCGTTGAGATTTAACCCTTCAGTCTTCGGCTTGCGACCGGAGGCGTAAAGCACCTGATCGGCCAGCATGGTCGAGCCATCGTTCAGGGAAATCTCCATGCCGGCGTCCGTCTTCTTCAGCGCCACCGGATCAAGCTGGGTGCGGATCTTGATGCCGCGCAAAGCCATTTCGCTGGCCAGATGATCGCGTACATCATCATCGAAGCCGCGCAGGATTTTCTGGCCGCGATATAGCAAGGTCACATCGACGCCCAGGCCGTGCATGATGCCGGCGAACTCAACGGCGATATAGCCGCCGCCAACAA
>CAMLIY010000022.1 GCA_946480125.1 uncultured Asticcacaulis sp.
CAACAGCGTGGCCGGCAAGATCGCCGCCGGTCATATCGATCCGATCCTGCTGACCACTTTGCGTTGGTCCATCGCCGCCCTGGTCATCACAGCGCTTTCGATCAAGCACCTGAAAGCCGACTGGCCGGTGATCAAACGCCACTGGCCGCTGCTGTTCGGTTATGGCGCCAGCGGTTTCGCCCTGTTCAATATCCTGCTCTATTCGGCCCTGACCCAGACGGCGGCGGTCAATGTCATGATCGAACAGGCGGGTATTCCGCTGATCATTTTCCTCGGCAATTTCGCGCTGTTTCGCCTCAAGGCAACAACGGCGCAACTCATTGGCTTCGTCCTGACCGTCACCGGCGTGATCCTCACCGCCACACACGGCGATCCGCGCCAGTTGCTGCACCTCAAGCTCAATCTCGGCGACGCCATGATGCTCGGCGCGATTATCGTTTATGGCGGTTACACGGTCGCCCTGAAATGGAAGCCGGTCATGCACTGGCAGACCCTGCTGGCCGTGCCCTGCATTGGCGCGGCCTTGACCTGCGTGCCCTTCCTGATCTGGCGGCATCTGACGCATCCATTTCCGGCGCCCGATGCTACCGGGTGGGGCGTGGTGGTCTATGCCGCGCTGTTCGTCGCCTTGCTGGCTTCCGCCACCTATATCGCCGGGATAGAGCTGATCGGCGCCAACCGCGCCGGTCTGTTCATCAATCTGCTGCCGATCTTCGGCGTGTTTCTGGCGGTCATCATTCTGCGCGAACCGCTGCATAGCTATCACCTGATTGCGCTGGCCCTGGTCAGTGCCGGCATTATCCTGTCGGAATGGCGCAGGTTACGTCCGGCGAAGCCCTCTTGACGCAACCGCAGCATTTGCGCATATAGAGCCTACTCATCGAGACCAGCCGAGGGAAAGGCCCGACGACGCTGGGGCAACCGCTGCACATGCAGTATGGTGCCAACTCCTACAGGGCTGCCCAAGCAGTTCGCATCTCTTCGATGCGAGTTGCGAAAAGCATAAAAGCCCTGACAGATGAGAGACGTAGCACACCCGCTTAATGGCGGATGAGGTGCCTTCTCTCGACTGGTCACGATGATTGGATTTTACCGTGACCGGACACACCATGAACGCCCTCACCTTTTCAGCCCCCGACCTGATCGGCACCGACATTACCGCCTCTCTGCCCGCTGATTTCCGCCTGCAAAGCGGCATGAAGCTCGAACAGACGGATGTTGTGGCGCGACTCTATGGTCCGAAGGATGCGCCCGTGGTGGTCGCCGCCGGCGGTATATCGGCCGGACGTGTGCTGTTCGCTAAGGAAGATGCCACCGACACCGCGCCCGGCTGGTGGGAAGGCGTGGCCGGTCCTGGCGAGGCGCTCGATCTCAATACCTTCCGTGTGCTCTCCATCGAGTTCGCCCCGCGCCTGCCGGCGTCTCAGATCTATACCATCACCACCCATGATCAGGCGCGACTGGTAAAGCTGCTGCTCGATCAAATCAATGTTGATAAAATCTACAGTTTCATTGGCGCTTCGTATGGCGCCATGATCGGACTGGCCTTCGCCGAACTGTATCCCGATGCGGTCGAGCGCCTGTGCATCATCTCGGCCGCTCACCGCGCTCACCCGATGGCGACCGCCTTTCGCGGCCTGCAACGCCGCTTGCTGATCTTCGGCAAGGAGAACGGCAAGCCGGCCGAGGGTATTTCCCTGGCCCGCCAACTGGCCATGACCACCTATCGTTCTGACGCCGAGTTTTCCGAGCGCTTTGACGGCCCGCCGCCCGAAACGGCCGGTGGCAATTATGTTGTCTGCGGCTATCTGCGTGCGCGCGGCGACGCCTATTCCGCCACCGACGTCAATCGCTGGATATCGATGTCAGACAGTCTCGATCGCCACCGTGTAGATCCGTCCAACATCAAGGCCAAGGTGTTCCTGGCCGCCGTTCCCACCGACCGGCTGGTGCCCTATGACGATATGAAGGCGCTGTCCGAGTCCTTGGCCGATAGTGTGTTTATCGATTTTCCCTCACTTTATGGGCACGACGCTTTCCTGAAGGAAATCAAACTCGTTTCCGATATTGTTCGCACCTCACTCAAGAAATAAAATGTCCAAAGACTATCTCAAAAACGCCGGCCTAGGCACCAAGGTCATCAATATCGGCATCGATTCCGATCCGGCGCATGGCGCGGTCATGCCGCCGATTTACCTGACCACCAACTACACCTTTGAAGGCTTTGGCAAGAAGCGCACCTATGACTATGGCCGCTCGGGCAATCCCAACCGCGAGATCATCGCCGAGGTCATCGCCGAGCTCGAAGGCGGCGTGGGCGCGGTTATGACCGCTTCCGGTTTGGCGGCGCTTGACCTGCTGTGGCAAGACCTTAAGGGCAATAAGCGCGTCGTGGTGCCGCATGATTGCTACGGCGGCACACAGCGTCTGCTCAATGCCCGCGCCCGACAGGGCCTGATTGAGGTTATCTACGTCGATCAGGGCGATGACGCGGCCATCGCGGCGGCCCTTTCCGAGCCGACTGCCCTGCTCCTGCTGGAAACGCCGTCGAACCCACTGATGCGCCTGATCGATCTGGAAAAGCTGATCGCCCTGGGCCACAAGGCCGGCGCTAAAGTGGCGGTCGACAACACCTTCCTGTCGCCCGCCCTGCAAAACCCGATCAGATTCGGCGCCGATTTCGTCGTCCATTCGACGACCAAATATATCAACGGCCACTCCGATGTCATCGGTGGCGCGCTGGTCTGCACCACACCGGAGGACGTAACGCTTTATCGCTGGTGGGCTAATTGCGTCGGCGCCACAGCCGCGCCGTTCGACAGCTACCTGACCCTGCGCGGCGTCCGCACCTTGTTCGTCCGCGTCCGCCAGCAGCAGCAATCGGCCCAGGCGGTGGCTGACTATCTCGCAAATCATCCGAAGGTCAGCATCGTCCATTATCCCGGTCTGCCCTCGCATCCTCAACACGAACTGGCGAAAAAACAACAGGCCGGCTTCGGCGCCATGATGAGCTTCGAGCTGGCTGGCGGACTTGAAGCGGTGAAGCAGCTTTTCGACCATATAGACTTGTTTTCGCTGGCGGAATCACTCGGCGGAATCGAGAGCCTGATCGTCCATCCGGCCTCCATGACCCACGCCGCCATGTCGAAGGAAGCCCTGGCTACCGCCGGTATCAGCGACGGCCTGATCCGCCTGTCGATCGGCCTGGAGGAAGCGCCCGACCTGATCGCGGCGCTCGATCGCGGGCTGGCGCATATCGTCTGACGCAGATAAGGTGCCTCCAAACAGGGAGGCACCTATGACCAACATGACGCGCCGCACGGCCTTCGCCCTGGCTGGACTGGCCGCAGCCACACCGGCCCTGAATGCGCAGGCAATGGCTGCAACCGACACCAAGACGGCGCTCAAACCGTTCGCCTGCAATCTCGACACCTGGTTCACGGACAGCCCTTTTGCCGACCGCTTTGCCCTGGCGGCGAAGGCGGGTTTCACGAATATCGAGTTCTGGCCCGTCCGGCGGGATGGTATGGATGCCCGCAAGGCCCGCGCCCTGCTCGACGCCAACAACCTGACGCTCACCCAATACGCGCCCGCCGCGCCCAATTTTTCCGATCCCGCCAATCATGATGCTCTTATCGCCATGATCCGTGAGGCCATCGCCGATTCGGCCATTCTCGGCTGCAAGGCCATCACCCTGGTCGGGCATCATATCGTCGACGGCATGACGCGCGAAGCCATGCTCAGCGGTTATACAGCGGGCCTTATGCGTATCGCGTCCCTGCTCGAACAGGCGGGCCTGATGGCGCTCGTCGAGCCATTCAATACGGTCAATCACCCCGGCCACCTGCTCAATGGCTCGCGACCCGCTACCGCCATGTTGCGAGCGGTCAATTCACCGATGATCAAGCTGCAATGGGATTTCTACCATATGCAGCTTGAAGACGGCGATTTGATCGAAAAATTCACCGCCGCCATCGATCAGGTTGGCTACGTCCAGTTAGGCGATGTGCCTGGCCGCCACCAACCCGGCACTGGCGAGGTCAATCACGTCAACCTGCTCCGGGCCATCCGTGCCGCCGGCTACGCCGGCCCGATGGGACTGGAATATTACCCGCTCGACAATGACCACGGCCGCGCCATCAGCGAAGCCGCAGTCCTGTCAGCGGCCGCCGCGCTCTAGATACGCGACAGCTTGACGTCGATATTGCCACGCGTGGCGTTCGAGTACGGGCAAACCTGATGGGCGTCAGCAATCAGCTTATCCGCCACTTCCGGCGCCAAACCAGGCAAAGATACCTTGAGTTCGACCGTGATGCCGAAGCCATGGCTGATCTTGCCGATGCCGACGCTTGACTCAATGTGGGTATCGGCTGGCACAGCGATCTTCTGACCGGCGCCCACCGCCTTCAGCGCGCCGATAAAGCAGGCGGCGTAACCCATCGCGAACAGTTCTTCCGGATTGGTG
Organism: uncultured Asticcacaulis sp.; assembly: GCA_946480125.1. The sequence goes on from CAMLIY010000022.1 coordinate 4,466, forward strand.
CCCTCACCGCCGGCGCCGCCCAGTTCCTTGGGGGTGGAGAGCTTGAGGTTTTGGTTGCCCGCCGAAGCGGTGCCTTCACGGCCGCCGGTGGCCTTGCCGTGGGCGGTGTACAATACGGTTACAGCTTCAGTCATGTCAGTCTCCTTGATTAATTCAATAATTAACAATTATATTGTGCACAATTTGATGTCAACTGAATTGTGCGCTATATAATTTCCATGCCCCATTCATCTCCTCCCGAACTCCGGCTTGAAAATCAGATCTGCTTTGCTGTCTATTCGGCAGCGCACGCCTTTGCCCAGGCCTACAAGCCGCATCTCGACCCGATGGGGCTGACCTATCCGCAGTATCTCGTCATGTTGTTATTGTGGGAACGGGATGGCCGTTCGGTCAATGAGATCGCTCGTCCGCTACATCTTGATTCAGGCACCCTTACCCCCCTGCTCAAACGCATGGAAAAGGCCGGACTGGTCACGCGTCAGCGTGACACCAAAGATGAACGGATCATGCGCATCCACCTGACCGATCACGGCCGCTCTTTGCGTGAACGCGCCTGCACAATTCCGCAGGCTCTGCTGTGCGCTTCAGGCCTGGAACTCAGCGGCCTTACGGCTTTGCGTGACGAAGTAAACCTACTGGCCCAAAATCTGCGCGAAAAATAATCAAATGAGGGCGTTGCCAGCTCTTCCAGCCATATAAAAAATCACACCGCCAGAGGAGCTCAGAGCGTAAGGCGGGTGAGACTTATTATATCCATTGCGGCGGAGACTATCAGGTGTACATGCCTACTTTTTCGAGATGTTCCTTGACGCGGGCTTCGAGTGTTTCCGAAAGCATCAAGCCGGTGGGGTGATCCTCACTCTTGATCTGACCACGCACAATGGCCCGGATGGCGTCAAGATGCGCCTCCACCAGTTTCCACGGCGCCACCATACGCTTTTCTTCCTCGTCCAGCATCTTGCAAAGCGAACCGGCGACGCGCGTAATCAATGGAAAGCCATAGGTGGTCCCAAGCCCTTTCAGATCATGGGCGCGGTAGAACAACTGATCGGCATTAACCGGATTGAGACCTTCTTCCTTAATCAGCGCCTGTACGTCTTCGAGCTTCTTGATTTCGTCCATCAGCCAATCCTGAAAGTGACTGGACAGGTCAGCCAAGGCCGCTTCCGCCTTGGCGATAGCCTGCGCATCCAAAGCGCCCAGCCGTCCGCCGACCTTGGCGCGCAGGGTGTTGGGGACTTGAATAATCTGGGCTTTTTCCGGCATGGCCATTCTGTGGAAACCTTTTACACAAAGCGATAAGGCAAGGTTACACCAAGGTCATTTAAGAAGGCCTAATGCGATTAACTTCCTTATCCCTATTCAGGGGCGACTCGCCAGATGCGATTCCCGGCGTCATCCGAAACATACAGCGCACCATCCGGCCCAATTGCCACACCTACCGGCCTGCCGGATACACGCTTATCGTCAACAATGAATCCCGTGAGGAAATCCTCATATTCCCCTGTGGGTTTGCCGTCGCGAATACGGGCGATCACCACTTTTGAGCCGGTTCTTGCGGACCGATTCCATGAACCGTGCAAGGCTATGAAAGCGGCACCGTTGTATTGCGGCGGAAATGCCGACGGGGCGTCAGCCGGCGCCTGGTAAAATGTAAAGCCCAGTGGCGCCGAATGCGACACAAACAGGGTGTCCGGAATAGTAGTCCTGCCCTTCAGGTCCGGACGCATGCCTGCCTGGCGCGGGTCTTCATGATCGCCCAGATAATACCAGGGCCATCCGAAAAACTGACCCTCCGCTATGCGCGTAAAATAATCCGGCACAAGATTATCCCCCAGCATGTCGCGCTCATTGGTGCTGCAATAGAGGTCATTGGTCCCCGGCTTGAAAGCCAGACCGACACAGTTGCGAATACCTGTGGCAAAAACATGCCGATCGCTGCCATCCGGCTTAAAGCGCAGCACCTGCGCCCGTCCAGATTCGCTGCCCCAGCTTTCACCCAAGGCATGCCCAGCAATGAAACCCGCGGGCGCCTTGCCGATACCGTCGGCCACATTGCTCGCTGACCCGACGCTGACATACATAAATTTGCCGTCCGCCGAAAAGGCTATGTCGCGTGTCGAATGGCCACCCGTCGTTGCCAGATTGCTTATAACGGTTTCAGGATTGCCGCCGGCAACAGGAATCCGCACCACGGAGCCGACATTGGCGACATACACATAATCCCCATGGAAAGCGATGCCGAATGGCTGATCAAGGCCCTCTGCGAAAGTCTCGCGCGTGGCATCCAGCTTGTCATCCAAATGACGGAAAACGCTGATGCGGCCCCTACCCGATTCCGCAACATAAAGATCGCCATTGGGTGCCGTCCGCATATTGCGCGGTCCTTCCAAATCGTTAGAAAACAACGAAACCGTAAAGCCGGTAGGCGCTTTCGGCAGGAAATCGGCAGCCGGGGCGACATATTTTGCGCTATTGCCGGCGGAATTGGTGGCGAAGGGTTTGGGCAGATCAGCTACCGTCACCCGGTGGCGCACACCCGGCGCATCCTTGCGCCAATCCAGATTATCCGAACCGCTCATAGGCCCTGCTACGGGCCCTATCGTGCGGGTCGTTACCTTGCCATCCAGACTCGTCAGATAGGCAATCAAATTGCGGCGATCGGTCGCGTCCGGCACATTAACCGGCATCTGCGTGCCAGGCATGGCTAGTTGTGGATCGGCCAGGAAGGCGTCAAGGCTGCTTTCGTTCCAGGTTTCACCACGGTCATGAGCGGCTCTCAGCGCGTCTGAATAATCAAAAGACGCCACGCCGCCGATCTTACGGCCCACCACGCCAAACAAGGCCGGTCCCTGAAAAGTGGCCATGGCCGGGCTGGCATCATGGCAGAGCGCGCAATTGGCCGCAAAAACCGTCTTTCCGGCCGCAATTTGCTGGGCCGAGGCCGCTTTGGAACAGCCGGGAAGACTCAGGGTCATCAACAGGAAGAGACCTGCAAACAAAGACTTTATCACATCCCCAACAACAGGCTGGGATCGGGGCAGATACGTTTCCATTGTTCGCGCTCGCTTTTTCTAAAAACCCCGGGATAGTCGCCCCGCTTCCCCTGCATATCGAGAATAAGCTGGAAATGCAGATGTGGTGGCCAGTCGCCATTTACCGTGGCATCACCCAGTCGTGCAACCTCTTCTCCCGCCGCCACGGGCTGCCCAATCGCCAGGCCAAACAGGCTGCCACGGCTGAGGTGACCATAAAGCGTATAAAAAATCAGTTGTGAGGTGACCGCGTGTTCCAGAACAAGGGTCGGACCATAGTCTTTCGAATTGGCGTTATCCTGAAAGCTGTGCACGCGGCCGCAGAGCGGTGCGAAAACCGGTGTGCCGGCCGCTTCAAAGAGGTCGATGCCCAGATGGATCGTGCGCGGTTCGGCGCCATCCGGCGTCTCAAAGACCGGACCGGAATAGATGGCGCGTTCCTCGTCATAGCCGCCGACCAGCAAACCTTTCGTCAGAACCGTATCTCCCGGAAGGCCGTTTTTCAGGCCCAGTTGGCGCACGCCTTCGGCATCCAGTCGGATGCTTTGATAGCAGGTATGCAGACCACGCATGATCTCGGCGCGCGGCAGCGCGGTTTTCAGCCAATCCATGTAAAGATCATAAGTCATTTTATCAAACCTATCGCAGACTTGCCCGTCCGGCAATCAGACTGTAGGACAGCCGTATGAGCGTAACCAAAACATATGACGGCGATGAACCGGTCCGGGTCAACAAATGGCTGGCGCAGAGCGGTGTCTGCTCGCGGCGCGAGGCCGATGCCCTGATCGAACAAGGCCTTGTCCGTATCGACGGCGAAACCATCACCTCGGCCGGCCACAAGATCGAGCCAGGCCAGACCTTGACACTCGATCAGAGTGGCGCCGCGGCGCTCGACGCCCGCATGACCATTCTCTATCACAAGCCGATCGGCATTGTTTCCGGCCAGCCCGAGCCGGGCGAAACCCCGGCCATCCGCATGATCCGCCGCGCCAATGTCTTCGGGCCGGCGGATATCTATCCCGGTTTTGAGACCAAACTGGCGCCGGTCGGGCGGCTAGACAAGGATTCGCACGGCCTGCTGATCCTGTCGGAAGACGGCGTCCTGGCCAAGGCGATTATCGGGCCGGAAAGCGATCTGGAAAAAGAGTACCGCGTCATCGTGCGCGGCCCAATTTTCGAGGAAAAGCTAAAATGGCTGCGTCACGGTCTCGAACTCGATGGTCGCAAACTGAAGCCGGCCAAGGTAGTTCAGACCGGTGACCAGACCCTGACCTTCATCCTGAAAGAAGGCCGCAACCGCCAGATCCGCCGCATGTGCGATATGTGCGAACTGCGCGTCACCGATCTCTATCGCGTTCGCATAGGCTCCTTACGCATAGGCAACCTGCCGGAAGGCCAGTGGCGTTACATGACCCCGGAAGAACGCGCCGAACTGATCAAGGGCTGACATAACGGAAGGTCACCGACAGCCGGCGCCGGCGCGGCAGGATCAGCCCGCCAACCTTGTCTGTCTTGCGCCCCACAATGCCGTGCATCCACTTGTCGCGCGCCTCCCCCTGCATGATCAGCCGACTGCGCGGATAGAGACATTGCGTCCGCGCGGCATGATCCATACGGGTAAAGTCCATCATGATCGGCGCTCCCAGGCTGATTATGGCCACCGACTTGATCCGCTCGGTATCGCGGTCCTTGTGCGCGCCGATCCCTTGCCCCGGATGATATTCGTTGATAAGCGCCCGCACCGGCACACCGGTGAAAACACCATCCCGATACAGGCGTTCACCCAGCCAATACAGCCAGTCCGGCATGGACTGCGGTGTGTACTCTCCCGGCACTCCATAGGTGGTGTCATCCGGTGCCCAGCCGTACCACTGCCGCCGGCGCAAAAGCTCCATCGACCACGGCTGTTTGTCGATCTCCGCGATCAACGCTGCTTCTTCCTCCGGTGTGATATAGTCATCCTGATAAGTCAGGCCGGGCAGCATATCCTCTTCAAACAGCGATAGGGCAAACATGGGCTTCTCAATTCAGAACAAAAGGAGAACATATAATTCGATGTGAATCAATAGGTCTTTTGTACAAATGCAGGTGCAATTATGATTTTACATCCGTGCTATGGCGCGACATGAAGGGATAAATTCAGAGAGGCATTCATGTGTGAACTTCTGGCGATGAGCGCCAATGTCCCGACGGATGTCCGTTTCAGTTTCGCCGCCCTGTCGCAGCGCGGCGGCGCCACGGGTGCACATACCGACGGCTGGGGCATCAGCTTTTACGAACAAAAGGGCTGCCGCAGCATTCACGACCCCAATCCCAGCGCCCATTCGGAACTGGCGCGCTTCATCAAATCCTATCCGATCAAGAGCCTGATCGTCATTGCCCATGTGCGCAAGGCTAATCGCGGCCGGGTGGCTCTGGAAAATACCCATCCGTTCAGCCGCGAACTGTGGGGCAGCGCCTGGAGTTTCGCTCACAACGGTCAGTTAAAGGGGATCAAGAAGCGGCGCCTGGGCTTCTATGCGCCCATCGGCACCACCGATAGCGAACATGCTTTCTGCTGGATGCTTGATCGCCTGCGCATCCTGCATCCGAAACGCCCTTCCGGTCAGACCCTGGCCCGCGCCATTGCGGAACTGTTCGCCGAGCTGCGCACGCTCGGCGTTTTCAACGCTTTGCTGAGTGATGGTCGCGCGCTCTATGCCAGTTGTTCGACCAAGCTGTGTTATGTCGAGCGCCGCGCACCTTTCGGCCCCGCCACCCTGATCGATGAGGATATGGAGGTTGATTTCGCCAGGGAAACCACGCCGGATGACCGCGTCCTCGTTCTGGCATCCACACCTCTTACCCGCAATGAAGCCTGGACTCATGTCCCACCACAAACCACGCTGGTTGCTCGCAAAGGCGCTATCGTGAAGACCTTCCGGTGATATGCCGCTGACGTTGCCACATACGCTGTCAACGATCCGGGTCCACGGGACGAGCCCCTGGTGCGGCCAGCCGGGGTCGAACCGGCATAGGATTGCTCCTGGCAGATTTTAAGTCTGCGTCAAGTGAAGCCTAAGTTATTGAAAAATAACGTTTATTTTCCATTTAAAAAGTGCTATGTGAAAGGAATGTGAAAATTCACATTCCAAAATGCCCAGAAATCCGAACGGATTCAGACCAAAAAGGGGGCGAACGCCCCCGCACCGGCCGAACGGCCACACTTTTGAGGCGAACGCTTCCCCCAGGTCGGGAAATTTGGAGAGATGGGCGAAACGTTGCGGCAGGCGCGGCGGCTGCCCGCGTCTATTGCCAGTTTACGAAGATGATAAATTAGCCGGTGCGGAGAATATCCCGCTTAATCTCCGCATAATTTGCGGAGTATAATCCGTGCACATGCGTTTCTGCGTTGTCGTTATGATTTCCCGCTTGTCCTCGTTAGCTCCCTCGTAGCCGTAAGGTATCGTCCCGACAGCGATTGGCTGTGCTTAGCTACCCCACTTTTTGCGGGGTTAATGTTAGTAGACTGTTGACAGTCCTCGTGATACAAATCCTCCAACTTAATTACGTTTAGATGTATGGTTTGTATCATGTCGTCTCCTATTCCTACGCAACAGGACCGTCTGCACGCTATCATTAAGGCCACCCCCCTGGTGACAGCTTACGAGCTTCGAGAGCAAGGCATCACCGCTGCGGCCATCTCGCGCGCGGCAGCAAGTGGGCTAATTACACGCCTGTCCCGAGGACTGTACCAAGGCTTTCAAAGTGAATATGACGCCAATCAAACTCTGGCTGAAATCGCAAAGAAGGTTCCCAACGGCGTTATCTGCCTTGTATCTGCTCTTGCCTATCATGGGCTTACTGACCAAATGCCGCGCAGTGCCTGGGTCGCCATTGCGCAAGATGCCTGGGCACCGAAGCTTACATATCCGCCCATCCGGTATGTGCGTTTCAAGCCCAAATATCTTACTGAAGGCATCGAGCGTCACACTATCTCCGGCGTTCCAGTTCCGATCTATTCTGTCGCCAAAACGCTTGCTGATGCCTTTAGAAATCCAAGGCTTATTGACCGTTCCATAGCGATTGAAGGACTAAAGAACGCTCTGGTAGCTCGCAAAGCCACGCCTTCGCAAATCTATGAGGCAGCCCAAAACGGCGGTGCCCTGAACACTATAAAACCCTACCTTGAAGCGTTCACATCGAATGGCTAAACCACTAACCAACTTGCAAGACTCCGTCAGGCAACGACTGCTGAACCTGGCTAAGACGGAACAGCAGCCCTTTGACGTTGTGCTTGTAAAGTATGGCATCGAACGGGTGCTTCTTCGCCTGGCGGGGTCGGAACACAGGAACCGTTTTGTCCTTAAAGGCGGTCTTCTCGTGACAATCTGGATCGACGATTTGATGCGCGTCACGCGCGACGTCGATTTCCTTGGCTACGGCGACGACGACGCGGAAACCCTGAAAACAGTATTCAAAGAAATTCTATCTATCGACCTCAAGGACGGTCTGGCCTTCGATGTTGAAAGCCTCACCGCTCAGCCGATCAGAGCAGAAGCTGAATATGGTGGCACCCGCCTAAAAACGACGGCGTACCTCGCAAACACAAGAATACCCATCACTATAGATATTGGATTTGGGGATGCAGTTGTCCCGGCAGTCGAGGAAATAGATTACCCTCACCTGCTGGATGCAGAGGTTATTCCTCGCGGCCTGATACATGACAATGCGCGCATGGTTGCGTGCCTGAAGCTTCATACCGGTTGCCACCACGGTCACCGCCGGGGCGATCGTAATGAGATGAATAGTTTTCGCTTTCAATACGTCTTGAGCCGGGTCACGGCCTGTTGCTGCGCTTCAAATAAGCGTTGCCATGTCCGAATTGACCCCAAAAACGATCTCAAAGTATTGTAGTGTCCGCCTTTTAGGCACGCTCACCCCGTTAGAAATGGAGGAGATACATCTACATCTCATAAACTTGCACGCCCTGGCGATAAAGCCTGCCTACAAAGGCCCTCGCCTCGACCGGCTAAAACTTGCAGAGGCTATGATTCCTCGGCTTTGCGAATCTCTACGGCTGTATGGGACGCCGGCCAACGAACAAGCAGTTGCCAAATCGCCAAACCTGCCACGATAATGCCGTTGGCTTGGCAGTCCCGTCGTTCCATCGATCAACGCGCCCGATATCCAGCCATGTTCGTCATAAACGCGACGCAAGCCGTTAAACAGGAACTCATCGGGAAACTTCGAGCGCAACGGCCGCCGATACGGACGCCTCTCGGGCTGATAGCCCACCGCCTGGAAGGCGATCTTCAGACTGCCAAATCGTTCAAAGTAGGTCCATGCGCTAGGTAAGTCTGCGGCCTGCTGAATGATTCGAAATGATAATTTCCCGTGGATGATCAACATCCGCCGCAAGCCATCAAGCAAGACATCCGTTGGAATCTTATTACTATATGGCTGGGTCATAAACTCCTGCGCTTTGGCGAATAATGCGGATGGCACAATCGGATCGAGCACCTTTGTAGTGATCCAATCGGATTGCGGGTTTCTCCGCTTTCGGCTGCCGAGCCGTCGTGTGGTGCGGTTATAGACACAATCACCGTTCAGCAGCGGGTTGGTCAGTACCCGTTTCACCGATACATCCGTCCACTGGCCACCATTAAGCGCCAAAACGCCAGCAGCGTTGAGCGTGCGAGCGATCTCGGCCATACGCAGCCCTTCATTGGCGAACCGATGGAAGATATCGCGTACTACAACCTGCTCGTCATCGGGACCTGGCACAACGATCACCCTGTCGCTTTTGACATACTTGCGCGAACCGGCCGTCATCTCCATCCGAACTTTGCCTTCGTCGTCCAGCAACAGGCGACGGATTCCGTAGGATGGCGTGCCGCCCTGCCGAAGTCCCTTCCGCGCCAGCGCCTTCACGGCCTCGGTAACTTTATTGGAGAGTTCCCGGCTGTACTCGGCGGCCATGACGCGTTTCAGGTGCTTAATGATGGTCGCGCCAATCGAGCCATCATTTGCAAAACCTTCCGCGACATACTCGACTCGCACACCTGCCGCACGGCAAAAATATTCATATGCGGCTGATTGGTCAGGGTCCTGAAACCGGCCCCAGCGACTGACATCCAAAACAAGAATAATGCTAAACCGCCGGTCAGGATTTTTAACATCATTGAGCAGCCGACATAGTGCCGGTCGCTCTCGCAGAGTCAGGCCACTCTTTCCCTCGTCAGCGTAGGTGCCAACAATTTCAAAGGCATTCGTCGCAGCGTACAGGCTGATGGCCTCAAGTTGGTTGTCAATCGAATACGCCTGAAGGTCCGTCGACATCCGGACGTACTGAACTGCCTGCGGCCGTTCATTGGTCACGCTATCCTGCATTCGCATATACCGTCTGTAATCGCCCAGCTGCGCGCCAACTTATTGGGACTGGCGTTGTGACGCAATTCACGATGAGGTGGCGTCGCCCCAGACCATTCTCTGGGGCAGCCTCTTGTGCAGGGCCATCCATTTTATTTCGCCAATCTTCAGCGTGAGACCAGCTTGTGCGTAGGCGGCCTGCATTGAGCCGAACCGCCTGATAAATCGTTTGGCCGGGCTCGTTTCCGGATTGCCATCGATTAGAGTCATAGAGAGATAACCGTGGCGCTGGAGAAGCATTTTCAAACCTGCGATCAACTGGTCATTAGATGGAAGGGAGACAGCAGCACTCCGAAGTCGCGTGCCGTCTGTAGCGGGCTGGTATCCAATCAGGTCATACGCCTTTTTCAGACTGCCAAAATGATGCGTGTAGGTTCGCGCGCGCGGCGTGAAGTCGCAATCATCGATTATCTCTTTGGACAGCTTGCCTTTTTGCACAAGCAGCTTCTTTAAGGACCGCAACATAGGCTTGTCACCCTTAAGGTTAGCACGGCCCCTGGCGAGTTTCTCACGCGCTCCCTGGAACAATTCCTCGCTGACAATAGGGGGCATAATCCGAGAACGAATCCAAATTTCTTCCGGATTTTTGCGCATCGCCGTTTTGAGTTTTCGCGTCGTTTTGTTGTACGTGTAAATTCCAATAGAAAGTTCATTCGTCAGAATGCGGTGCAGACGCAGCACGGTCCAAGGGGCGCCCTTCGCCGACGGTACGCCTTCACGGTTGAGGCGTTCCACGATAACAGGTTGACTCAACCCGCGTCGGACAAACAAACTAAAAATGCGCCGGATAACCCGGTGCTCCTCTGGAGGGCCGGGCACCAGCAGCACTTTATCCGTGGCCAGGTATTTTCGCTGGCCATGTTCCAGAATGCCTTTTGGGTTTCCGTCCTCGTCCACAAGCATTCGCCGCGAACCGTACTGATTACCGGCACCCTGATAATACCCGAGTTCGGCATGGCGAAGCTGGGCGATCGATGTCTTGGCCGACAGTTCCCGGCTGTACTCGCCTGCCATGATACGCTTGATGTGCTTGACCAGCGAGGCCGTCAGGCTGCCGTCATTGTCGAACATCTCAGCGCAGTACTCGACCTGAACGCCACTCTCTCGGCAGAGGAATTCGTAACTAGCCGATTGGTCCGGGTCCTGAAAGCGGCCCCAACGGCTGATATCCAAGACAAGGATTGTACCGAAGATACGCTGTTGGCTTTCGGTGTCAGCCAATAGACGCCTCAAGCCTTCGCGGCCTTTCAGCGTAATTCCGCTTTTGCCAACGTCGGCGTAGGTGCCAACGATTGAATAGTCGTGCTGGGCAGCATATTGTGCGATGGCCGTCGCTTGGTTTTCCAGCGAGTAGCGCTGGTGCTCTGTAGACATGCGTAGGTACTGAACAGCAGGTCTTAGTTTGATATCCGCATCTGTCATTGGCTTTGCCTTACGGTACGGCTACCCGCCGCCTCATTTCCTAGCTATAATTCAAGCGTAACATTGCGGCTACTGCTCCACGCGAGTGACCACAAGCATCAATCTCGGGTCGGCACCACCTTCACCGCGCATTTTTGGGTCCGCCCGGTCCTCACAGCTACTTGCCTGCATCGCGTGAGATCTTCTGCATTATCCGCACCGAACTGAGCATTGGCCATCGCCGCTTTCCAAGCAGCCGGATCTGTAACTTGCATTATGGCCGCACCAGCCTCCCAGCGCGGTTTTCCCATTATGGCGGCCGCGACATGGCTGTCAGCGTCGAATGGCAAAAGCCGGGGCAGGAACAGCAACAGCAGAACACCTACGACCACACCGGCACCACCAGCGATCGCCACATACCGCCGGTAAGTGTGCCGGTCATTGATGTTCCTGATAATACACTCAAGCGCTGACGCGGCATAGTCGAACCGCTGTGCTTTCTGATCAAACGCCTGGGCCGACGTTTTAACAAGGTCTGTACCCGCGCGCTCGAAGGCATTGATACCCTGCTTCAGAGCTGGCGAAGCCTCAAGAGCCTCCAGCCGCTTGGCGACGACGACGCCGATCTGCTTCAACTGAGCCAGATCCGCCGCGAAGTCAGGCTTGGCATCAAGTGCCTCGATCTGGTCGAACAAGGCCTCGACACCCTTCCGGATCGTCTTCAGCTCGGTCGTGGTCGCCGTGTTGCGTTTTTCGATGGATTTGCGCAGCGCCTCAAACGCCCTGGCTGCATCGTCCGCTTCATCCTCGCCGCCGGTTGGCGCCCTATCGTCCACCATGCTCCCCTCCCCTTACAGTCCTAATCCCCGATCACGGTCACGGTCGCGCTGGATTGATCGTTCCAGCTCACGGCTAATGCTGTCCTGACCGCCCGCCTTGCCCAATCCCAGTTCCTGACGCCGATTGCGCAGCAAAGATTCCGCCTGTGGGTCGCGGGCTATCTCTTTGACCGTGTCGCGCATGGCCTTCTCCACAGGCGCGCGGGCGTCGTCGTGCTGCCAGCCCTGTAAGCTCTGCTGTCGAGCACTCAACGACCTCCACCGATCCACCAGGCGGTCGGCGCGGACATGCGGGTCAGCCAAAGCATGGCGCTCCTGCGACATGCCGGTGATCAGGGTCTGGGTCCGCGCTTCACCCAACAAATCCATCATGGCCTGGCGCATGGCCGGGTTATGCCGCAGGGCGGACTCCATGATACTGGCCGCACCCGGATGCGCCTGATCCAATGACCGCGATGCCTTATTTAGCGCTTGCTTCTGTCCTTCGAGGATCGGCAGGCCCTCGCGCCGCATCCTGGCGGCATCGCTATAGGCGCGGGCATATCGGTCCGTCGCCTTCTGCAGCGGTGATGTGCCGCGTCTACCGGGTCGCTCGTCAATGGCAGCATCCCTGCCACGGTCGTTGTCGCGTTCTGGGGCATTCGCCTTCAGCTTCAGGCCGGCGAACATGCCGCGCTTCTTCGTCGGCTGGGATGGCCCGCCCGATAGATCGTGTTCCCCGTCATTGTCGCGCCTCTGACCAGACGGCTGGCGCTCCACCGGATAGACAATATCGCTATCGATGCCTCGCCGCCGGGCGAAGGCCTCGGTGTCCCTCACCGGCTGGCCGGTATCACGACGGTGGCCGTCGCGATCGAGATAGTCTAAAACCGTCTCCTTGGCGCCGGAGCGGCCAAGACGCGACTTCAGGGCCTCCATGTCGGCGAAGTGGTCCTCACCGGCGTACAGTGTTGCCATGTCCTTATGACGTGTCATGGCGACATAGGTCATGTGCCGGTCCATCGTCTCCGAGGCCAGCACATAGGACCTGTCCACGGTTGACCCTTGCGTCTTATGGATGGTCGTGGCGTAGCCATGATCGAACGACTTGTATTCCATGGCGTCGATGGCCACGGCCCGGTCACTGCCATCCAGCCGCGCCACCAGACGGCCATGCTCCACGGCCTCGACCGTGCCAAGTGTCCCGTTCTTCACATACATATCGCGGTTATTCTGTAGGAAGACAATCCGGTCACCGGCGACAAAGCTACGCTCGCCATTCTCGGTCTTGTAGGCCAGCTCATGGCCTTGCAGATGGCCCCTGCCCTTCAGGGCCTCACGGATGTCTTCATTGAGGGCGTGGACATCAACGCGGCGATGCGCCATGGCCGCCCTGCTGCCGTCCGGCCGGGCTTCGACATCATCCACATAGTCGCGCACCAGACCAGCACGGGCTGCGTCCTGGTCGACCTTCAGATGGACGTGGCCGCGTTTCTCATAGGCTGACAGCCCCTCCTCTGTCCGCTCGGTGGCGAAGGCGCGCGAGGCCTCTTTCTGCCAGTCCTGCCGCTGCCGGCGGATATCCTCGACGGAGGCGTAACCAACCTCTTCGGCAATGGCCCTGAAGGGCGCACCGGCGCCAATGGCCTGAAGCTGTTCATGGTCGCCAACCAGCACGAGCTTGGCGCCCGTGCGTTCAGCCTCGTACACAAACCTGGCCAACTGACGCGATCCCACCATACCGGCCTCGTCAATGACCATGACATCGCGGGGTCCAAGTTGGGCCGTGCCCATCTTCCAGCGCATCTCCCACGACGCCAGAGTACGTCCCTCAATGCCGGCGCTTTCCTCCAGCCCGGCGATCGCTTTGCCGGCCAGTGCCGCGCCGTGGACGCTGTAGCCTTCCGCTTCCCAGGCGTCTTTCGCGGCCGCAAGCATGGTGCTCTTGCCGGCGCCGGCGAAGCCAACAACCACGGACACCTGCTGGTCGCCAGTGATGTGACGGACGGCGTCACGCTGCTCTTCGCTCATCCCGGCGGCTTGGATCAGGCGCGCGCGCTGATCGGCGGCCAGGTCATCCGGCAAGCCGGCAGCGATGCCGCGCCGTATCGCTTCATCTTGGCCGTCAATGGCGCGATCGATATGGCTGTCCCTGACGCCGTGTTTTGAGCGTCCTGACATGGTCGATACATCCCGCGCCATGCCGGTTTCCAGCTCGACCATTTCCCGCGTCGAATAGCGAATGCCGTCAGGTCCATCGGAAATCCGCACCAGTTCGTCCGAGGCCATAACCTTCGAGTAGAGCGCCTGGTATTCCGCCGGGTCGTCATTGATGTACCGGTGCAGGGTGCGGGCGACATCGCGACGATCGAACACGCTCTTCTCACCGGTGATCAGGGTCAGCACCTGATCAGGGTTCTCACGGATCAGTTCGGCGTTTCGCACCCTCGCCTCTTCCGCCAGCCGCTCGCGCTCGACCTCCTTGCCGTGCCGGTTCATCTGCGTGGCATGAACCCCGACGTGCTGGGTCGGTTCGATCTCCAGCCCCCGGTCCTGATGAGAGCGGTGATCGATGCGGATGTCATGACCGGCGCGGGCCAGGTGAAGATTAGCCGTTTCTTCCCACTCGACACGCAGCGCTTTCAACTGTTCGTCGGTCGCCGGAAGTTCGCGCGCCTTTAGCCATTTGTTTTCGCGTTCAAGGTCGGTCTTCTCGCCAAGCCCCTCCTCCGTCACCTGACGGGTTGTGAACATGATGTGCGCATGGTGGTTGCGGATATCCATATCCTGATCGGGCGTGTGCAGGGCGAAGTCCACCGCCACCCCATAGCGATCGGCCAGAGATTGTGAGAAGTCACGGACCAGTTCGAGTCTTTGTTCCCCCGTCAGCTCATGCGGCAAGGCGACTTCGATTTCGCGAGCAACGCGGGCGTCCTTGCGCTTTTCGGCAAACTCAGCGGCATTCCACAAAGTCTCCCGGTCGCGCGCCCATTCGGCATCGCTGCCTTCCGGCAATATGATCTCCGAATGCTCGATGCCGCCCTTGCGGGTGTAGTCGTGCGTCACGCCATCGCGCTCATTGGTCAGGCGGGCGCCGGAGCGATAGGCGGCGGCACCCACGGCCGAGCGGCCCGATGCACGGGAGACGGTTTTCATGCTCAGATGATAAATCGCCAATGACCTATCCCTTCGCCGGTCCCTGCCGGCGCGCATCTGAGTTGCACAGCAACTCGTAAGTGCGCCCTTCAAAATCTCCGCTACGCTACGATTGCTCAGGTGTGCTGCACATTTGTCAGGCGCCATGCACACCACAAACACGGTTGCAGAGTACCACAAAAGCACTTGCAATCAAGAGTCGAGTTTGGCAATATGAAGCATCGTGAGGTTGTTACAGGGGTGATACAATGGCGCGTAAATCCATCGAAGACCGGCTGGCGCAATTGGATGCCCAGCGTAAGACTTTGCAAGCCAGACTTACCAAGGACGAACGGGCCAAAGATACCCGCCGCAAGGTGCTGCTCGGCGCACTTGTCCTTCACCGTATTGAAGACGGCAATGAGGCCAGTGCCGACTACCTGCGCGCTTTCATCAAACGTGAACTTCCGGGGTTTCTTACGCGCGAGACTGATAAACTGCTTTTCGACGATCTGCTGTGAGAGGTATTGCGATGTCCATCTCCATCGTCTTGCGAACCACAGCCGCCACGAACACGTTTCGCGATGCAATCATCGCAGCCATTGGCTCTGGCCATATCGACGAGGCTCTGTTGTGTTCAGGCTTCTTCCAGGAAAACTTCAACGGAGGCCACTATAAGGTCAGTACAGAGGGCGGCCTTGCGGCGGTCTGCGCGACTAGTGGAATTGCCCTGACGACCGTAGGCGTTCACAACGCCCACTGGATGGCCGCATATCAAAATTTTCAGGCTAGTCTGCAATCTGCCGGTGTTAAAGTGAAGTGCCTGTATAAGCCAAGTATGCACTGGCACGCCAAGGTGTTTATCGGCTCACGCGCCGGCGTGCCGCAAATCGGCATCGTTGGTAGCTCCAACATGACACGTCCCGCCTTCTCGGTAACGAAACCGTTTAACAACGAGTGCGACGTTTTTCTATGGGATCGAAAATCTCCCATCGGCGGTTTGGCTGCTGAGTTTGCGGATCGCCTAGGGGAAAATATCGTAATACGCGCACCCTTCATTCCACGGATGAACGGGGGGCAGAGCGTCGCCGATATTCTGAGTCGAATCCGCGACGAAGTTATAGGAACGGGGCTCGACCCGCTTGAAAGCTAGTTTGGCCTAATCGAGCTGTTATTGGGAGGGGACGATGATAAGCTGGACCATTCGGGTGTTTCGGGCCCTGGGCAACATGCTGGCCGCCGCCGCGCGTGACCCATTATGGGCATTCATGTGCATTGTGATGGCGCCATTTCGGATGTGGAAGCATGTCCTCGGCACCCTCGTTATTGTTGTTCTTTCGGCCATCGTGCTCGACCTGTTTCTGCTCTGGATTTATTCCCTGATTGTGCCGCATGGCACCCGGAATAAAGTACTCGATATAGCGTTCGGGATTGTTCTTCTCGTCGTCATGGCAGCGGTGTTTCTGCGTGTCATTGCCGCGCCACTGCTCAACCATTTTGACTACGGCGACGGCGCGAACACCCACGGTTCTGCGCGGTTCGCTACCCGGAAAGAAATGGATGGCATCACGAGTTTACGGGATGGCTTGCTGATCGGACGCGAAGGGCCCGGCGGCAAACTCATGCGCTATGACGGGCCGTCACATTTGCTGACTATGGCCCCTACCCGCTCCGGCAAAGGCGTCGGTACGATCATTCCAAACCTGCTAACGCAGAACCGCTCGATCGTCTGTATCGATCCCAAGGGCGAGAATGCCCGCATCACGGCACGGGCACGATCGGCATTCGGGCCGGTCCATATCCTCGATCCCTTCGGCGTCACAGGCCAGCTCTCTGCCGCCTACAATCCGCTCGCCGCCCTCGATCCTGATAGCCCGGATATCGCCGAGGACGCCGCCCTTCTGGCTGACGCCCTGGTCGTCGATCCGCCTGGCGCCGCCGGTGAAGCGCACTGGAATGAGGAGGCCAAGGCGCTAATTACAGGCGTCATACTCTACATCATCTCCGAGGAGATGGGGGTTCGCCGCAATCTGGCTGTACTCCGTGACTGCCTGACCTTGGATACGCACGAGTTTGCCGATCTGCTGATAAAGATGCAAGCAACCTCCGCCTGTCATGGCCTGATACGCAGAGCTGCCAATCGGCATAAATCGA
>CAMLIY010000023.1 GCA_946480125.1 uncultured Asticcacaulis sp.
TTTCCGGCGGGAAATCCTCGATCGGCGAAACGAACTGGATGCCGGCATTGTTGACCAGGATATCGACCCCGCCGAGTGTATCATCGATCTCCTTGATCAGGGCTTCAATCTGGTCGGGCTTGGTCAGATCGGCGCCATTGAACCCGACATCGACGCCATGTTCGGCCGCCAGATCGGCGCGCACCTTCTCGATCTCGGCGGCGTCACCGAAACCATTCAACATGATCTTGGCCCCCTGCGCCGCCAGTCCTTTGGCGATGGCCAGGCCGATACCGCTCGTGGAACCGGTGATGAGCGCGGTCTTGCCAGAGAGGGAGCCAGAGAGTGGGGCTTTAGACATGGGCTTATTCCTTGGATGCGTTTTGGGTTTTTTCGGGGGCGGCGTCCTGAGCATGTGAGGCGACATTTAGCGCCTGCTTGCCGCATTGTTCGACAAAGCTCATAGTCGCCTTGGTTTGGTCCTGGCCATATTTCAGGCAGGTGGCGGCCCATTTTCTTTGCAGGTCGGCGACAGATGCCGGATCGCGTTTGGCAGAGGCTTCATTCATCAGGGTGATGGCTTCCTGAGTGAAGGCGGCAGTGTCTTCGGCATAGCGGTGCGAAGTGGTACTGATCATCTCTATCAGGTTGATCAGGCTGCGCGCGGCGCGCTGCTGCTGGTCGGCCATCAGGCGCAGGCCGTTTTCGAAGGGTGAGGGGGTGCTCATGTCCGGTCTCCTCGGCACATTCGGTATATTCTCAGGCGAATACCGCAAAACTATGGCCGGTTTCTTACCGTTGCGCAAACGCAAAACAACCGAAACAGGTCTGATTCCAAGGCCATCGGCTTGGCAAGGGCGCCCGCCCGAGCCGATGCGAGGAGGCCGCGCCGCTTGAGCGCTAATTCAAAAGAATGGTTCCCAGCAAAACCTTGGCGCCCTTGCGACCAAGAATGCTGTCAGTGGCCGATTGCAGCTGCATGGCGATGAAATCGGTATTGACCATGGCGCTGGAATTCAGTGTGCCGGCATAGGCCTGCAATTTGGCGACATAGGCATCTTGCAGGCGTGGCTGATACAGTTTGATCTGCTCGACCAGTTTCGTGTCTTCGCTATACAGGCCCATGTCAATGCTGAGGGTGCCGTGCCGGCGCCGCCCGGCTTCAGTAAATACATTGATGGTCTTGAACTGTGTATAGCCGTCGCCGCCCCCTTTTTTCTTGGGTTCGGAAGCCAGCGCAACTGCGGGCATAAGGCCGGCCAGGCTAAGGGAGGTCAGGAACTGTCTGCGGATCATAACGGCAGTATAGTACGCCGCCCTTAAGAGCGCGTTTATACGGAGTAAATAAATAATTTACCATAAATTCAATGATCTAAGTCAACGCAGAATTAAGGGGTTTGCGGTATTGTTTTAAAACGGTGACCAGGTAACGGGCGATTTCAACCTTATGAACATGCAGCATTCATCGACCCAGCGCCTGTTGCGCAAGGTTAATTGCGCGGCGGTCAGCCTTCTGATTGTTGAGGACAATGACGCCTCGCGCCGCCTGGTGATAGAATTGCTCCGCGCCGCAGGCTTCACCAATCTGAGCTTCGCCCGTGATGCCGAGGAAGCCATCGAGCACCTGCGCAGTCAGGCGCCGGACATCCTGCTGCTTGACTGGGGCTTGCCAGGCATGTCCGGGCTCGAACTCGTCACCCTGATCCGGCAGTCCGCACTGACGCCTGATCCACGTTTTCCAAACCCGGCTCTGCCGGTTGTCATGCTCACGGCGCGTCAGCGCGAACTTGATGTCAAACAGGCCCGTAGCGCTGGTGTGAATGAATTTATCGTCAAGCCGTTTTCCACAGCGTCCCTGTTGCGAGCGATCTCTTCAGCCTTGACTAAAAAACGCCGCTTCGTGACGAACCAAGCTTTTGTGGGCCCGGATCGCCGCCGGCGCAAAGCGCAACTGTTCCCAGGCCTTTTACGCCGGGCTGATGACGGCGAAGCGCAATCGCCGGTAGCTGCCGGACTGGGCGCCTTGCGCGCCTTCATGCGTGATGGCGGTGTGTATATGGATGTGGCGGAGGTCAACGAAGTGGTGGCGCGCCTGGTCCAGAGCCAGACCGACGCGCATGATTTTCGGTTAAGCCTTGTCGAGCAGGTGACGCAATCACTCAACGACTATATGCGTCTGTTCGGCAGCCGCGCAGAGGCCGAGGTGCTCAGTGTGCATCTCGATGCCCTGATCCGCCTAAATGAGACCCCCTTTACCGATCCGGACGACGCGCTTGATATCGTTCGGCATCTGAACATTCTCGTCACCAAACGCAAACTCAACCGCAAGGTTGTCTCGAAGGTCGCCCAATGAACGCTTTCGCTCCTGTAGACAGCCGTACGCCTGCCAATAACGGTTTATCGAACCGTGATGTGCGCAGTCTCGCCAATCTGGGTGAAACGGCTTCGACCAGCCGTGTGCTCAACCTGTCGGCTGTCCATATGAATTCGGCGCGCGAGAAGGATTACCAGCTGAAGCCGTTTTTCCGCGATTCGCAGATGAATAAGGCTATTCTGGTCAAGCATACCCTGCGCAGCAATGAACGCGAACTGTTCAGTCGTCCACGCCGCACGGCTACCAAGATCATCCTGCCGTTTGACGCCATGGACCTGAAGCTGGGCGGTCGTTCGATCCTGATCAACCAAATAGGGTTTGACGCCTTTTGCCGTGCCTATTTTGGTGATGACGTCAACGCGAATACGGATGTGCAAACCCTGCGTCTGCTGGATCAGTTGCCGTCGCTTGACCCCTTTCTGGTGCGTGAACATCTGTCGCGCCATGGTTATCGGCCGGGAGCCTGTTACCTCAAAATTTCACCGCACGACATTCAGCGCATGATCGGTTTCGCCAATGAAGAGATCGAGCGGCTCGTGCGTACGGCTTTTTCCGGTTCGATCGGCGGTGGCTCGGCCATCAAACTGGCCGGCAAGATCCTGGCCAACGAACTTGATACCGAACTTTGGCCCCTGAAGGCCACCTTGCGCATGTCTGATGATGAATTTTCCGACGGTATTTTTTCCTGGCGCGGCTTCCTCTACTTCAAATGGCGCCATATCGAGTTGCAGGATGAGATGCGCAAGGTGCTGGATGGCCTGTCGACCTACCAGCCGCTCGGCGCCTGCGATGATGGCACGCGGGAATATCTGAAAGAGGTCCGCCCCCGTCTGGCGCGCCGGATTGTCAATGCCGTTAGTCAGGTGGGGCGCACGCTCAATGTTTACGACCAGGCTTACCATGCGCTGGTGCATGGCGAAAATCCCGGTCCGTTTCGCCGTTTTCTCCTTGATGGCCCCAGTCTGTTTTTTGAGCTGGGTGAAAGCATCGGTATTTTAAGTCATATCGCTTCATTCTGGGCGTACCGTATGGGCCAGTCGATGGCAACCCAACGTCTGACGCCATTTGAATACGGAGATATTCTTATGGATTTCGAAGACTCGCTGTCAGTTGTCAGCCTGGATGAAGATGAGAAGCGTGAATGATCGGTACAAGCCTCGCCTTTACAGACGGCCTGAACCGTGCCGCCACAGACAGCGAGTTCACCTCGACGCGTGAGGTGCGTAATCTCGCCAATCTGAACCGCACCTGGTCAACCTGCCGGGTGCTGAACCTGGCTAAAATCTACACGACCTATAAGGACAACGCCGATTACATCGCCAAGCCGATGTTCGAGCATTCCGCCCTCAATCGCGCCCTGATACTCAAACATACCCTGCGGCTTGACGAACGTGATCTGTTTCCAAATGGCCGCCGCACGGTGACGAAAGTTATCCTGCCCTATGATCCTTACGACCTGCGCCTGGGCGGGCGGTCCTTCTTTGTGCGCCAGACCCAGTATGAACCCCTTATGCGCAACTATCTCGGCATCGAGGATATGGGTAAGAATCGCGACGCCCAATTGTTGCGAACCATTGACGACCTGCCGTCGCTCGATCCGTTTTTGCTACGCGAGCATCTTGATAAAGCCGGTTGCAATCCCTCAGGTGTCTATTTCCAGATATCGGCACATGACCTCAAGGCCATGACGGCCTTCACGGCGCGGGAGATAGAAAACCTGGTCAATGTCGCCTTGGGGCAGGGCAAGAACAGCCGCGGCGCCACCCGGCTGGGCGCCAAGATCCTGTCGGATAACCTTAGCCAGACACTGGCACCGCTTCAGATGACATTGCAAATGAGCGACGAGGAGTTCCAGGAGGGCATCATGTGCTGGCGGGGTTTCCTGTATTACAAATGGTGTCATTTTGAGCTGCAAAACGGTCTGCGCGATGTGCTGGGCGGATTGGGCGGTTACCGCACATCCGGCAGTCATGATGATTCTCTGCGAAGCTATTTGAAAAAGGCGCGACCGCGCATCGCCAAGGCCGTGGTTGAAACCATCAAAGATGCCCGTGATACGCTCGATCACTATGATCAGGTCTATCACGCGCTGGCGGTGCGTCGTGATCCGGAACCCTTCCGGCAGTTCCTGCTGTTCGGCTCTGAACTGTTTGTTGAACTGGGCAACAAGATCGGCATTCTCAACCACATCTCGTCATTCTGGAAATACCGCATGGCACGGCTGAACCGCAAGGGCGCCAAACCCTTGCAGGATATCGAGTTCGCCGACATGCTGGTTGATTTCGAAGCCAGCCTGTTCAATAGCATGAAGAAAGACCCGATGCGCCAGAGAGCGTAATACGTCTCCTCCCCCGATAAATCAGGGGAGGAGAGAAAAGTCTTACTTATCCATCAGCTTTTGCATGAAGTAGGTATAGTCGATGGCGTAACGGCGGGCACGTTCCGGCAGGTTTGATGCCGCTGCATGGCCGCCTTCGGTGTTTTCATAATAATAGAACGGCAGGCCCATTTCCTCGAACAGGGCCGCCATCTTGCGGGCGTGGACGGGTCCGACGCGATCGTCCTTGGTCGAGGTCTCGAACAGCGGTTCCGGGTAGGCGACGCCGGCCTTCACATTATGATAGGGTGAGATGCCGCGCAGGAAGGCGCCTTCGACCGGATCGTTCGGGTCGCCATATTCGCCCTGCCACGAGGCGCCGGCTGACATTTTCGTATAGTTGACCATGTCGAGCAGCGGCACCTGCACATCGACGGCGTTCCACAGGTCCGGCCGCTGGGTGAGCTGGACGCCCATCAGCAGCCCGCCATTGGAGCCACCCATAATGCCGAGGTGACGCGGCGTGGTGATCTTGCGCGCAATCAGGTCCTCGGCCACCGCCTGGAAATCGTTATAGATATTCTGGCGCTTGGTCTTGAGGCCGGCCTCGTGCCAGGCCGGGCCAAATTCGCCGCCGCCGCGGATATTGGCCAGCACGAAGGCGCCGCCCTTTTCCAGCCACAGCTTGCCCACCGTGCCCGAATAGTAGGGCGTTGAGGAGACCTCGAAGCCGCCATAGGCGTTCAGGATGGTCGGAGTCGTGCCGTCGAGCGCGATGCCCTTCTTGGCGATGAAGAAATAGGGCACTTTGGTGCCGTCCTTGGAGGTGGCCCAATATTGCTGCACCTGCAAGCCCTCGGCATTAAAGCGCGCCGGCGAGGATTTGAGCGTTTCGACGGTGCCGGATGCGGCATCGACATTGACCAGGGTGCCCGGGATCAGGAAAGACGAAACCGTCAGCAGGACACGATCGCTTTCATCATCAGTCGAAGCGATATCGAGCGCCGAATTGGCCGGCAGGTCGAGCTTTTTCGCCGACCATTTGCCGCCGGTATAGTCATAGCTCCACACCTCGCCCGTGACGTTCGACAGCAGCGACAGGATCAGGCGGTTCTTCGTCTGGCTGATGCCTTCGACCGATTGATGGGCATCGGGCTGGAACAGAAGCGTCGGTTCAAGTTTTGCCGGATCGGCCAGCGCCTTCGCCAGATCAAACACCAGCACGGCGCCGGTTTTGAAAGGGGTGCCCTTCGCCGAGGTCCAGTCCTCTTTCAGGCTATAGATCGCCTGACCGTCCATGTAGCCATTGAAGTTCGATGACTGCGGCAGGGGCAGTTCGACGCCCTTGTCGCCGACATAGAACAGCTGTTGGGTGTGGAAGAAGTCGAGGCCGCGATAGGCGTAGTCCATCACATATGTACCGTCGACATCGCGCAACACGGTGCGGCCGGCGCTGACATCGCTCTTGGCGCCGCGATAGATTTCGACCGCCTGATCGAGCGTCTGGCCGCGTTTCAGCACCTTGGTGATGTAGGCGTAGCTCGACTCGGTGACATCGCCCGGCGTCCATTCGCGGGTGATATAGACGGTATCGGCGTCGCGCCAGGTGACGCTCTGCTTGCCCTCAGGCAGTTCAAAACCGCCGGTAATGAAGCTCTTGGTGGTGATATCAAATTCTCGAATGATGGTGGCGTCCTTGCCGCCATCGGACAGTTCGATCAGACAGCGGGTATAGTCCGGCGCCAGGCAGTTGGCACCTTCCCATACCCAGTTCTTGCCCTCGGCCTTTGAGAGCGCGTCGATATCGAGAATGGTATCCCAGGCGGGGGTAGCGGTCTTGTAACTGTCCCAGGTCGTCTGGCGCCAGACGCCGTGGGTATGTTGGGCATCCTGCCAGAAATTCTGTACCATGCCCTTGTGGGCGAAGCTGGGTACGGCGATACGGTCGGTCGCCTGCAATATGGTCAGGGCCTCGGCCTGGTTCTGGGCGAAACGCGGGTCTTTCGACAGCTTGTCGATGGTGCTCTGGTTATGCGCCAAAACCCATTTCATCGCTTCCGTTCCGTCGATTTCATCAAGGTAAGCGCGCGGATCGGGCGCCTCTTTTGCGGCGGTATTGGGATTATCGGCGACAGCTTTAGCAACAGTGGTCATTTGTGCCCAGGATATGAAGGGGTAACTCAGGGCGACAGTAACGAGCGCCGTTGTCATACATAAGGATTTCAGGGAAATACGCATCGGAGAGCCCCACTTTTTGTTTTAATAGATTTCGAATGAAACTAGCCGCTTTCGGTCACTTGGCAAGATTACAAAAGAGTCATGATTTAAATTGAAAAAGAACTTTACAAAATAAAGTACTTCAAATAAACAAGAGTGAAGACATTTAACAAGGAGCCACCCATGTCGAGTTTGCAGTCTGATATCGATTATATGAAATCGCTGGCCGAAGACGGAACGCGCGGGCCAATGAGGAATGGCGCTATTCTGTTCTGGGCGGGCATATTATATGCCGGCGCTTCAGTGGCGGAATATGGCGTGGCTATTAATATTCTCCCGCAAAACACCTTATTTCAAATGGCGATCTGGTTCGGTGCCAGCCTGCTTTTTGCGATCCTGGCGGCTGTATTTTCTTGTCGGGGCTGTGGTGTACGCAGTACGAGCGCCAAGGCTTACGATTCTGCCTGGACGGCGGTCGGTATGGGCATCGGTTTTCTAATCCTCAGCGTTTTTCTGGTGGCGCGCCAGGTGCAGGATGTGCAGCCAATCACCTTCCTCATCGCCCCGGTTGTTCTTGTCCTTTACGGCATGGGCTGGTGGGTCAGCGCTATGATGTCGGGGCAAGGCTGGCTGAAGGCGATCAGCTTTGGATGCTTTATCGGTGCGCCCGTCATGGCGCTTCTGGCGGGCCGGCCGGAGCAATTGCTGGCCTATGCCGTGGCTCTGATCCTGTTCGCCACCATCCCCGGCTTTATCCTGATGCGTGCGGCGAGGGCGTAATGGCCGACGACTTCAACATAGAGGCCATTGACGATGTGATCCACGGCCGTTTGCGATTAGGGATCATGGCCTATCTGTCGACGGCCGGATCGGCGGATTTTACCCTTCTGAGAACCAAGCTCCAGGCGACGGACGGCAACCTGTCTGTGCAGTTACGCAAGCTGGAAGAAGCGGGTTATATCGTTATTGAAAAGGCCTTTGTCGGCAAGAAACCACTGACCACCGTGACCCTCAGCAATGCCGGCCGCACCGCTTGGATCGGTTACCTGGAGTCCATGCGGAAACTGATTTCGGGCCATGAAAATATCGTGTAGCCAGCCTTCTCCGGGACCTATGCGACAATGACAGGCCCCCACCGCGCATGGGGGCCTGTTTCACGAAAAAATCATTTCAATTGCAACCAGTGTGGCGCTACACTCCTGCGAAAAGAGAACAGGAGGCCACCATGCCGGATACGCAGACTGATGAAAAGCACGGCATTGTCGGTGGCTATATGCCGGAACGCGCCGACTGGACCATTCCGCAGGACTGGCACCTCTATACCGCTGAAGAACACGCCACCTGGAAGACGCTTTACGAGCGCCAGATGAAGCTGATCCCGGGCCGGGCATCGCAGCATTATCTCGATGGCCTGGCAGATTTGCCGATCACCGCCGATGCCATTCCCGATTTCGAGCGGCTCTCCGATGTGTTGGAAAAGCGCACAGGCTGGCGCGTTGTGGCGGTGCCGGGCATGGTGCCGAACGATGTCTTTTTCGAGCATATGGCCAATCGCCGCTTCCCGGCCGGGCAGTTCATCCGCAAAAGCCATCAGCTCGATTATTTGCAGGAACCGGACGTCTTTCACGATATTTTCGGCCATGTGCCGATGATGGTCAATCCGGTCATGGCCGACTTCATGCAGGCCTATGGCGAGGGCGGTCTGAAGGCCATGCGTCTCGGCGAACTGGACCGGATCGCGCGGCTCTACTGGTATACGGTTGAGTTTGGCCTGATTGCCGAAGGTGACGACGTGCGTGTCTTTGGCGGCGGTATTCTCTCCTCCTTTACCGAGACGCGGTTCGCGCTGGAAAGCCCGTCGCCCAACCGTATCGGCTTCGACCTGGAGCGCGTGATGCGAACGGATTACCGCATCGACGAATTTCAGGAGACCTATTTCGTCATGCCGTCGATCAATACCCTGTTCGACATGGCCAATACCGATTTTGCGCCCATTTATGAACGGCTGAAAGGCCAGCCGGATTATGGTCTGTCAGCCGTTTTACCGGAGGATCACCTCTTTACTCGGGGCACGGGTGATTACCACAAGGCGCTTTTGGCCGTTTGACACTGTACGGCTCCCATGGTTTCTAAAATGAAACAGGGAGATACATCATGGAACTCAATCGTCGTCATCTGCTCGCCGGTTTTTCAGCGCTTGGCCTTGTCGGCCTGTCAGCCAATGCCGCCACGATCAAGCAGCCTTACCAGAAGATTGGCCTGCAACTCTATACGGTGCGTGACGCCTTTGCCGCGGATCCAGCCGGCACGCTGCAAAAGGTCAAGGGCTTGGGTTATGACTATGTCGAGACCATTTCCTTTGGCAGCATGACGCCGGCGGCTTTCAAGGCGAAGCTGGGTGAAATCGGTCTGACCGCCCCTTCTTCGCATATCGGATTGGCCGACTGGAACACCCGTCCGGAGGCGGCGCTCGATGATATGGTGGCGCTCGGCGCCGACTATGCCGTGCTGGCATGGATGCCGCCGGAAGATCGCAAGGACTGGAAGGTGCTCGGCAATAAAATGAACAAATGGGGTGCGCTGGCGAAAGCGCGCGGCCTGGGCTTCGCCTACCATAATCACGATTTTGAATTTGCCAAGACGGCGGGAGGCGAGTTGCCCTATCACCTGCTGCTGGAAAACACCGATCCGGCATTAGTGAATTTCGAGCTGGATTGCTACTGGGCCAGCTTCGCCGGTCATGATCCGCTGCATATCCTGCAGGAACATGGCGACCGCATCCGCCTGCTGCACCTGAAAGACAAACTGGCTGATGGCGCCATGGCGCCGGTCGGTGAGGGCGTGATCGATTTTACCGCCGTTTTGGCCAGGGCGAGTGCGCTGGGTATCAAGTATGGCTTTGTCGAGCACGACAATCCCGCCGACCCATGGGCGAGTATTGCGACGAGCATCCAGAATTTGAAGGGATAAGAAAGGCCCCCCTCCGTCATCGCTGCGCGATGCCACCTCCCCCGCAAGCGGGGGAGTATAAAATGTTCTTGTACCTCCCCACCTGTGGGGAGGGGGACCGCGCCGTAGGCGTGGTGGGGGGCTTTGCTTCCTATTCCGCCTTCTTCTGGTAATAGTCCCCCAGCACGAAAAACGCCTGCTTGCGGTTGCCGTTCTCATCCAGCAGGCCCTTGCGGTTCCAGCCTTGCTGCCAGGTATTCTGCCGGCGGGGGGAGCGGAAATCCTTGAGAATCCACGGCGACATACCGGCCAGGAACGGAATATGGTCGGCCATTTCCAGCGTCGCCTTGTAATAGCTCGACTGGTAGTCCTCACTGAAACGGTGCTGCTGTGCCGGATCATGATAACCGTATTTAGCGCCGGCGCCGAACTCCGAGAAGATCATCGGCTTGTCATAATCCGAATGCCAGACCGTCTTGCGGACATCTGCCAGCGTGCCGTTGCCGTACCAGCCGTTATAGGTGTTGATACCGATGACATCGAGATAGGCGCCCAGAGGGTCCTTGATGGAAATGTCGTTGGGGCCGTTGCTCGTAGCGGTATTCAGCGCCGCCGAGACCAGCCGCGACCCGTCGAGATCGCGCGCCTCCTGCGCCAGGGCGCCCAGAAAATGATTGCGCGCGTCCGATACCGGGGTTTCGTTACCCACGCTCCAGATGACGATGGATGCGCGATTGCGGTCGCGCAGAATGTTTTCGGCGATCATTTTCTGCGCCGCCTGAAGGGTTTCCGGGCGGCTGAAATTGACGCTCCAATAGACCGGGATTTCGCTCCACACCAGAAGGCCGAGTTCATCGGCCATGCGCGTGGTGATCTCATTGTGCGGGTAGTGCGCCAGCCGGACATAGTTACCGTGCAGGCCGGTTTTGATCTCGTTCAGCAGGGCGCGTGACGCTTCCGGCGTGATGCGGCGTGACGGATCGGGGCCAAACTCTTCCTCATGTAGCGAGATGCCGCGCAGGAAGATCGGCTTGCCGTTGAGGATGATCTGCGTGCCCTTCACCTCGATGGTGCGGAAACCGATGCGGTCGGTCAGGGTGTCGGTGCCGGCGGTCACGGTCACGTCATAGAGGGTTGGCGTATCCGGTGACCAGCGCTTCAGGCCGGTGGGCGCGGCGGCGGAGAGGCTGACGCGGCCATCGGCGCCAGTAGTGCCTGTGAGTTTGAGTTTCAGAGCGGGCACCTGAACGGCCACGGACTGGCCGGCCTTTTGCGGCCCGTCTAGCGCCACATCGGCGGCGATGCGCCCGTCTTTGGTCAGGCGGATGAAATCATCATCTATGTAGGTCTGTGGCGTGGTGACGAGGGTCACATCACGGGTAATGCCGCCATAGGTTTCCCAGTCGGTGACGGTGGGCGGAATGGTATCGGGCGTCCGCGTCGAATCGACGGCCACGACGAGATTGTTATCCTTCGCGCGCAGCTTGTCGGTCACGTCGAAAGCGAAGGGCGTGAAGCCACCTTCATGTTCGCCGATGACCCGACCGTTGAGATAGACGGTGGCGCGGTAATCGGCCGCCCCGAAGCGCAGAAAAATACGTTTACCTGTCGTCTGCGGCGCATCGAAGCTTTTCTGATACCACATCAGACCATTATAATAGCGCAGTTGCGGATCGTAACCGATCCATGAGCCGGGGATATCGGCGGCAGGGGCGCGACCCAGATCGTATTCGTAAAGCGCATTCGGGTTCTCACGCGAGGCCTGTTCGACATTGACGTCCGCTCCGCGCGACAGGCGCGGATTTACCGGGCGCCCGAGGAAGTCGGCCTGACCGTCACGATATGGATCGACGCTGTAATGCCAGGTGCCGGAAAGTGAGACACCGTCACGCCGGTCAGCATTCACCAGCACAAAGGGCGGAACCAGCGCGGCATAGGTGGCGTTATCCGCGGGCTTTGCCGGTGCGGCGTGAAGCGACGTAGCGGCAAGCGCGAGCGCGATGGAAATGGATGATAGAATAGGCCTGTTGCGGCGCATGACGGTCTCCTCACCTGCTGTTTGGGCGAGGCTATCCGCTTAGGACACCGGTGGCAAGACGCGCAATGGCCACTTTAGTCTTGTCAAAAGCCGCAATGACGCGCAAAAAGACTGTTATGCACCCTGTGCTTTCAAGTGATGAACTATCTGCCTTGTCGCGGAATTTGCCGGCCTGGACGTTGGAAAGCGACCATAAGGCAATTTCTCGCCACCTCACATTTGCTGATTTTAAGCAGGCTTTTGCCTTCATGACCCGTGTGGCGGCCGAAGCCGACCGGATGGATCATCATCCGGAATGGTCCAATGTGTATAATGCGGTGTCCATTCGCCTGACGACGCACGATTCAGGTGGTTTGACACAAAAAGATATCCGGCTGGCGGAATGGATCGATCAGACCGTGTCAGTCGTATAAGCCACTCACGCATTTAATTTTTATTTTTCTGACCTTAGTTCTGGGTCACCAAAAGTTAGTGATCCCCTGTCTTCAGGGGTCCGGCGGCGTCTATTTAGAGGATCACGGAATATCCATGCTCGAAAAGAAAAACACCATTCTGATCGTTGATGATGAAGAAGAAATTCGCAAAATGCTCAGCATCTTTCTCGATGCCGCGGATTTCAAGGTGTGCGAATGCGATTCAGGCAAGCAGGCCTTGCGCATGAGCGCCTCAGTTCGTCCCGACCTTATCCTGCTCGATCTGGGCTTGCCCGATATCGATGGCAAGGAAGTTATTACCAAGATCCGCGAATGGTCAAACGTGCCGATCGTTGTGCTGACTGCCCGCTCGGAAGATGCCGATGCGGCGCCGGCACTCAATATCGGCGCTGACGATTATGTCACCAAGCCGTTCTCGGCCGAGGTCCTGCTGGCGCGCATTAACGCCAATCTGCGAAAATCGGCCGTCAAGGAAGTGGGCGATCCGGAAATCGTCCATGGTCCGATCCGTATGGACCTGGTGCGTCATGAAGTCTTTATCGATGATGAGCGCATTGGCTTCACGCCTAAGGAATATGACCTTTTGCGTTTCTTCTTGGTCAATCGCGGACGTATGCTGACCCACAAGCAAATCCTGAAAGAAGTCTGGGGCCCTGCGCACCTGGAAGATACGCAATATCTGCGTGTCTATATCGGTCAGGTGCGCGACAAGCTGGAGACGCGTCCGGGGCTAGGAAAGTCGATCGTATCGGAATCCGGGATCGGCTACCGTATGGATATGGTCAACTAGCTATTTGAGCAAATTTGAAAAATCCGGCAGGTTTCCTGCCGGATTTTTTTGTGTCCAGATTGCGAAATCATAAGCCTTTATTCTATCCTTATCTTATGGTCACGCGTTGTCTTTGTAAATTTACAGACCATGGGATACCGTAAACCCAAGCGCATCTGCCACTTTCGGGCGGGGTTGTTATTAGGAGAACGCTATGCTCAACTGGATTGTTACCTTTTTTATTCTGGCCGTTATTGCGGCCTTCTTCGGCTTTACGGGCCTTGCCGGCACCTTTGCTGAAATCGCCAAGTTTATTGCCGTCATCTTTGTGGTTCTGTTTGTGGCCAGCCTGGTTTACCGGATGATTACCGGCCGCAGTGCCAATCCGCCTTTATAGGATTTCTCCATAAAGGTTGAGTTGAAAAAAGAGCCGGTCCTTTCGAGGACCGGCTCTTTTTTAATTTGGAAGCTTAACTCATGCCGCTTTTTTATTGGCATACCAAAGGGTGAATATGGCGCCGCCTTCGGGATGATTATGTAGTTCAATACGGCCGTCTAGCAGACGCATGATGTACTGGCTAATTGTCAGGCCCAGGCCGGTGCTGGCGTTTTGCTGATCCGTCTTTTGCAAACGGGTGTATTTATCAAACACCGCTGCCTGCTTGGCGAGCGGAATGCCCTCACCATGATCACGGATTCGCACAAAGCCTTCATGCCCTTTCACGCCATACTCGACCTCAATTACCGGGTTAGCGGCCTTGCGGCCACCGAATTTGAAGGCATTATGCAGGACAAGCCCGATAGCTCGACTGCCAAGCATAGGATCCGTCACCAGATCGTCTCCGTTGCCGGCGGCCGTAATCTGGATTTCACCCTTGGTCTTGAGCGGTCCCAGGCGCGCCAGACTGTCATTGATCATCTGGCTAAGGCGGGTGCTTTCAAAGCGGGGCTTCACAGCATCGGCCTCAAACTTGGCCATATCCAGAATATTGGTTATGAAATGATCAAGCCGGAAAGCCTCGGTCAGGGCTGAGCTTATCAAAGACCGGCGCTTTTCCTCGCTTAACTTGTCATAAAGCATGGTCATGACTTCCAGCGATCCAATAATGGTAGCCAGAGGTGTTTTCAGATCGTGAGAAACCGATGATAACATCTGCCGATGCAGATATTCGCGGATTTCATCATGCGTCTGAGAGCTTATATCTTCGGGCTTCATGGCCGTTCTTTACCAACAATATACAGATTGCGCAAATGCACATAAGGCCTGCGCGAATAAAGGTGGGCAAGCATTTTCCCCTTTTATGCCTGGGATAATGCGCCAGGCAGACAAAAGGAAATCGCGTCCCGGAAATGAGGGATCAGCGCATGACGCCGAATAGATAGAGCAGGAGAATCACGGGAATTGGTATCCCGACGAGCCACAACAATATGCCCTTCACGGCCTTATCCTTTTTCGTGCTCTGCGTTTTGCTTTTTTTGTTTTTCAGCGGCCGCCTTGATGTCGGCAGACGTTTCGGAAACGGCACGGGATGTTACCTCGCCGGTTTTGGACAGGGCAGAGGAGGCTGCCTGGCCGGTGTCCTTGAGAGCGTCGCCGACCTTATCGAGATTATCATTGTCGTGAGCTTCGTCTGCGGCTTTGCTTACAGCCGCGGGGATGGCGTCTATCGCTTTACCAACATGATCGCCGGCCGTTACG
The DNA here is from genome assembly GCA_946480125.1 of uncultured Asticcacaulis sp. The sequence continues at coordinate 14,777 of CAMLIY010000023.1, forward strand.
ACATGAGTCTTGTTGTAATACCAGACGCCCGCAACGGCCAGGATCAGCAACAGGATGATCAGCAAAAACCGTCCAACGCCCGAACCACGCGAATATTCGGTCATAATCAATCGTTCCAGGTATCAGCGATATGAACATAGGTTTCAAGTTCGCCGCGATCTTCATCCGGATCGAACAGTTCGGGAATATCGTCATCGATACTGAAGCCCGCGATATCTGTCAGGCGAACAGTGGCTTTATGGGTAGCGGAAACGGCGGGGATAGGGGCTTGCATGAGGGAATCCTAAAGCAGCAAGGTTACATTTTAGGGTCCATGACCGGTGGAATTTCAGAAGGCAGCTCCGGATTACCATCGGGTGCTGGCGGATCATATTCCGGCGTAGAGTCAGGCGGTGTTGTTTCGGGTGTCGCCGGTTCTATTTCAGGCGTTTCAGCATTGTCCGATGCGCTGTGCATACCTGTAAAGGTTTCCCCGACAGCCGGAAGCAGACTACTGATCCGACGCAGGGCTTTGGACATTTCCTCAACGCGACGCTCCTGATCTGCCGTGGGGGCTACATTGCCGCCTTCACCTTCAAAGCGCAGATAGTCGTCAAGGGACAGCGCCAGTTCTTTCTGCGCCTCGATCAGGGTATCGTAACCGGCCTCACTGATCTTTTGTGCGGCATCAAGGCCCTTGAGGTAGGTGGTGGTCCAGTCATTAAGCCGGGCAACCTGAAGTTTGACGTCAGTCTTGAGGCGCGCCGCATCACACCCCAAAAGCAGTCGCTTCAGGTCATGTGACATCAACTGAACGGATTCAATATGATCGTGGTCATAAAGCGAAGAAAGACTCTTCGAGCTGAGGGCATGGGTGCCGGCGGGAGTGCTTTTGACTTCGCTCGCCGTAGTTCCCTGACTTGTAGGGCTGGTCCGCACATCGGCGTCACGGGTCTGGGTATCGAGCATTTCGTCTCCTCCTGAGTGGAATGAAATCCAGACTAGGCTTAAAGCCTGCAAGGGCTCAGTGTCTAAGATTCGCATTGCGGATAAGGGAGGCGTAAAGGCGGCCCTTATGCGGGCTGGCGCATAGCAATCTCACCCAGTTTCTGCGCCAGAATACCCGGCAAAACCGGTTTGGAGATATAGTCATCCATACCGGCCAGCAAACAGCGTTCGCGATCACCTGCCAGCGCGTGTGCGGTGACACCAATAATCGTATGTCGCGGCTTACCCGATTTTTCACTGTCACGAATATGGCGAGTGGTATCCAGCCCATCCATGCCGTGCATTTGTACATCCATCAGAATGGCGTGAAAAGGCGGAGAAGCTTCGATCAGGTCAAGCGCTTCGCGTCCTGACATGGCAGCGATGGTTTCGTATCCGAGTTCTTCCAGCATCAGACTAAGCACCATGATATTCGGTTCATAGTCCTCAACAACCAAAACACTGGGCCTGGCGCCGTCCGCCAATATGGGCGCATTCAGATTCGGCGCCGGCTGAATAACAGCGGTTTGTGGCGGCGTGGCGCGGGGCAGGTCCAGGGTGACGGTAAAGCTGGAACCGGTATCCGGATCGCTTTCCACGACAATGTCTCCGCCCATCAGTATGACCAGAGACCGCGCAATGGAAAGGCCGAGTCCCGATCCGCCAAAACGCCGGGTGATGCTTTCATCTGCCTGGGTAAATTTTTCAAAGATGAGCGGCAGCTTGTCGGCCGGAATGCCGATACCGCTGTCGTGGACACGAAGCATCAGGCCGCAGGTTTCGCTATTTGAAGAACGGATATGGGCCTCTATGGCAATTTCGCCGCTATCGGTGAATTTCAGCGCATTGCTGACGAGGTTCATCAAAACCTGCTGAAGCCGTGATCGGTCGCCCAGCAGCCACACATCCTGCGTTTCCTCTTCGATACGCAGGCTAAGGCCTTTGCGCTCGATATCCTGTTCAAACATGACGCGGATATCCTGGAGGATAGCCGAGACCTGGAAAGGTATGCTCTCCAGTTCGATGTGATCATCCTCGATGCGGCTGATATCGAGCAGGTCGTTGATCAGTTTGAGCAGCAGGTCGGCATTGGTGCGCAGGGTATTCACGATCTTCTGCTGATGGTCGTCAAGGGAGGTATGCGACAATATAGTGGCCAGGCCTGTAACCACATTCATTGGTGTGCGAATTTCGTGACTCATGGTGGCGAGAAAACGACTCTTGGCCTGATTGGCGGCCTCAGCTTTTTCCTTGGCCAGCATGAGCTCTATGCTTTGCTGGGCGTTTTCTCGCAGCAGCCGCTCCTTGGTGAAGGCGGCGACCATAATGGCCGGCAGCAGATCGAGATAGGTTTGGTTGATGTCCTTTACGGCATAGTCGGCTGCGCCTTTTTCCAGCGCCTCCAAAGCAATGCGCTCATCGCCGCCGGCGGTCAGGATGACGGCGGGCGGCACAACAGTCAGTTCATTCAGGCGATCCAGCATCTGGAGGCCGTTCATGCCCGGCAGGTTGTAATCGACCAGCAGCAGGTCAAAGTCGCGTTTATTGAGCAAGGAGAGCGCGTCCTCGGCGGTGACCACGGTTTCAACCTTCAGACCGATCCGTTCCATACGCTTTTGCAGCAGCCGCGCCAGGGCGGCATCATCCTCGACATAGAGAATGTTCTGCATTGCTGGATGCGTTATTTTAGAAACGGGAATATCAGGCATGTTCAGGCACACTCAAGATCTGGTATGTGGGACGCGAACTATGGTTAACATGAGGCCAAGCTTTTGTATGGCTTCGGAGAAATCGTTGTATCCGACCGGCTTGGTCATGAAGGCATTGCAGCCAAGCGCGTAGCAGCGGTCAATATCGCGCGGATTATCCGTCGTCGTCAGCACGATGACCGGAATGCGCCGCGTGGTCTCGTCGGTTTTCAAGCGGCCAAGAATTTCAAAGCCATCGACATCCGGCAGATTGAGATCAAGCACCACGATCGTTCCTTCGAGCGGCGGGGTGTGGGCTTGGCTGCCGAAAAAGTAGCTCAACGCCTCCTGGCCATCGCGTAAACGGGTGATGGGGTTGAGCACGCCGGCGCGCTGGAGATTACGGTTTATAAGGTTGGCATGGCCTTCGTCGTCCTCGATCAGGACAACCGAAAAGGGCTGTATAAAGGTGCTGATCATGCGGCGTCCTCACCTTTTGCCATTTGATCATTGGAGGCTGGCATGGGGACGCGTTTCGGCAAACTAACGTGGAAGGTAGTGCCGACATCCAGTTGGGATTCAAACCAGATGGCGCCGTTTATTTTCCGCAGGGTGGCCTTCACAAACGCCATGCCCAGGCCCAGGCCACGCACATCGCCAGTGTTTCGCGCACGACGGAAGATATTGAACACACGGTCGGAATCTTCGGCGTCTATACCCCGGCCATTATCCTGGATGGTAAACACATAGTCTCGGCTTGTTTCCTGGCATGACATTTCAATGCGGCCTGGTTCTCCGGGCTTCAGATACTTGACGGCATTATCGAGCAGATTGGAAAAAACCTGTTCGAGGGCGACCGGATCAGTGATCAGTTTTGGTAAAGGGGCCACCGTGACGTCGACTTTTTTGCTGCCAATCTCGTAGCTCTGGGCACCCAGACATTTATCAAAGATGACCTGGGCGTCGACCAGTTCGTCACGGTAAACAAATTTACCAATTCGTGACAGGTCGAGAATGGCAGTCGTCAGTGTATCCATGCGATCAACGGCATTGCCGATAAAACCGAGCGCTTCCGGCACGTCTTTACGCAGGATATGCTCCAGACGCGCCCAGGTCTTTTCGTCCAATGTCTCTTGCTGAGAAGACAGCAGATCGTCGATCTCCTGGGCCGCCAGAGCCAGCTCGTGTGAGAAGCCTTTGAGATTGACCAGGGGAGAGCGCATATCGTGCGAAGTGATATAGGTAAAGGCTTCCATATCGGCGTTAAGCTGGCGCAAGTCTTCTTCGCCCCGCTTCTGATCGGTAATATCGGTATGGGTGCCGATCATGGTGCGGATCTGACCGAATTTGTCCCAGCTGCCGATGCCGCGCGCCATCATCCATCGCCAGGTGCCATCCTTGTGTTTCAAACGAAAGACGTTGTTATAAACCGGCATCTCTTTGATAATGTAATCATGACGCACCTGCATGTAAGCGTCAAAATCATCGGGATGAATAAGACTGTTGAAGGCATGCATATCTTCGCCCAGCTCGTTTTCTTCATAGCCGAGCATGGCCTTGAATGCCTTTGACATATATATGGTTTCATTGATGAAATTCAGCTCAAAGACGCCATCATTGATGCCGTTCATCACGGTGCGGAAACGGCTGTCGGCGCTTTCAGTCTGTATCCTGATATCCTCGCTTTCGCTTTCCAGGCGGATAATCAGAACGGTGCCCGCCAAAAAGATACCGACCCCCAGAATCGTGCCGATGAGCAGAATATAGAAGAAATTGGTCTTGCGGGGCTGAACCAGGTCGCGTCGGGTTTTTATACTGGACAGGCGATGGATGATGCTGCCCTTGATAATCGCTTCCACCTCGCCAATCTGGCTGCGTTGAATATTAAGCGCATTCTGGCTGATCTGCCCGCGACCGTGGGCGTGCATATAATTCATCTGCGATTCGAGCAGTTTCTGCAGGCTGTCGACGCGATCAAGCAGACTGTTGGTTTCGGCGAAGGCGTTGGATTCGTAATAAGTGGCCTGGCGCAGAGCCATGATCTCATCCGGCAGGCGCTCAGAAGCCACCTCATATGGCCGCAGATAGGATTTATCGCCTGTCAGGACATAACCGCGAACGCCGGTTTCCATGTCGATGATATCCATCAGTATGTCTTGTGTACGCCGGATGTTTTCATATTCGTAGCGCATGTAATCGTTCAGGTTTTGCGACTTTTGATATTGGTCGTATATGACCAGGCTAAAGGCGCACAGCGCAATCGAAATGGCGCTAAAAAAAGCCAGATACAGATGCTTGACGTTGAGTCCCCAAGGCATTCTCATATAACCGGCCAAACCCCTGCGGCGCTGCACGATAAACAGCCCCAGGAACCAGATAGCCGTCTCAAAGCCTTATGGTTTCAAGCGCGCAAGGGGCGTAGTGTCGCGGTTACGCTAATGTACCCGCTGTAATGGGGCAATAAGCGAGGATGAGCATAATATAAAGAACGCATAAGGCCGAAATGCGTAAAATTAGCCAAAATACGTCAAGCGCCGGTAATTGGCAGGCCTATTTAGCGGGATGGGCGCGCTTGTGACGCAAGCCGGAAAAAAAAGAACCGGCGACATTGCTAACCTTATTTATTACGGGGGCAACAATTGGCGCCTGGCTTTGAAATATCTGTTCAATATTTTGACGTAGCTGGCGTAATAGCGCGGCGGCCCATAAAACGGTTATGATTAATATGGCCGCCCCTATCGCGCCCGTGCTGATGGCGGCGACCAGAATGCCGGCGCCGGCGGTTACAAGCTGCAAATAGGTCAGAAGCAGGAATCCGGCAATTATAAGAGCCGATAAGACTGTGCCGAATACACCCAGAAACAGAATTAGGATAAGACTGGACGCCGCGCTCATGATGTGGGTTTTCGAGTCGTTGAGCCTCTTCGTCGCCGATAGAAGTTCATAAATTCGTGTCACCCAGAACATGGCGGTAAGGGTCTCCTAAAGTGTTAAATTGGGTATATTCGGCTCTGAGATTAGCGGCGCGTCAGCAGAGCGCCCAGAATGAACCCGGCGCCCAGCGCGATGGCCGAGGATCGGATCGGATTGGTCTTGATCTCTGATTCGATCCGGCTGGTCGCTGATTTGCTGCCATCGAGCGTACGATCAAACAAGCCGCGGACCTTCTGCCCGGCTTCATTGGCATAGTCGCTGACATCGTTCAGAGCGTCATGCCCACGATCTTTCAGATCGTAAGCTGCATCGCGTACATTGTCAGAGGCTTCGCGGGCGCTGCTGCGAATATCATTTTCAGCCAAGCTCTTGGTAACATTGGCGGCGGCCTTGGTGGCGGAGGACAGCATGGGATACGCTCCTGCTAGAAGTTGACCGGAAAGCCCGGCGTTACGGATATTTCGGGGAGGAAATGGGTCACGTTCACGCCAGGCTTGTCTGAAACCCAGGGGCTGGGGGGGCGGAGAAGGGCTTGAGATAAGCGGACGTGAACGTGATGTGCTCAAACTAACGGCGCGGCTTTAAGGAAGCCATGCTTAGGCGGAGAGACATAAATAAATATGCCATAAGCAGGCTTTGCGCGGCAAAGCGGCTTACCTCATTCTTACCTGTCAGGTGAGGCTTTGATGCGCCAATTTTACAGATGAGTCGCTAAACTTCATTCAATCGCCGGTAAAGCTCGCGGCGTCATTAAAGGAGAGGTTCATGACTGTTAAGGCCAGTATCAAGGAAACCACTGGCGCCGCCGAGGAAGAACTGGGCGAAGCGCT
>CAMLIY010000024.1 GCA_946480125.1 uncultured Asticcacaulis sp.
GCCGAAGGTGTGGTCGCCGCGGCGCGCGATGTGCGCGCCAGAAGGCTCTCCTGAGCCGTCTGGCTAACTGCGTTTATCGCCAGTTGACGCTGAAGCATCTCAATACGAACCGCCTGTATGCGGGCCTGACCGGCGGTTTGCCATTCCGCCCAGGCGAGATCAAGATGCACCTGCCGGTTGGCGGCCTCGGCTTGTGCTTTCACGACGCCTCGTGCGCGCAGGGCATTGAGGTCAAGACCCAGTGCTGCCGTCAGACTAGCCTGTGTGTCGGGACCTGACAGCACGCTGTCGGCGCCAAGGCTGAAGCTGGGATCGGGCATCAAACCGGCGGCAAAGGCTTGCGCGTCGGCTACATCGGCGCGGGCGCGGAGGGCCTTCAGATCGGGATTGGCGATGACGGCGAGCGTGGCGATGGCATTGCCATCCAGCGCTTGCGACAGATCAATGGTGACAGGGGTAAGATAGGGGCGTGCTGTGCCGGCAGAGATATCTGCGTGCGGGCTCACAGGTGGCGCTTTAGCAAGCGGATCGGGGGCATAGGTGGCGCAGGCGCTCAGGCTGGCGGCCAACGCCACGACAAGCAGGGGGCGCCCGCAAGCAGGCCGTGAGCGCTTGAAAATCACGCTTATGGCCCCACCACGAGGACGGCAAAGGTGTCGGTCACTATGGTGGGCTTTTTGCCCGACGCTTCAGGTGGGCCATAATCGGCGAAGGGCAGGTAGATGCGACCCGTATCGGGGTCGAGCGCCGCCGTGCGCGCGCCCGGCCGGGTTGTCACGACATCGATCACGCTTGGCGCGCCATCAAAACTGATGACGGTGAGGGTGCCAGCGCCGGATGGGATATAGCCTCGCTTCGTTCGGGCATCATAGAGGGCGCCGTCGGCATGCAGACCAATGGGCAGGCGTGCCACCTCGGCACCGGTATCGGCATTGGTGACGCGGGCAATGCCGTTGTTGCAGGCCGACAGAAGCAGGTTTTGACCCGAGATAAGCGCCAGGCCGGACGGTTCATCGCAATCTTCCAGCGGGTAGGTCGCCTTCACCGTCAAGGTCTTGGTGTCGATGATGACGATGGCGTTCTTGTCCTCAAGATGGGTGTAAAGAAGGCCGTTGCCATCGGCGCCGCCGCTTTCCGGCGCGCCGGCAAGGGGTATTTTCCCCGTCGTGCGGCGGGGCGCCGGGTCTATCACATCGATTTCGTTGCCGGCATTGTCGAGGACGAAAATCGCGCCGGTCGCCGGATCGCTGATGGCGCCATCGGGCTTGCTGCCAGTCGGGACATTTCCCAGAGGCGCCCCCGTCAGAGCATCGACAAACGTCGCTTGATTGAGCTTGCCCTGGGTCAGCAACAGAGTCTTGCCGCCGTCAAGCGGCAGGGCGATATGCGCACCATTGGCATCTGCGAGGTGCGGCGTGATCGCGCCGGTTACGGTGTCTATAGCGGCAATGCTTGAGCCGTGGGTGACGTAGAGGCGTTTCGTGACCGTATCGAAATTGACATAGTCCCAGCCACCTGTGCCGCCGATCTTATAGGTCTCAATGATTTTCAAGCCGCTGTCGCCGGCAAGGGCGGGGGATGTCGATAAAAGTGCGAGTATGGAAGCAGCGGCAAGGGTAAGTTTCATAAGCCAGGCTTTCATGTTGTTACGTCGGCGTCTTAGACTCCCAATATGAAGGCAAACTGAAGTTTAGCTCTTCTGGCTGAAATATTCTCTGTTACACTCGACAGTCGGATCAGGTTCGCCAGGCGACGAGGATGGCGCCTATAGCGATCAGTCCGATCCCCAGCCAGTTGGGCGGTGACAGTTTTTCACCCAGAAACAAGACGGCGAATACTGCGACGAAGACGACGCTCAACTTGTCTATCGGAGCGACGCGGGCGGCATCTCCCATCTTGAGTGCGTGGAAATAGCAGAACCAGGATGCGCCTGTCGCCAGGCCGGATAGGATAAGAAACTGCCAGCTCCGGCTGGAAATACCGGTCGGGGCTTGCCAGCTCTGCGTCACCATAACCATCAAACCGGCGGCGATGACGATGACGATGGTGCGGATAAAGGTGGCCATGTTCGAATTGACGGCCGCGACGCCTACCTTGGCGAAAACGGCCGTAAGAGCAGCAAAGATAGCCGATAATACGGCCCAGAAGGGCCAGGAGAGGGTAACAGATTTCACTTCATCTCTCCCTTCCAAGCCTAAGCGCATCCAGCGCTGACACACACCAGACCTAATGCCAATTATGGCTACGCGTCAATCTGGCCATGCGAAAAGGGCCCTTCTGCAACGAGGCTACCAATCGAACGACTGGCTTGGCCGCGCGCAGGGCGCTGGAAGTAAGGGCCTGGCTCGCATCGCCCAGTCGATCTACATGCCAGATCGGCACAACCACTGTATTAAAGGCAGGTAAGCGGCCGACGGCTTAGTGCGGATCAAGAGGCTTTTCCGCTAGCACACAATCTAGCACAAGTATTTTTCAATGGGCTAAATTCTGGTTAGATTCATAAGGATGTGCGATTTTCGATCAGGCTCATAACCTGAAGGTCGTCAGTTCAAATCTGGCCCCCGCAACCAACTTAACTACACTCTCGGGTGTGGTGACAAGAAGCTTACCAGAAACATAAACACAGACCCCCGAGGCGAAAGCCAAGGGGGTTTTTGTTTGTCGGCATTGATCGTTTAACCACAGAAGGATTTTGGCATACTCGCCGTGAATGGTAGCAAACATTTCATCGCGATCATCTCCTGGGGTAACGACAATGCGCTCTATTAACGCGAGGATCGGTTGGCGCGCTTAAAATTTCGATCCCGGCATTTCTGAGTCCAGCCAGCAGTGGATCCGCGGCGAATGGGAAGGGCCAATGGTCATTGAGGGAATTTCGAACGCTGCTGACGAAAGGCAGCGAAGCTCTTCGGCTCTGAAGGAATAGTCGTTTCTAACCACGGGACGATAACTTGAGGGAGCGATTTCGTAAGTGCGTGCGCTCTCGTCCGTTTTGATAGTCGTCAAGGGGTGAGCTGACCATCTTTGACTAGGGCGGAGACTGTACGGCCTTAATGTTATGCGCATAGTTTCGGGGGGTGCCGATGGCGTTCTGATAGGAAGGATGTTTATGTAGCCCACGGCGAGAGGAGAGGCGGGTGTTTGTCATCTCCTCGCGCTATTGGAAAGGATAACCCCTGGGCAAGTCAGGGGGGGCGGCCACTCGTTGTCGCGTATGCCTCGCTCAAAAGTAGGTCGCAAGGGTTAGGGTTTTGATTGTCCCGTCCCCGAGCCCGAGCCGGATGACTTGACCGACAGGACCGTATTGCCAACTGGTGGCTTGGGACGTCACCTGTTCGTTCACTGCAATGATAATGTCCCCCACTGCCAAGCCTGCCAGATCAGCCGGAGAGCCGGCAGCGACATGGAGAACTTTTGATCCAGCGATGCCTGGTTGCAGGGTCAAGCCGCTATGATTGACATGAAATGGCGTTACCTTGTCAACCGGTGGAGCGAACAGGACCTTTTGGTGGGGGAAGTCGATGATCAGGTGGAAACGATTGAGCACTCCCATGCCGATATTGCCGTCCAGCAAGCCTGAAGCCGCGTCCTTTGAAGACGGACTGTCCTCAAGCCGGCTCGGCACATGCGCGAAACGCGCCCCCCCAAGATCGACCGTTCCAATCATAGCGATCTTTTGAACGCTCATGCCGCCGACGCCACCAACAAAGGTGGTAGAGGTCGGCCGGCCCTTTTCAAATTCGGGCTTTTCCCAGAAGCGCGGGAAAAGATCTATTGCACCCGCATTGCCGAGATCGAATAAGAGTTTTGCAGGACGTCCCTCCACTTTCGCCATGATGGCCTGATTTTCACCAGAGGCAGTAAGGGGGACCACTGTCGCATTTGCCGGCGCCGCAAAGGTATCGGGATCGTGAAAGGCAATCTTTTGTGCGCGAAAGTCGATGTCGACGATGGTGCGTTTGAAGAATTCGCCTCCCAAGATGACAGGCGTGGCGTGACCGACTTGCTTTTCAACAGCCGCCAGATCGATGACGACCGCTGACCCGCCATTCCAACTGAGATCGCCTAGCTTCAGATCGACACCTTTGGCAACGGCATAGGCGGTCGACCCACCGCCACCTTCCCCTTTGAAGTTGCCCTGCGGTGCCAAGCCTGCGCTTATCGCGAAGGTTTTGTCGAGCACGGTTTCGGAAGCGCCGCTATCCAGCATGGCCATCACGGGCTTTCCATTGACCACGACGGGTATGAAAATCCGGGTTTCCGCGAAGTAGTCGAAGGACAACCACCCACTCGAGTTCGAACCTTGTGCGAAGGTGAGCGGAGATGCTGCCGGCGCGACCGGTTCGGCTGAATTTGCGGTTCCCGGCGCTTTGTCCTGGGCTTGCGCCGGCGGAACGCTGAGCAACCCCATCACAGCCGATACAATACAGGCTGAAGTTTTTGCGAAGTCACGGCGTATCATTTGGTCTAAATTTCCATTTGGGGAGCGGCAATTCCGTCCACGAGGCCTTTTAGCTCAGCCAAAGGTCAAATTCTGGGAAGGGCAATTTCGACTGTTGTCGCCTGGCACCAACTAACTTGCCTTGATCCATCGCATTGCCACGTCCGCCGTGTCTTCAGGACGGTTGTTGAACGCAATCGCCGCACCGGGCGCGCCCTTGTGAACGGCATTTACGACGGACTCGAACAGCAACAGGCTTCTGGGCGGGAGCCTCAAACCGCCGCCAATGATCACACAGTCATAGGTCGAAGCCCCCAACTGCTTGCCCAACATTGCCAGGCCGGCGTCGTCTGGCGTGATCATGCAAATATCGCCTTGCCATCCCTTCTCCGCGATCTTTGTCACAGCCAGGTCGATGCCGGCCTGGATCTTTCCGGCGTCGAAACCAGGCGGCAAAGCCGGATCCGAGAAATCTACGGTGTCGGGCTTTTGGCCCACGAACAAAACGCGTGTCATGAATTACCTCATGGAGTGGTTGAAAACATATGTGTCGTCGGGGGGTAATGGGCCGAGGGCTGGCCCAACCCGAAATCAAGCATGGCGATCGAGGTGCGTGGCCGCGAAGTCGCCCATGATCGTCAGCGCCTTTTCCGCGGCCGCGAGCGTGCCGAGATTCGATGGAAAGACGTGCGGCATGCCTTCCCAGACGTGCAGTGTGACATCCGTACCCAGATCGAGCACCCGCTCGGCGTAGCGTCTTGAATCATCAAGCAAGACCTCATTCTCGCCGACATGGATTTGTATCGGCGGCAGGTTGTCGAAAGAGCCGTACAACGGTGAAGCGAGGGGGGCATTGCTCGGCTGACCATTTAGGTAGAGCGCGGCTGTCTTCATCAACATCACTTTCGTTATCAGAGGATCGGCGTCGGCGCGGTCGAGCATGCTGCTCCCGGTCAAAGCCAGGTCGGTCCAAGGCGACATCACCAAGCAGGCGAGGGGCGGCGCAATCGCGCCAGAAATTGCTTCTTCTATAGCGGCCGCCAGTAACACAAGTGCCAAACCGCCGCCTGCGGAGTCGCCGGCTATGATGATCGACCTTGGGTTAAGTGTGCTCAACGCGCGATATACGGATAGAACGTCTTCGATGGCGGCGGGGAAGGGGTGTTCGGGTCCCAAGCCATAATCGGGTATGAAGGTTGCTGCGCCGGCGCGCGACGCGATCTGTCCCGCCAGGTGACGAAAAGCCCACGCCGAGCCAAGGACGTAGGCGCCACCGTGACAGTAAAGAATGTAGGCCCCATCGCGCCTCGACGCCGGCAGGCACCACACGCCTTGAACACCACCCACCGCGCCTTTTTCGTAGCTGACACCCGTTGCGTCCGGTGTGTGTTCCATCACGCCGTCAAAGAGGGGGCGCGCCGCTGGACTGTCGATCGTTCCCTTTATCGGCGCGAGGGCCTCTCTCATGCCTGCCACGACCGTGGCGTCGGAGGTTTGTAAAGGATGATAGGTCTCGAAGGAAGCGGAACGCAGGGAACCGTTTGTCATTGTATCTCTCTCAGAATATGTAACGAAATACCCACGCTCACGTCCTCGCGAGCTCTCCGAAATAGCGGCGCAACGAACGCGGTTCGTGTCCGAACACGGCGCGCAGCGGCAGAGTTCCGTGGCTATCCGACCTCCACCCCACGACTGAGCTTAAGCTGCAGTTTGGCAGGTGGCTAATCGAAAAGGATAAAATTGCGATCCGTTCGTTGGACAGAGTGTGCCGAAAAATGCAACAATGAGGCATGTTCGATTTAAATAGCCTGCAGGTTTTTGAGAAAGTAGCGAGCCTGAAAAGCTTCTCGGCCGCCGCGCGCGTCCTCGGCATGCCGAAATCGAATGTGAGCCGGGCCATCGCGCGCCTGGAAGAGGAACTGGGGACGCGGCTGTTTCAACGAACAACCCGGGACGTCGCCCTTACGACCACGGGGCTAGCTCTCCTTGACCGGTGCGCCGGAATAATGTCCACCTTGTCCGAAGCCGTTGACTATGTCGGCGCCTTGGCATCTGAACCGCAGGGACTGCTGAAGATCACCGCTGGCGTTGGCTTCGGCGTCAATATACTTGGCGAGCATCTCCCGGAGTTTCTGAAGCGCTATCCGAAAGTGCGTGTCGTCCTCCATCTCGATACGCGTCTGGTCGATCTGGTCTCCGAGAACATCGATGTCGCCATCAGACTGGGGCCTATGCCGGATTCCGGACTCGTCGCCGTCAAGCTTGGCGAGATGCAAAGATACTTATGCGCGGCACCATCATATCTCAGCGGACGTTCAGTTCCGTCGTGCATCGATGACTTGAAGCACCATGATGTGATCGACATGGTGGCATCGAATGGACGCCATATGGGTTGGACTTTTTTTCAGAATGGACACCTCCATAAGCCCGATCTAACGCCCAGGGTCTGTGTGGATGAAGCCCTGACTATTTTTCGCATGGTGGTTAACGGAGCAGGGATAGGTGTGATTTCCGGCTATCTCTGCGCGCCGGAAATTGCAGCGGGACGCCTGGTCCGTCTTCTGCCGGATTATACCCTACCAGCCGTTCCCGTAAGTATCGTCTTTCCCAGCCGTCGCGAGTTGGCGCCGAGCGTCAGAGCCTTTGTCGAATTCATGAAAGAAGTCAGCCAGCCAGGTCAAGCGTGGCGTTATGATCCCATGGTTGGCCCGTCAGATAAAGTCTGCGGTGGGGTTGATATGCTCACAGCCCAGAGGTGATGGGGCAAGTAGCGTCATTAATGTTTACGCTCTGTGCTCCCAATTCTACGATACCGTTAGACGGTCGGAACGTCATTTGGGTTGAGGCCGAAGTGACCGGGGGCGACACGCGCATCGCTAAGACACGCAACCGTCAAGTCATCTGCCGGCGTTGGTGATGTTATTGACTTGAAGGCCTAATTTACTGCGTTTGTAGCAGAAATTTCGCTCATGATGGGCGACCCAGGTGGGAAAGCCAAGTTTTCTCATTTATAAAAAAAGGCCTCCCGGCACAAGAAAACCGGGAGGACAAGTTGGGGAAGAAAGAGTCCTTGAGAGTCAATGCAATTCCAGAAGGACCCGGCAGGAATTGCAAGAGCTGATCGATCGGTAAAGTGCCGGTCAGCTAAACTATTGGCCGCAGATGTCTGTAATGGGATTTGATCCCTTGGCCGTCAGAAGGCCGAGCCGATACGGAAGTTGGATGTAATCGGAGGGATGGACCGATGGGTCGTTACCCTGGAACAGGAACTGAAGTGGCTTGCAGGGATCGATGACCTGGGTCTGATCTGCCGTATCTCGGATCATTTCGCCATGGGAGACACCCTCAGACCAGATGTTCTCGACGTTGTCGGCAGTTGCCAAGGCATTTTTGTCGGATGTACCCAGCGGCACCCATTTACCTTCCAGGCCTTCGCTTTTCCATATCCGGAAATAACGTCCCTTGGGTCCGATCGCTTCAACAACCGTAAGGTAGGTATTGGTTCCTTTTACCCGATAATGGCTGCTTGCCTCGAAGGCGTCGTCCCGAGGTTGATCGATGACGATTACGGTATTGTGGAAGCCATTGGGAAATTGGTCTATCGAGGTCTCCGACCGCATGACGTGGCCATTATCATCGGTATTGAAGAGGTAGCATTTAGTATCGTTGCAGATAATGTAAAAATCGAGCCAACCTTTTCCTTTGGGCGGCTTGATTATGTCCGGCGCCGTGGCGAAGAACGGGCGGGCAGGGCTCCATGACATCGGATCGTCGATATTGGTGGTAGTCGAATACATCGGGTCGCCGCCCTGAAAGATCAGATACCAGAGTTTTTGCGGCGCAAAGTAGAACACTTCTGGTGCCGCGCGATATCCAGGGCCTATTGGCGATTTGTCGAGCGGGAATATCGGCGCCGTCGCTGCGGACGACCAATCGGCAAAGCTTGTATAGGCAATGCCCCATCCGCCTGATCCGGCCGTCGTCATGAAGACATGATATTTTCCGTTCGCAAAGACCACCGACGGATCCTTCACCGCATAAACGGTTTGGGCTGGATCAGGCTGAGGTCCGATCAAAGGTGCGCTTGAAGTCCAGTGAAAGGCACCGTCAGACCGGTGCCATGATGAAGACGAAGGCGAAGGCAACGCCGGGGCGGGGCTGGCAAATGTTATTCCAGCAGCTCCAGCCAGAGCCAAGGCCGCCAGACTCACCGAGAAAACCTTCCAGGTCTTCAATTCCCGCATTTTTTTTTGGAAGTTCATATACTGAATGTCTTTCAAACTAAAATTGCCAACCACATAGACAGCAGCGGTCGCAATTTAAGATTGTCGCTCCCCATGATTGATTTATGAATCTACTGTATCATTAGTCGAAAAAATAGCTAACACATTGAATTATTAGGTTAAAATTTAAACCGGACTTATAATTGTTCGCCTGGATTGACCGTGTGCTTCAAAATCGAACACTTTTCGGTCATTGTCAAAATGCCTACAGAATCGAACGCTCAAAGCTGGCTGGCGGGAAGCTTATCTCAGCGTATATGCGATCTTAAATTCGGAATCTGCGCCGTATCTAACAACAGATCGGCTACTATGCGCCTTAGTTTCGCATTTTCGTCCTCGAGATCGCGAACGCGCCTCAGCACCGGGAGATTATAGTCGGGAAGCGTTTTGCTGTCGCCGGAGGCCTGTCCAAGGCGCGAGACCTTATCGGTCAGCCTGTACCCTGTCTGGCCCGTGGGTAATTCGATATATTCCCGCCGTTCCAGCACCCGAACCATTCGAAACAGCTCGGTGACGGATTTGTTAAGCCTCATAGAGATTCTTGAAAGCGTCATCGGCTTGCCGGCAGTGGCCAGCAACTCAATAATATCAAGACCTTTATCTAACGCCGGTGCCCGATAATCCGGCGAAGAATTCTCGCGCCCCTCAAGGAGCTCGCAAGTGGTTGTGTCTTGTCTCGTCATTTTAAACTATTCCCTGCGACCGACATTCGTAACCACAATGGGGCGATCGTTTGATCCTCCTCCGTCAGGTGGCGTGTCATGTTTAGACAGGTATCATGCCTGCAAATGTACTTGCGACCTAACCGTCAGATAACATTTGCTAATTTAGATGGCCTTCACTAAGCTTGTTCGCTAATTTGTTCGCACTGCTCGGAAACGTAACAATGCCACAATCCACATACAGCGTCCTATTCGTGGATGACGACGCGGATGTTAAAAAGACAGCTGAATTTGCGCTGCAAAAAGGCGGTTACGACTTTTACAGTGCTGACAGTCCTGCAGAAGCCATAAGTCATCTTGTTTCGAATACGATCGACGTCATCCTTCTTGACCTGAACTTTTCCAAGGGACTAACGACCGGTGAGGAGGGGCTGGAGTGCTTACGCAATATCCTCAGGCATGATCCTGGAGCAATTGTCATCGTTGTTACAGGTCATAGCGGATTATCTATCGCCATTGAGGCTTTGCGTGCCGGCGCGGTCGATTTTATTATGAAACCCTGGAATACAGAACGTTTGCTCCAGGCGACTGCCAAAGCTGTGGCCTCACGACGTAAGGGTACACCTGATGCGGATGATCCGTCCATACTCGTAGGTGAAACGGAGGTGATGAAGCGGGTGTTAGCTGCGGTTGATCGTTGTGCACCCTTGAATATTCCGGTTCTGCTGACCGGGGAAGCGGGCACCGGAAAGACACTGGCGGCGAAAATCATTCATCGTCAATCTGGTCGCACCGAACTGACAGTCGTCGATGCCGGCGCGCTCACTCTGTCCGACCTGGATGACACGCCGGATAAAACGCTTTTGCTGGAAAATGTTGACCGGCTCGTTTCGGGGAATATTCCTCATCTGGTCAATTGGATTTATGCAGCGCCCAGACGGAACAGTCGACTGATTTCAACGACGACAAAACTCCGATCTCAGGTGAGCATTGATCGCGGTCTGACCTATGCCATCAGCCGGCTTGATTTTGCCATGCCTCCACTTCGTGACCGACGGGGCGACATAGTTCTGTTAGCTGAGCACTTTGTACGCATCATGTGCCAGCAGCTGAGTGTCAAAGTAAAAAGTTTGGCACCTGATGCCAAGGCGCTATTGTCGTCGCAAGCCTGGCCGGACAATATTCATGAATTGAGATACATTGTCGATAACTCTGTTCTGAATACGGAGGGTGATGTCATTTCTACGGGCGAACTCGAGCTGGATAGTTGTGCCGAGCTGGGATTGCCGGCGGTAAATGTGAGCCTGGCTGCCACTGAAAAGAGCCTGATCGAGGACGCGCTCAAAAGGAATAATGCCAATGTGACGGCGACCGCCAACGAACTGGGTCTTAATCGGAACGCGCTTTACAGGCGAATGGCAAAGTATGGTCTTTAATTCCCGTAGCTTTCATATTCTGGTGGTCGGGGCGCTGGTCGTCATGTCGATCTTTACGTACGACTCTGCTGTGAAAGGACGTTGGGCCAACCTTTTCCTCGGGGGCTGTCTTTGCGCCGCTTTGCTGGTGGCCGTGGCGGCGACATATGAGATAAGACAGGCACCAAGTACGGAACCGTTAAGCAGGCCGAAAATAAACCCCGAAAATCATTACACTTTATTTGACCAGTTGCCGATGCCCTTGGTCAGCTCTTCAGACGGGACAGGTTTAATGGCAGTCAACCGGGCGGCACGCGCCCTGTTTGAGACAGATGATGTTATTCGAACGAGCATTGGCGAGCTATCCACGGCGTTAAGCGGTCCTATATCGAGTTCAAGGCCGATTTTGCAGATTCAGGCACGACGGTATGCTTTAAGTGTCAGTGAAATATTCAGCGAAGGCACATCTGTCAGGATGGCTGCCCTTACCGACGTCCAGGGAGAGATCAACAAGGCGGAAGCATCGGCCTTGAAAGATACGCTTCATATTCTTAGCCATGAAATCATGAACTCCCTGACACCGGTCGCGGCCTTGGCCGACACGGTTGACAGCTATTTGCGGTCAGATGCTAACCCGGCCGCCCAACCGGCGAAGGAAGCTCTGGAGACGCTGGCGCGGCGCGCCAACAACCTGACGAGGTTTATCGAGGCCTATCGTTCCGTCGCTCGCCTTCCGGACCCTCAACTGCAAACAGTCGATCCGGGACGACTGATTGTTGACCTGATGGCCGTTTTGCGCCACCACCCGCTGGCGACCGATATCGAGTTCCAGCTTGAACTCGCTGATAGTCTCCCCAAAATTGCCCTGGATGAGTCACTGGCAGGTCAGGCCATCATCAATATTCTGACTAACGCAATTGAGGCGATGGATGGCATTCCTGGTCCGCGGCACATCGGTTTGACAGTACAGGTTTTGCGTGAGAATCTTGTCATCAGAATCTCTGATAATGGCATGGGTGTTCCGGAAAGTATAAAAAAGAGTATGTTTATGGCATTTACCACGACGAAGGCAAAAGGCACAGGCGCAGGTCTGAATCTGGCCCGGCAGATTGCCCTTGCACATGGCGGAAATCTCGAACTTATCGAGCCCGTCGGCAACTGGAAGACGACCTTCGCATTTACATTCCCAATTAACCTTTAGAGTTCAATCGACTCTGAAGTTTGCAGGCAAGGCAGGTCTGGGGTTCCAATGGCGCTTATAAGCCTTGACGATATATACCATACCTATGGTGACACCGACCATTCCGTTTCGGCCGTGCACGGCGTATCTCTGGAGATCGAGGCGGGAGAATTTGTGGCGATCGTCGGACCGTCCGGCAGCGGCAAGACAACCCTGCTGAATGTCGTCGGCACCCTGATCCGGCCGACGAAAGGACGCTATATTTTTGACAATAAGGACGTGGGGAAGCTATCCGTTTTTCAACTCGCGCAGATCAGGGCGGCAGAGATTGGATTTGTTTTTCAAAACTTCAACCTGATCGACCATCTGACGGTCTACGACAATATCAAGCTTGGATTGCGCTACCGTCGGGATCGCCGGAAGGGCAGTGAGCGTGACCGGATAGTCGCCATACTGGACCAGGTTGGCCTAAGCCAGCGGGCCAATCACCTTCCCCATCAATTGTCAGGCGGCCAGCAACAGCGGTGTGCCATCGCCAGGGCCATAGTCGGTGAGCCACAGGTGATATTGGCCGATGAGCCGACCGGCAGTCTGGACTCCCGAAACGCCGCTCAGGTTGTGAGCATTTTGAAGGAATTGAATACCAAAGGAACGGCGCTGATCATGGTGACACATTCCATGATCCAGGCCGACCGCGCCTCGCGCGTCCTCGAAATGCACGAAGGCAGAATTCGCACATCAAGCCGATGGCAATAATGGAGAGCTGGCACTCAAAAATACTATCCATCCTGCGAATTATTATTGGCCGATGGATGATTTATATCCTGATGATCGGGGGGCTTACACTTGGTTTTGGTACAGCCTTGATCATAGGACTTTATGTCCGCAATGAACTTACATTTGACAGCTTTCTACCGGGCGCCGGACGTATATACCTGATCGCCACGAAATATGGCTCCGAAGGCCACGCGCTTGTGGAAAGCGATATGCTGCCGTCAGGTATAGCCGGATGGGTTAAAACCGACCTGCCCAATACCGAAGCGGTGGCGCGTCTCGTACCCTCGGAATGGCCGCTTTTGACGACCCGTAAAAAGACGAGAGGGCAATTCTATTGGGCTGACCCAAACATCTTTGAAATTCTGAAATTGCCGGTCGTCCACGGCGATTTGAAGACGGCCCTGTCAGAGCCAGGCAGTGTTGTTCTTACAGAAAGGATGGCTGTTGCGTATTTTGGCCGTGCCGACGCCATTGGCCAAAAGCTTATGACCTGGGATAAAATTGTGTTCCATGTCACCGCTGTAGTGAAGGACTTTCCGGCAAACACGCATTTGGATCGGGAGATATTTATTTCGGGTCGCGGCGATTATAGCGAGATATCGGTGCTTGATGCCCGCCTAGGCGCCTTATGGCCCAATGCCTATACGTACGTCACATTTAAACCCGGCACCTCTGTTGTTGACGCTGAACCCGCGCTCTTGCGCATCATCCAAGCGCGTTGGCAAGGCGAAAATACCAAACCGGTCGGCTTTGATTTCGTCAAAATTCCTGATCTGCATTTTCATCCGCACGCTGACAATCAGATGAAGCCGCGTGGCCATCTGGAGTTGGTCATATCTCTGTGCATGGTGGCATTCATTGTGACCACTCATGCCGGTGTCAATTTAGCCGGACTGATTCTTGCCGAAGCCAAAGAACGCGGCGACGAAATGGCTCTGCGGGCTGCCCTTGGCGCATCACGTCAAGATCTGATTTGGCAAGTGATTCAAGAGGCCTTGTATGTAAGTTGTTTCAGCGCCCTGACCGCCACCGCTCTGGCTGAACAAATCCTGCCGGCCCTGAATAAGGAATTTGCTTTGGGGCTTTCGCTATGGAAAGAGCCCTTAGGTTTGCTTTTTGCGATTGCGGGAAGTGCTTGTCTTTTCGGCTTGCTCAGCGGACTGTTTCCGGCGCTCATTGTGTCAAAGCCGTTTCGTTACAGTGAGTCAATGTTGAGGTTGACGACTAATCTTCAACAGTCTGGACGTTGGCGTGGCTGGATCATCGCTCAACTCGCATTGGTTATTGTCCTGCTGATTGCAACAGGAACCATGTCTCGGCAATGGGCGTATGCCACCGGCACGGCGCTGAATTTTGATGGCGCAAATGTCCTGATGGTCCAGCATACAGACTGGCGATTTTCTACCAACGTCTCAGCTTTTATAGCGAACTTGCGAACCGTAAAGGGGGTTGAGGCTGTGGGCGAGTCTTTCGGCGCGCCGGCGGCCGGATTCATTCGTCCTGTCTGGGTTAAAGGGCATGACGGGCGATCGCTCACCTTGATGAGAAATTCTGTGTCGCCTGATTTCTTTAAGGTCTTTCATGTGCCGTTCCTGGCCGGGAACAATCTGACAGGCACTTATGTTTTGCCTGCCACAGCTAAAGAGATTATCCTCAACGCATCTGCTGCAAGGGCGCTTGGATTTTCCGTACCAGGCAACGCCATAGGCAAGACTGTGGCGTATGATCTCGATCAGTTACACGTGCGCTCTCGTATTGTCGGGGTCATTCCGGATATGCGATTTGCAACTGTGTATGAGCCTCTTCAGCCCATGATTTTTGATAATGACGGCACGAATTTTTCGCAGATCAGCATACGTATAAATCCCGACGATGGGGGTGAGCCTATAAGGCGTATCGATCGATTATGGGACAGATTGACGGGCGGTGAGGCGCCCATCATACAAACTATGTTTCACGATTATCTCCTTGATCAATACGCAGAGCTGAGACACCAATTTCTGGTCGTTGGCATTGTATCCTTTGTATCGGCTATCCTGTCGATTCTTGGGTTTGTCGGACTAGCCATATTTCAAACCCGACACCAGGTCCGGGAAATAGCCATTCGGCGCGCCCTGGGCGCTTCTTTTCTCGATATTATCCAGGACAGAATGAGCGTTTTTTACGGCCCAATACTGATCGCCAATCTGATCGCCTGGCCGGTAGCTTGGATACTCATGAGCAACTGGCTCAATTCGTTCGCGGATCATATCCCGCTATCGATTGGCGATTTTTTCGCGGCGGCCGTGATCTCATCCGGTTTCACACTTGCTGTATCTGCCGTCAATTCCAGCTTTTCAACAATGGATATGTCTAAATCGGTCATCGGCGGGCAGTAAACCCTGTCGGCCTGCAAATAGCGCACATCATGACTGTGTTCGCATCCGAACGATGCGAACGAACATCGCCGCGCATAGTTCGTTAAATTTATTATAATTTCAATATATTCAATATCTTAGATTTGTCCGACTAATCTGTTAGTCTATTTAGGCGCGGTCAGGGGTCCAACCTATTTAATTTGCGACCTGTACCTAACCCACCTCCACGAGGTGGGTTTCTCGCGTCAAAAAAATAGCCGGAGCGGTGATCCACACCAGCCCAGGCATCCATAAAACAGGTTCTTGAGGAAGAAGTGATGAAATATATTACACGCAAATCAGTATTGGGTGCTGGCGCGTCGGCGCTGGTTCTGGGCGCAATCGCCCTGACATCGGCCCATGCACAGACACAAACAACTCCGCAGGCAACGCCGACGACAAAAGCCGATGATGACACGGTTGTCGTGGTCACAGCGCGCCGCAAGGCCTTGAAGACGGCCATTGAGATCAAGAAGAACTCGGACACCATCGTTGATTCGATCGTCGCGGACGAAGCCGGACAACTGCCCGACACCTCGATTACCGAGGTCCTGTCGCGCGTTTCAGGCGTTACCTTGTCCCGCTTTTCGTCGGTCGGCAGTAGCGGCACACCGTCTTTCCAGATTGAGGGCTCGGGAATCAGCGTTCGCGGCCTGCCTTACAACTCCAGTACGATCAACGGCCGTCAGGCCTTCAGTGCCAACGGCGCGAATGCCTTGAGCTGGGGGGATGTCACGCCGGAGCTTGCGGCGGGTGTGGATGTTTACAAGGCAGCGCGCGCAGACCTCATTGAAGGCGGTACGTCGAGCGTCGACCTGAGAACGCACATGCCGTTCGACTATAAAAAGCCTGAGTTAGACGTGTCTTTGGGCGCCAGCTATGGTGACCAGGTCAAGAAGGTATCGCCGGAAATGTCCGTGCTCTACACGCGGCGCTTCGATACAAATCACGGCGAAATGGGCTTCCTGGTTGATGTCGCGCATAGCCAGTATTATTCACAGGATAGCGACGCCCAAATGGGTTCTTACCTGATGCAGAACAATCCGACCGTCGAATCCGGCCGGTCCCTGGTGCCGACCGGTTATAATTGGAGCCAGCATACGAACAAGCGTGATCGTGATGGCTTTTACGCGGCTTTCCAATGGCGGCCCAGCGACAGCCTGACACTGAGTTCGACTCTCTTTTATTCGGCCTACCAGACCCAGTCTGAAGGGCACAGCGGTGGATGGGCGAACAATCCTAATGCCACGAACGAAAATATTCCGACCGACGCAACCTTTGACGACGCGGGCGCCATGACGAATGGCTCATTGCACATAGGCGGCACCGGACCTTCGCAGGGTATCTTCGGTTGGGGAGGCAATAACTGGCTTGCCGAATATTTTGATCCTACAGATCCTGCCTATAGTTATATCAATACGATGGGCACGCCATTGCCCCAACTGCTGAATGCCGATTGCCGCACACAATACGGCAGTCTGGATTCGTCACAGGTTGATATCAACTGGGGCAATTGGGACAGTCCGGGCCAGAAAGACGCTTCAGGTAATATCATTCCCAATACGGGTATGTTCTACTGCAAGGCCTCCAATAACGCCGCCGGCACGATTTCGCTCAATCTGAATGGAACGACGTCTGTAAGCCACAGTACGTCGTCGACCCTCGACTTCAGCCAAAGTTTCGTGTGGACCCCGAGCGACGTGCTTCGCGTGCGAGGCGCTCTGCAGATCGTAGCCTCCCGTACGAACGGACTTGGCATGTATGCCGGGATCACTCAATCCGATTCAGCTTTGTCGTCGGCCAGCTTCGACGCCACGAAAAATATTCCTGTCCTGGGTGGCTTTGATGCGGCGGCCCTGGTCAACCCCAATACAGCTTATTTCAGCCAATTTTCTTATAACGGCAACCGCAACAAAGGGACTTCAGTCGCTGCCAATATCGACGCCGACTATGCTCTGGGCGAGGATCATTTCTTCAAATCGATATCGTTCGGCGGCCGAATGACATCCCGCAGCGAGCGCGATAATTTCGTCGGCACATATTGGGCGCCGATTTCGGAAAGCTGGGTCAGCAATACCTATCCCGATGGCTCGGTAGATGGTTATAAGGCCTATCTTGCCGGCCCCAAAGCTGTCACGGGACCCTACCAAATACCTGTGACCGTGAATGACAGTGCCTACAATAATGTAACCAAGACCGTGACCGTAAACCCCTATGGAACGGTTAGCCCGTCAGACTATGATGTGTTTGGCTTCCCTGACTATTTCGGCGGAAGTGTTGCATCTCCTGGCTCTATTCTGGTGCCGAGTGCATCCTTGATGCAAGGGTATGACTGGGCACATTTGGCAACCCTGAGCGCTGACGCGCGGGGTGACGCGGTAAATGCCGCGACCTGCGCAGCCTTTCCGAACGCGGAGATTTGTGATCCAAATTCGCCAAAATTCGTTCATCCAGGCACCTGGACGCCTGATGAATATTACAAAGCCAATATAGACCAGAATTTGGGGATCACGAACACCACGCTCAGGAATGCGGCCTTCTATGTTCAGGGCAAATTTAGCGGCAACGGGTTCGGTTTTGTTCCGTCCTACACAGGAAATATCGGCGTCCGAATCGTTCGGCAGATTCTGAGTGGTGAAGGCAATCTCATCGTCCACGCGGGAAGCAGTTTCTACCTTAACGAGGCAAGCGCGATGGCCGCAATAGCCAATGGCGGTAAACCGACGCAGCAGGGCGACATCTACGAAGTTGTTCCGGACGTCGAGACGCGAAGCAAGGAAACGTCATTTACTCGTGTCTTGCCGTCCTTCAACATCAAGTTTGACATATCGCCACAGGTCATTCTGAGAGCCGCTGCGTCGCAGGGCATAAGTCCTCCGAATCTCGGCGATATCAGGGCCGGTGGCAGTGTCGCCGCCGCGACTGACAGCCGCCTCGGGGCCGATCCGGTTACACAAACGCCCTTAACCGTCAATTTTCTGAAGAATATGGTCAGTCAGACAGGCGCGAACATGAAGCCGGTCATGATCGACAGTGGCGACATTTCTCTCGAATGGTATCCCAAGGACGGCGTTTTTGCCTATCTGGATTTGTTCGGCAAGCAGTTGAAGGATCAGGATCTGTACACCTACTACTATCAGGTACAGCCTACGCCCCTCCTCAAGGGGGTGGATAAGGTTCCTGTGACAGTGGATTTGCCATGGTTCTATCAGCAGAACAGCTCGATTCATAAGCCGGCTATTATCAAGGGCTTTGAGGTCGGAGGCCGCAAGTTCTTCGACGAACTACCGGCGCCTTTCAAGGGATTCGGCGTCAGTGGCAGCCTGACCTATGTCGATAGTAGAAACCCGTCCCAATTGGCCAACTCAGTGGTGGGGCCATATGTTCCTGACTTCGTATTTATGGGCAGCACTTCTGGGGGTGCCGGGGGTGCTGGTTCCGGTAATCCGACCACCGATATTAACAACCTGCCTTACTACGGCCTGTCGAAAGTGTCGTACAATGTGGAGCTGTATTATAGCCGAGGTAAGCTGAATACACGCATAGCCTACAACTGGCATTCCAAGCAACTGTTGAGCACCAATGCCAATCCGCTCTCGTTTAACGCCACCGGCGGCAATCCTTACATCTGCACGGCATGCCTGGATAATAATGGCGGTAAAATCTATGAGATGGTGCCTTTGTGGAGCGCCGACGCCGGTTATCTCGACTTCGGTTTAGACTACAGGATCACGGACCGGATAACTTTTGGTATCTCGGCCTCCAATCTCACAAACACCGTATCTAAAACTTTGCAGGAACCGCTTCCGGGTGTATTCGAGCCCTTTGACGCATACCAGAGTGACCGTCGCGCCAGTGCCTATCTGCGCGTCCGCTACTAGTCGCTAAACCTGGACGGGAGTCTTGTTAAGGCAAGGCTCCCGTTTTGCTTATGACTATAGTGTCCGTAACCAGAGAGATAATCTGCGGAGTGTTTTTTGCGAAAGAAAGTCATCATTGTCGGGGGAGGCACGGCCGGGTGGATAACAGCCGCCTATCTGGCCAGGATACTCTCTCACGGTCTTGCCGAAGGGCTGGATATCACCCTTATCGAATCCCCTGATATCGGCATAATCGGCGTCGGCGAAGGGACGTTTCCAAGCATCAGGAAGACGTTTAGCCGCATCGAGCTTGACGAGGACAGTCTGGTTCGTGAGGCCGGCGCCACCTTCAAGCAGGGAATCCGCTTTGTAAACTGGCGGGGTGTGCCGGATAAGCGCGGCCTAGACTCTTATTTTCATCCCTTTCAGATTTCGGGCCAGCATACCCAGTTCGATCTCTTGCCATACTGGCTTTTAGGCGTTGCCGGCGATGCCAGTTGGGAAAGCGTAAGCAACATACAGCAACGGATTGTCGATGAACGGCGCGCACCGAAGCTGATCAGCCAACCTGGGCACGGTGGCCCCCTGAACTATGCCTACCATTTCGACGCGGTTGAACTGGCCAGGCTGCTGCGCCGAAAAGCCGTTTCCTTCGGCGTTAGACACCTGGAAGGCCGGGTTGACGAGGTTATTCTCGGCAGTAACGGTTATATCGAGCGCCTGAAAACGCGGGAGCATGGTGATCTCACGGCGGATCTTTATATCGATTGCACCGGTTTCAAAGCGCAGTTGATAGGGCAGGCCATGGGCGTGCCGTTCAATTCCATACGGTCCCAGGTTTTTGCCAATCGTGCCGTGGCCCTGCAAGTGCCTTATGATCAGGCGAACGGGCCAATTGAATCGCAGACCATTTCGACCGCACAGCCATGCGGCTGGACTTGGGATATTGGCCTGTCCGGTCGTCGCGGTGTCGGCTATGTTTATTCTACAGACCACACCACTGACGAACGCGCCGAGCAGGTTTTGCGGGACTATGTCGGGGAAGCGGCGCGGTCAGTTGACGTTCGTTTTCTGAATTTTGAAGCCGGATACCGACAGACCCAGTGGAAAAACAATTGTGTTGCCATAGGCCTGTCTGCCGGGTTCATTGAACCGCTGGAAGCGACGGGGATTGGTTACGCTGAAATCGCTTCGTTGATCTTGTCTAACCTCTTCCCCTGGGGGAACAATCATGAGGTCTGCGCGGCGCAATTTAACGGTATGATGACCCGTCGATATGAGCATGTTCTTGATTTCATTAAAATGCACTACTGCCTGACGCGACGCAGGGACACGGACTTCTGGCGTGATAATATCCGGCCTGAAACCATTTCGGATGGTTTGAAGGCGCGTCTTGAACGATGGCGTTATCGTCCGCCATCATTTTTGGATATGGACCCTAACCACGACATATTCACCGAAGCCAACTGGCAATACGTCCTTTATGGCATGGGCTTCAAGACCGACATTAGCGCGCAAAGAGGTCTGTACAGACATTTTGAAGAGGCGAAATCTCAGTTTGCCGGAATAAGGCAGCAAGGCAACCATGCTCTGTCGGTCTTGCCAACGCATAGGGCTTTGATCGACCAGGTTCGCCAGTATGGTTTTGGAGGGGACAGCGCAAGGGCCTGATCTTTCGGCGCTGGCGTTTGATCCGAAGGGCTGCCGACAATGGACAGAAATGCAATCGGAAACAGGCAAGGTCTCCTAAACGCATATGCACCATGCCAGATGATGAAAAATGGCCCGAAGATAGAAGGCCGGAATGGAAGGTGAGGACAATGAAAAAAGTACAGGCAATAAAAATCCTGTTTTGTATGGGTTTTATCTCGTTGACGACCGTCATTTCCGTGTGCGCCAAAGAGGTAAAGGCTGAATCAGAACCTTATGTATGGATGACGGCGCCGATGGGGGCTGGCGGGTTTGTCGATGGCTTCATCTATCACCCCAAAGAAAAGGGGCTGATGTACGCGCGCACGGATATCGGGGGAGCCTATCGCTGGGATGGGGGCACGCGG
>CAMLIY010000025.1 GCA_946480125.1 uncultured Asticcacaulis sp.
TTATTCCGGATTTCCCGCGCGCCGATATCATGACCCTGCGCCAGCTTCTCAGCCATACCTCCGGCCTGGATGACTATCTCAGTGGCCGTCACGCCGAGATGCTGACCACCGCCCAGACACATGACTATACGCAAACCGGCCTGCTTGAGGCGATCAAGACCGCCGATCCGCTGTTCCGCTGCCCGCCCGGCATGAAATGGGTTTACAGCAATACCGGATTCGCCCTGCTCGGTATTGTGGTCGAGCGCCTGAGCGGTTTGCCGCTGGCGACTTTCTGCAAGGAACGCCTGTTCAGCCCCGCCGGCATGACGCGCACGTCTATTGATCCGCTCAATGCCGATGATCCGGATGTCTGCGAAGGCTATCGCGCCAACAGGTCCTTGCGTGATGGCTTCGGTCAGGTGTGGCCGGTCTCGGCCAGTTTCGCCGGCGGATCGGGGGGCTTGCGCTCGACCTCCGCCGATCTGTGCCGCTGGCATTCAGCCCTGATGTCTGGCAAAATTTTGAAAGCGGGCAGCCTGGCAACTATGCTGACACCAGCGCGGCTCAAGGACGGCGCCTTCGCCATGGACCGCGAGAATACGCGCTCGCCGGGCTATGGGCTGGGGATGCGACTGGGCTTTATCGGCGCGCAGCCATTCTTTACGCACAGCGGCCGCATCAACGGCTTTACCGGCCAGTTGATGACCCTGCCGCTCGAACACCTGACCGTGGCGATGCTGTATAATTGCGATGGCGCCAATGACGGCGGTTTCTTCTCCTCACACGCCGCCCTGCGTGAAGAAGCGATGCGGCTGGGGCGGATGGCCTAACCACACTCAAGTTGTCTCACCATCCAAGGGCGATAGCGGTAGCGTGCGATTACCCTGAATATCTGTGTAATCTGTGGATCAAACAAACAGACCTTCACGCGGGTTCTGGCATCGGCAAGAAGAGGTATCCACAGATTACACAGATGTTCGTGGTCACTTCACGCTACCGCTATCGACGAGACTCTATTCTGGCAATTGCTTTGAATACTTTTCATGCATTTCGGCGAGAAAGGCATCGATATCAAACTCTGTCGAAGGACCGCTTTCCTCGCCCGCAATCAAGGCTGTCCGCAAGGCCTCAAGTTTTGCTAACTGAACCGCATCCAGATGATCGTCTTGTGGCCAGATGATCGTCTTGTGGCAAGTCTTCGGCCATTTTCATACCTCGATAGATGAAGCGGGAACGTTATCACAGAAAACTATAGGGGTCGATATCGACCACCAGCCGGATGGCGTTGGGGCGCTTGATCGCCGCCAGCCAGTGGGACACAAACGCCTGTAAATCGCGGTTGCGGTCGGCGCGCACCAGAAACCGCTTGCGCCATTGGCCACGCACCAGCGCCAGGGGGGCATCCGCCGGACCATAGACATCCACACCTTCGGTATTGGGAATGAACAGGGCCAGTTCGCGGGAGAATTTATTCAGTAAATTCTGATCTTTGGCCGATAGGATCAGCGCCGCCAGCCGGCCAAACGGCGGGAACTTCGCCACCTCGCGCGACATCGACTCATAAGCATAAAAGGCGTCACGATCCTGATGCTGGAGCGCCTGCATCACCGGGTGCTCCGGCGTATAGGTTTGCAGCACGGCCCGGCCCGGCTTGAGTTTACGACCCGCCCGGCCGGTGGCTTGCGCCAAGAGTTGAAATGTCCGTTCGGCGGCGCGCAGATCGCCCCCCTTGAGGCCGAGATCGGCATCGACAATCCCTACCAGGGTCAGGTTCGGGAAGTTGTGTCCCTTGGCCGCGGCTTGCGTGGCGATGACGATATCGATTTCATTGTCTTCGATACGTTTGATCAGCGAGGCGGAACTGGCCGCATCCGGCGTGGTGTCGGAGGAAAAGACCTCGGCGCGCGCTTCCGGGAAACGGCTCTGCACCTCTTCCAATATCCGCTCAACCCCCGGCCCCACCGAGATCAGACTATCCTGCGCGCCGCAGTGCGGACAGGTCTTCGGCTTGCGCATCGAAAAGCCGGTCAGGTGGCAGACCAACCGCCCAGACCCGCGGTGCTCGACCAGCCAGGAATCGGTGTTGGGCGAGGTCATCTTCTCGCCGCAAGCCTTACACAGCACCAGCGGCGCATAGCCGCGACGATTAAGGAACAGCAGCACCTGTTCGCGGCGTGACAATGTGGCCAAGATCTCACCGACCAGCGTATCCGACAACCAGCGGATTTCGCCGTTCTGCCCTTTATCAGGCGAGTGCGCCTTCATATCGATCAGCGAGATATCTGGCAGGACCGCCGTGCCGTGGCGTTGCTCCAGCCGGATCCAGGCGTAACGGCCCTTCTCGGCATTGGTCAGGGTTTCGAGTGAGGGGGTGGCCGAAGCGAGAATAACCATAGCGCCATCGAGCCGGGCGCGGAAAACCGCCAGATCGCGGGCATGGTAGCGCGCGCCTTCTTCCTGCTTGTAGGAGCCGTCATGTTCTTCATCGACCACGATCAGGCCCAGACGTTGATAGGGCAGGAACAAGGCCGAGCGCGCCCCCACCACCAGCCGTACATGACCCTTCGCGACGCCCTCCCAGATACGGCGGCGATTGCCATTGGAGATATTGGCGTGCCATTGCGCCACCTCCACGCCAAAACGCGCCTCCAGCCGGCCAAGCACGGCTTGGGTGAGCGCAATTTCCGGCAGCAGGATCAGCACCTGCGCGGTTGGATCGGCGCGCAGCAGATCGGCGACGGATTCGAGATAGACCTCGGTCTTGCCGGAACCGGTAACGCCATCGAGCAGCACCGGCGCGAAGGCATGCTTGTCCTGCTCCATTTGCAAAAGCTGGTGCGCCGCCGATTGGAAGTCATTCAGGCGGGCGGGCGCGAAATCGGGATTGGGCTGCGGATAGACCTCTTCCCGCGCCAGATCGACCTTTTGCAGCACGCCTTCCTTTTCCAGTGCCGACACCACGCCGGTTGAAACCCCAGCCGCCATGGCCAGTTCACCCAGCCCCATCGGCACCAGCGCGGTGTCGAGTACCGCCTGCCGCGCTTTTGTCATCCTGCCAGGCTGTTCGCCGGTCAGCACATAGCCCTGTTTCGGCGCGGCGCGCGGACTCTTCAGCGCCCGCAGGCAGCCATTGAGGAAAATGCCCGGCGGCGTCAGGGTCCAGCCGGCGGCCCATAGCCAGAAATTGAGGCTCGCCTCTGGAACAATGGGATCATCCAGCCTCGCCGCCACCGCCTTGATCCGCGACAGATCTTCGTCCGCGTCCGGCGTCTCGAAACCGATCACCAGCCCCCGGACCTTCGCATGACCCAGGGGCACAATGACATGCTCGCCGGCCTGCAATGACATGCCGGCCGGCACGGCATAATCCAGCGCCTCGGCCATCGGCGCGAGCACGACCACCTTGGCGATTAAGGTTACTTTTTCGCGGGAATCAAATAAATCGGAGGTGGCCAGACTCATGATTTTAGCCTCTAACACGAAATCCCCCGCTTTGTCATAGCCGGATGCGGAAACCGCTTCACAGACGCGAAAAGGCACTTTAAGGTGCCGGTTATGAGCACTGAAGGCGGCATAACCTTTCCCGATCTCGATAGCTGGCAGGCCCTGCGCCGTCACCTGATCGAACACGCCGATGACATCAGGCGTGATCCCGCCTTGCTGGAAGCGCTCGGCCTGCAAAGCAAGACGAAACACCTCATCGATTTCGGACCGGCGGCGCTGTCGCGCTTAGAGGCCCGCGCGCTCAAGGATTTCGACGTCCGCCGCCAGCTTGAAATGACCGCCCGCGCCAATTTTGACGCCCAGAGCCAGACGCATGGCCTGGCCCTCAGCCTGATGGAAGCGCGCAACCATTCCGATCTTGCCCGCCGGCTCAACGAAGAAGTGCGTCACCGTTTCGGGCTCGTCGCCGCCACCATCGCGCTGGAAGACACGGCACCTGTGCCCCTGGGCTGGAAAACCCTCGATTACGGTGGTGTCGATTACATCATTGGCGAAACGGGCCTGAGCCTGTTGGGGCCCGAAGGCGTCTGCCGCGTGCTGTTCGATGATGATGTCAAGCGCATCAAATCTGCCGCCGTGCTGCGCATCGCCCTGTGGCGTGAGGGCCGTCCGGGCCTCGTCGCCTTCGGCTCAAATGATTTTGACGGCTTCTCACCGGATATGGGCGCCGAACTGGTGGCCTTCGTCGCCCGCGTCATTGAGCGTGTGGCCGATCGCTGGCCGGTGCTGACATAGGGATTTTACAGGAAATTTTATCCCCGGTTACGGCGGTAAAGAAATCCTTAGGATTTGACCTTAAAATTGTCCACATGCGTGACTATATGAAGACTTCAAAGATGCCCCCCTGCGTCACTGAGGCTTCCTTTCCTGTTGCGCCTTTAAGAACTGGCGCCTCCCTAAGGTTCGGCATGGAGACCGCCCTCTCACCCCTCCTACCCCTCCGTAAGGACAGGGAGGGAAGCCGCCCCGGCGCAGGGGTGCATTTCCTTTGACGCTTTCCCGCAAGAATTTGACGCTATTCGACGTCCAGATGGCCTGGATGAGCTGGCTTAAGGATCAGAAGCGCTGTTCGCCTCGCACACAGGAAGCCTATGCCCACGCCCTGCGTTATTATCTGGATCATCTTGGCAAATCCGTTTCCAGCGATCTGATGCTGGAAGACGTGGTCGCCGTCTCCTCCGGCGATATCCGCGGCTGGATGGCGCACCTGCGCGCCAAGGATAATCCCCTGTCGGCGCGGTCCCTGGCCCAGCATCTGTCCGCCATCAAGTCGTTTCACAGCTTCCTGGATCTCCATTTCGACATGCCCAATGCGCAGGTCACGCTGATGCGCGGCCCGCGCCTGAAGGCCACCCTGCCGCGCCCGCTCAATATCGACCAGATGCAGGGCCTGCTAAATGAAACCCATATGGATTCCAGTCGCGACGATTGGGAAAACGCCCGCGATGAAGCCGTCTATTTGCTGCTCTACGGTCTCGGTTTGCGGATTTCCGAAGCCCTGTCGCTAGAAGTAAAAGATGTCCCGCTGGGCGATAGCCTGCGCGTCACCGGCAAGGGCAACAAGATGCGCGTCCTGCCGGTGATCGCGGTGGTGCGTGAGGCCGTGGAAACCTACCGCCATAAGCAGCCCTTCACGCTTCAGTCCCACGATAAACTGTTTCGCGCCAAGCGCGGCGGCGAACTGTCTCCCCGTCATGTCCAGGCCAGTATCCAGCACCTGCGCTCACGCCTTGGCTTGTCAGACCGCGCCACGCCGCACGCCCTGCGGCACAGCTTCGCCACCCATCTGCTTGGTTCGGGCGCCGACCTGCGCTCTATCCAGGAATTGCTGGGTCATGTCTCGCTCTCGACCACGCAGAAATATACCCAGGTCGACACCGAACATCTGCTTACCGCCTATGCGGCTGCCCATCCTAAAGGCCAGGCCGATCTTGCATGAGCGCTGACACAGGTCTAGTCTTTGCGAAATCAGGATTTTCAGGCCATTATGTCAACCATCTATGATGTCGCCGCACGGGCAGGGGTTTCGGCTAAAACCGTGTCGCGCGTAGTCAATCAGGACAAGGCAGTCAAAACCAGCACGCGCGATAAGGTGTTGGCGGCCATGGCCGAACTCGATTACCGCCTGAATACCCAGGCGCGCGCTCTGCGGATAGGCGGTAAATCTTCCATTGGCCTGCTGCTCGAGGACCCGACCAGCGGCTATCAGGGCCGCTTCCATCATGCCATGCTGACGGCCTGCATGGAATCGCGTAAATATCTGGCCGTCGAGCTTTACGAACAGGGCATGCCGGACTGGCAAACCTATCTCGACCGATTCATCACAGACTCCGGCATCAAGGATATACTGCTGCTGCCGACCTTGTGCGATTTCGTTCCATTAAAAAATTTCCTGAAAGCCAGAAACATAAATTGTGTGCTGGTTTCCCCCGCAACGCCCGACAGCCACTACGCCTCCGTTGCCATGGATGACCGGCGGGCGGCGCGCGATGTGGTGGAATATCTGTTCAGCCTGGGCCACACCCGCATAGCCCATATCGGCGGTCATCCAGACCATGCGGCCTCAATCCTGCGCCGTGATGGCTTTTATGAAGCCTTTGAGGCGGCGGGCCGGCCCCGCCCGCCGGCGGCTTATATGGAGCAGGGCACCTTTTTGTTCAGATCAGGCCTAGAAGCCGCCGAACGCCTGTTGAGCCTGCCGGACCGGCCAACGGCCATTTTCGCGGGCAATGATGAGATGGCGGCAGCGGCCTGTTCTGTCGCCCACAAGGCGGGCCTTAGCATTCCCAAAGATATTGCCGTGATCGGCTTCGATGATGCGCCGATATCATCCGCCGTCTGGCCGGCCCTGACCACTGTCCATCAGCCCTATCTCGAAATGGCCCGGCGCAGTATAGAAATTTTCGATTCCACCGGTGACACAGTAACTGCCAGCGACCGTCAGATCCGTCACATCATTCCGCATGAGTTGATCATACGCGAAACTTCGGCAAAACGCGAAATATCTGGCTAGGCTGCCAATACACCGGCCGCCTGCATCATCGGCTTCAGCGTGGCCAGAATTTGCGGCTGGGCAGAAAGTCCGGCGCGCAAGGCGGGATCGCGCATCATTCTCATGACTTCCGCCTTGGCCTGTTCACTCAAGGGCCCGAATGGCGCTGATTGCCCGGCGGCAAAACTCAGCAGCATCGAAAATTTTTGCATGGGAGATCCAAGGCCGCGCTGGATATGCGCCAGCAGCTTGACGTCAATAGCGATCTGGTTGCCGATCAGGCCGAGCTTGTGAGCGATCTCCTCACCATCCCTATCCACCAGCGCGGCAGCGTTGATCCGCCCCTGCATCTGCGCCAGGGCCAGCAGACGTTGCGCCGCCGATGACTGGTTTTCGCGCATATGGCGCTCAAACTTGGCCCCGCTGACAATTTGGGACAGCCAGCGCGCCGCCTGACGCTTGTTGGCCGTACCCACCATGTTTTCGCACAGCCAGATCAAACGATCGACTTCCTCGGCCGGAGTCTCGGCGGTTTCCAGCAGGCTGGTGACAAAATCCGCTGACACCAGTTTGCGAGAGCGGTCGGCGAAGGCCTCGGTGATATCTTCACGCTGGCTTTCATCACGGCCGGCGGCAATGAGGCACAGGGCCAGGACACGCAAAATCTCGATTTCACCCATCGGATCGCTCGGCCGCAGACGACGCGGGCTTTTCAGTTCCTGCATCAGGCGCTTTGAAATATGATAGCTGAGATGCGGCAGGCGATTATTAAGGATGAGATCTTGATAACCGCCCAGCACACCGGTGACCGGCGGGATAAGCCGGGCTACGCGCGCATCCGTCCGGGCGATCAAATCGACCTCACGGCCGGCCGCCAGACGCGTCATTATGGTCATGGCGCCGCCCAGGTCTGTGTCCTCGCCGAGCACGTCATTCAGGCTGCCCCGCGCGGCGAACAGTTCCACCACCGGAACCTCGATGACCTGTAATGCCCATTCCCGTTCGGGATGAACATCGAGCCAGGCATTGATCAGGCCGGCATAGATCAGCAAAATCTCAAGTTTAGCCGCAGGCCGGCGCTCCGCCTTGAGCTTTGCCGACAGGGCGCCGCCAAAAATATAGGCGCGCTCAGGATGGTCATGCAAACTATCGACCAGCGCCGCACAGCTTTCGGGTGTCAGCGACGGAAAGCTGTTTTTGCGACCATCCTGGATCAGGCGCGTACAGGCCTTGTCGATCAGTCCACTCCAGCGCCGCATCAAATCGTGCAGATCCTGGCCTGTTTCGTGACTTTCCGGAACGGCCAGTTTTTGCACCACATGCAGCAGTTCGCTGCCGGAGGCCTCCAGTCTTTCGGCCAGGTCGGGCCGGTGGAGCAGTTCAAACGCCGTCACGGATTGCAGTTTAAGCCAGTCTTCAAGCAGGCGCGAAATCTTTTCGCGTGCCAGGGCGCTATATAAATCGTGCGGACCGGTGCAAACCGTGTCGGTGGTGGGCGCCAGTTTCAGTTTCTTGGCCGGGGCCGATACACCTTTTTCCATCACGGTGACGCTGCTGTATTCACCATTTTCCGGGTCGAGTCGTTCCTTGGTGACGCGCACCGCCGAACGGCCGCTTTTCAGCATGTCTTCAGCGGCAGTTATGACCTGATCACGCGCTTCCGACGCCATCTCGAGCACCCAAGATGATTGCGGTGTGCGGCGGGTGAACAATTCGTAGTGCACCGGATGGTGGCTCATGGTGGCCCTGGGATAGCTATGATGTGCTTAGCGATTGATCTGAATGGAAATATTACACCCTCGACGTTAAATTATGATTTAGGCCCCAATTGCGTGATTTAAGGCCAGAAAACGCCGTGTTGACGCCCTGAAAAGACCGTAGCCATGGGTTTAGTGCGGAACAGGAAACATCTGGAGCGGCTTCATACGGCAAAGTTCAATTGAACTTTGGCAATATGCGTTTATTTAGAGATTAGCTTTTTTAAATTCGGAGATCTCATGGCCAAGATTACTTTGGTGGACGACGACGAGAATATTGTCACCAGCGTGTCCTTAGCGCTGGAAAGCGGCGGCCACACCGTCCAGGCCTATTATGATGGCGCCGCCGGTCTGGCCGCGCTCGAAAAAGACCCGCCCGATCTGGCTATTCTCGACGTCAAGATGCCGCGCATGGACGGCATGGAAGTGCTGCGCCGCCTGCGCAATACCTCCAATCTGCCGGTCATCATCCTGACCTCAAAGGATGACGAGATCGACGAGGTTCTGGGCTTCAATCTCGGCGCCGACGACTATATGCACAAGCCGTTTTCGCAGCGCCTGCTGCTGGAGCGCGTCAAGGCCGTGCTGCGGCGCGCCGGTATTGTGGAACAGGGCGAGGCCCCGGAAGTCACCGAAGCGCTCAACGCCAAGTCGCTCAAGCGCGGCAAGCTGGTCATGGACGCCGCCCGCCATGAGTGCACCTGGGATGGCAAGCCGGTGCGCCTGACGGTCACCGAGTTCCTTTTGCTGCATGCCCTGGCCCAGCGTCCGGGCTTCGTCAAGAGCCGCGACAACCTGATGGACGCCGCCTATGACGACCAGGTTTATGTCGATGACCGCACCATCGACAGCCACGTCAAGCGCATGCGCAAGAAGTTCCGTCAGGTCGATCCGACCTTCGATTCGATCGAAACCCTTTACGGCGTCGGTTATCGCTACCGGGAAATCTAAACCGCCAGAGCATCCTCGCCTGGCAAGGGGCCGCCCGGGCCTGTGCGAGGAAAGCCCATTCCTTATTGGACGTATAGCGGCGTTTGAGCTTGAAAACACATGAGTAAACCCTGGCTAAAACGGCTCCCTTTCGGTCAGTCCCGCCTGGGACGTCTGATCTTCGGGCTCAATCTGCTGGGGCTTTTGATCATTGTCATCGGCGCTTTGGTGCTGAGTGATTTTCGCGGCGGCCTGATCAATGCCCAAAGCGATTCCCTGCTGTCACAGGCCCAGCTCATGGGCGAAGTCATCGCCGAGGCCGCTACCGAAGGCACACCGGAACCGCATCTGGAGGCTGAAAACGCGGCCTTTGTGCTGGGGCGATTCATTCCTTCCGGCCAACGGGCGCGCCTGTTTGATGAAAAGGGCAGGCTTATCTCCGATTCCTATGCCGTTTCGGATATGATAGACGTATCGCGTCTGCCGCCGGCCCGCGGCCCGCATGACCCCATACCCAAGGACAAGTCCGCCAAGCGCGAAGCGCGCCGCGCCCTGGCCGAGCAACAGCTGCACGGCGAAGTGATGATGGCTTTGTCCGGTTCGCCGCCCACCGCCGTGGTGCGCCGCAATGAGCGCGGCATCAAGGTGGTGTCGGTGTCTGTGCCTCTGCGGCATGTCAAGGAAGTTCTGGGCGTTTTGACCATTGAACGCGGCGATGTCGATAAGATCGTGGCGGCCCAGCGCTGGTCGATGCTGCCCTTTATCCTCGTCGCCTTCGGCGTTACTATGCTGTCATCCCTGCTGCTGAACTGGCTGGTCAGCCGGCCGATCCACCGCCTCTCGGCCGCCGCCGATAATGTGCGCCTGGGTCAAACCCGCGCGATCTCCCTGCCCGACCTGGAATCGCGTAAAGACGAGATCGGCACCCTGGCGCGGTCACTGGAATCGATGACCGATACCCTGTGGCGGCGCATGGAGGAAATCGATCGTTTCGCCGCCGATGTGTCGCACGAAATCAAGAACCCGCTGACCTCTATCCGCTCTGCACTGGAAACCCTGCCGCTGGTGAAAAGCGACGAGGCTAAGGAACGGCTGATGGCGGTGATTAATCAGGATGTCCGGCGCGCCGACCGCCTGATCACTGACATTTCCAACGCCTCGCGTCTCGATGCCGAGTTGTCGCGCGACACCCCGAAAAAGGTCGAAATCGGCACGCTTATGGAAGACATCATATCGCTCTATCAACAGAGCCATATCGCCGGCCAGGTCGCGGTCAGCTTCAATCGCACGCTGTCGCCGGCCGCTTCCCGCGTCAATGGCCGCGAAGGCCCTCTGGGCCAGGTGTTCCGTAACATCATCGATAATGCCCGCTCCTTCTCTCCGGCGGGCGGCGAAGTGCGCGTAACCCTGGCGCATAGCAGCCTTGATCCGGCCCGGCCGATGAGCATTGTCTTCGAAGATGACGGCCCCGGCATTCCGGAAGACAACCTGGAAACCATTTTTCAGCGCTTTTACACCTCACGGCCCAAGGGTACGAGCTTCGGCAAGAATTCCGGCCTGGGCCTGTCCATCACCCGTCAGATCATTGAGGCGCACAATGGCAAGATATGGGCTGAAAACCGCAAGGATGACAGTGGCCAGATTGTTGGCGCGCGGTTTTCGATCCTGCTGCCAAACGCTTACTGACTGTCATCGGAAAATCGGTAACACAGGCATAATCGATGCACAAATGCCCCTTGGATACGCAAAAAAAGCATCCCATTCCACATACTTAGCGCGCACCACATGGGGGGATTTTTAACGGCCATTGACGATGGAAGCGCTTGACACCGGGTATATTTCAATTTCATTTGGTCTGACCAATATGACACTTATGAGTGAAAGCTGGAGCTTGCACGTGGCCTTCGGGCCCAGCGGTTCACACAAATAGATGTCTAAGCAGGGAAGGCAACACAGTGGCCCTAACGCGCCGAAACCTATTGAAAGCCTCATCCGCGGTCATTGCAGCGAGCGCCGTTCCCGTATCTTCCCACGCGGCCACGCTGTCCGCGGCCGGCATCCTTGGTAAGACGATTGTCGTCGATAGGTCTGCCAAAAACGCCTTTCCAATCGTAGCGGATGGAAAAGCGACGCCTGTTCTTTGCGATCCAGACGACCATAAGGGCGTCCTGCGCGCTATCGCAGACTTGCAACACGATATTGAAGATGTCACCTCGATCTCTGCGCAGGTCCTGCACGGCGCGGCCCCTGCGTCACGCCTGATCATCGCCGGCACTTTGGGCAAGTGCCGGTGGATTGACGATCTTGTCGCGCGTGGCAAACTTTCGGTTTCGGACATCAAGGGCCGTTGGGAAAGTTTCCTTATCGCCACGGTGCGCGACGCTTCACCGCTCGCAAGTGAAGCACTCG
The DNA here is from genome assembly GCA_946480125.1 of uncultured Asticcacaulis sp. The sequence continues at coordinate 11,575 of CAMLIY010000025.1, forward strand.
TCATCGTCGGCAGCGACAAGCGCGGTACCATTTACGGCATTTATGAACTCAGCGAACAACTGGGTGTTTCGCCGTGGCGCTGGTGGGCCGACGTGCCCTCGCGCAAACGCACCGAGGCTTTTGTCGAAGCCGGGCGCTACGCGTCAGGCGAGCCTGCCGTCCGTTATCGCGGCCTGTTCATCAATGACGAAGCCCCCTGCATGGCTGGCTGGACCTATGAAAAATTCGGCGGGTTCAACAGCCGGATGTACACGCGCATGTTTGAGCTGATCCTGCGGCTGCGTGGGAATTATCTGTGGCCGGCCATGTGGGATTCGGCTTTCAATGAGGACGATCCTCTCAATCCCGCCCTCGCCGACGAATACGGCATCGTCATGGGGACATCGCATCACGAACCCATGATGCGCTCGCAGCAGGAATGGATACGCCATCACAGCGATTACGGTAACGGAGACTGGAACTACAAGGACAATGCGGCGGGCCTGCAAAGCTTCTGGCGCGATGGAATACGGCGGAACAGCGCCTTTGAAAATCTCGTCACCATTGGAATGCGCGGCAATGGTGACCTTGCCATGCCGACGACGGGCAGTATGGCGGGTGATATTGCCCTGCTGGAAAAAATCATGGCCGACCAGCGCCAGATTCTGACGGATGAGATCAATCCCGACATCACCCAGGTTCCGCAACTGTGGGCGCTGTTTACCGAGGTGCAGAAATTCTATGACGCCGGGCTTAAGGTACCTGACGACGTGACCCTTCTGTGGACCGATGACAATGTCGGCAATCTGCGCCGCGTCCCCACAGATGCCGAACGCGGGCGCAAGGGAGGCGCCGGGATATACTTCCATCTCGACATGCACGGCGGCCCGTATGCCTATCAGTGGATCAACACCAACCCCTTCCCCAAAATATGGGAGCAGATGACCCTGGCCAATGAATACGGGGCCAATCGCATCTGGATCGCCAATGTCGGCGACCTGAAACCGCTGGAGCTGCCCCTCGAATTTTTCATTCGCATGGCCTGGAATCCGGCGGCGATCACACGCGATAAAATTATGGACTACACCCTCAGATGGGCCGCGCGCGACTTCGGTGAGGCCCATGCCGCCGAGATCGCCGGCATTGTTGCGGACTACACAAAATATAATGGCTGGCGCAAGCCGGAAGTTGTGATGCCAGACACTTATAGCCTGTCCCATTACCGGGAGGCCGAGAGAGTTGAAGCGGCATGGGACGATGTCATTGCGCGTGCGGAGGCGCTTTATGCAAAGCTGCCCCAGGCACAGAAAGATGCCTATTATCAGCTCGTCCTTCATCCGGCCAAAGCCTCCGGCATTGTCACCAAGCTGAATATCGCCGCAGGCCGCAGCCAGTATTTCGCCCGGCAAGGCCGCGCCAGCGCCAACGCGCAGGCCGCCCTGGCGCGCCAGCTTTTCCTGCAGGATCAAGAACTGAGTGATTACTATAATCATCAAATGGCGGGCGGGCGCTGGAACCATATGATGGACCAGACCCATATCGGCGAATTCACCTGGGAGCCGCCTCAGGTCAACATGCTGCCGCCCGTATCTGAAATCCTGATTGCGGATATCGATACATTCGGCGTCGCTATTGATGGCGATCAAAGCGCCTGGCCCAATCATTATGGCGATGCTGTATTACCCGTGTTCGAGTCTTTAAATCCCCGCCAGTCCTATTTCGATGTTTTTGCCAGAGGGCGCCAAAAACCTGCCTATTCGATCACCAAAAGCGCAGACTGGATTCGCCTCACGCCCGATGAAACGAGCGGCGCCGATCAGAGATACCCGGTGGACATAGACTGGCCTTCCCTGCCCGCTGGCGCCGCAAAAGGCTCCATAACCATCAGCGGCCCACAACGGGATGCCAACGCCAAGCCCATCCATGTCGAGATCACGGTCACGGCCGTCAAGGCTGATGAGTCGACGCGGCGGCAGGCAAAGGGCCGGTTTGCCAGCCTGGATGGCCCTATAGCGATCGCCGCCGCGGAAGCGACACGCACCACCGCCGCCAAAGATGCCCGTTGGGCGCCAGTAACCGATTACGGCCGGGAGGCTGCGGCCATGTCCGTCGTTCCGGTTACCGCGCCCAGCCGGCTGCCGCCCGCCGAAGCCCCTTCCCTCATTTATGATCTCTATGTGCCGCGCGCCGGCGCGTATGAAGTCAAGCTGATCCTCGGTCCCGTAATGGATTTCATGCCTGACAGAGGCGTCAGGATTGCGGTCGCCTTTGACGACGACACTCCTCAGGTCATCGACCTGTTTGCCGATCGGCAGGCGCAAACCTTCCTGGGAGCCGGATGGCTCCAGGCGGCCCGCGATAATGTGCGTATCGCCTCTTCATCCCATACGCTGCACGATGGCGGACGGCATCAGTTGAAAGTGGTGATGGTGGACCCCGGCGTTGTGGTTCAGAAAATTATCATTAGCGATACACCGCTGCCTGCCAGCTATTTCGGCCCGCCTGATATGAAACCGATTTTCGGATAAGTGCCTGATAGACCCGGCGCATACCGTTGCGGATATTGGAAGCGTCAGTTATGGATTAAGCCAGGCGAGACGTCTTTACCTGTGAGTCAGAAATGGCTTTGATGCGCCCCCTGATCCATGTCTAAATATCGCCATGAGCAAACTTGTCATCCACGCCACCTCGTTAAGCCTGCATATGGGTCCGGAATGGCGCGGCGTGCTGATCATGGGCCCTTCCGGCAGCGGCAAGAGCGACCTGGCCCTGCGCCTGATCCAGGCCGGCGGAGACAGAGGCTGCGTCCTGGTCAGTGACGATTACACGGTGCTTTGGCTTTCCGGTGGCCAGCTCTATGCCGGCGCGCCGGAAACCATTGAGGGGCGCATGGAAATCCGCGGCCTTGGCATAGTGGCTACCCGTACGCGCAAGCTGACGCGCATCCATCTGGTCGTTCTGGTTCAATCCGATCCCATTGAACGCCTGCCGGCAAGCGAGACAACGACCATTCTGGGACAGGCGATCCCTACTATCAGGCTCAACCCGCGCGAAGCCTCCAGTGTCGGCAAACTCCTTTATCGCTTGAAAGTGGCTTAAAAATACTTACCTGAAAGGACGCTTGAGTTTCGTTCACCTCCTGTAAATATGACGACTGGCATATTTAGCACACCCGGCCTGTTGCGGCGCAAAATTTGCTAGAGACGCTCAAATCTCGTTTTGCAGTGCGACGAAATCGGAGATAGTATGTTGGGCTACCCTGCCTGCCGGCCCCGTGACCGGCGCGAAGTGCCCAAAAGTATAAGGCCAAAAAGCCTTGGTAAGGACTGTGCTTTAATGATCGGACTGGTCATCGTTACTCACGGCAAACTGGCTGACGAGTTCGTATCGGCAATGGAACACGTGGTGGGCCCCCAGAAACAGGTGGCGGCCATCTGTATTGGGCCTGAAGACGACGTGGCCCAGCGCCGCAAGGACATTCTCGACGCCACTTTTGCCAATGATGCCGGTGATGGTGTCATTCTGCTGACCGATATGTTCGGCGGCACCCCCTCCAATCTCGCCATCTCGGTGATGGAGCAGACCAAGGCCGAGGTCATTGCCGGCCTCAACCTGCCGATGCTGATCAAGCTGGCTTCCTTACGCAAGAACGAAGACCTCGGCGCCTGCGTCTGCCATGCCCAGGAAGCCGGCCGCAAATACGTCACTGTCGCCTCCTATGTTTTGTCCGGCGACAACTAAGTATTTCCCTCTGGACGAAATCCCCGAACGCCCGCATTCTGCCGCACTAAAAGCTCTGCCTGAGGGAGGTCATTAGTGAGCGAGACTGAGCCTGGCGTGCGTACAGAGGTGGAAATCTGCAATATCAAGGGCCTGCACGCGCGGGCTTCGGCCAAGTTCGTCAAGCTGGCCTCGGCCTATGACGCCCAAATTTATGTTCTCAAGGACGACAACCGGGTCGATGCCCAGTCGATCATGGGCCTGCTGATGCTCGGCGCCGGCAAGGGCACGGTGATCGGCATTGAAGCCGAAGGCGCACAAGCCGAAGAAGCGGTGGCGGCTCTGGCCGAACTCGTCAGCAATCGTTTCGACGAGGACGCATGACGTTCACCCGACTGCTTTATGTGATCATGGCCCAGGCCTGCCTTTTGGGGCTTGCCGCACCCGCTGTCCATGCCGAAGGCACACCCTATGCCGAGGATGGAACAGAGGCGCCCAAACCAAAACCTACGGTCAGACGTAAAAAACCGGCTGCCAAACCCGTCGCGGCCCTGCCGGCCGCGCCCGTGTCATATACCGCCTATAAAAGCGGGTTGAGCGCCGAAATGACCAAGGCCCTGACGCCTGATCAGCCGGCAGTTCTCGCGCCCCTGCCGCCGCCCGTCGCCATAGTCCCGGCGCCGGTGCTTCCTCAACCGATCACCACGCAACCCGTCAATGATCCGCCACCCCCCGCCCCTGTTATTGCTTCCCCCGACTTGCCGCCATCGGATCAGATCAACCTGAAATGCGAAACCCAGGTAACCGATGGCAGGCGTTTCATTTCACAGGGCATTTTCTATATCGACCTGTTCCCCTCCCCGGTTTTCCCGGATGAACATGCCGATTTCAAATTCCTGCGTGTCGATCCGACGCATCAGTCCCTGATCCGCCAGTCCGTTTGCCTGGATATGACCTGCCCGGCGAATGTCACCGGCGCGGCCTATTATCTGGTCAATCGCGTCACGAAACATGGCAGCGCCCTGCGGATAACCATAGATCGCGCTAATGGCGCCTTCTACGCCGAAGAGATAGAGGACCACCGGGTTGGTACCGCATCACATCGCGGTGAAAAAGGTTATTGTACGCCGCAAAAAAAGCCCGCCACACTGTTCTAAACGCGCTGGATACGCACCGCCATCCACGGCTTGCCCGGCAGGCTGATTGAGGGCCGCGCCGGATCATGGAAACTGTAACCGTCCTTCTGCTTCAGGGTGAAAACGCCGTCGACCGGCGTCACCGCCATGTGCCAGGTATCGATCAGGTCGACGCGGAATTGCTCACCGCCGGCCAGTTCCTGTTTCGGCAGGTCGAGCGGCCACTCTGACGGCGACTGATCGCCGAAATAGCGCAGGTAATACTGCCCCGCCTGGCCGCCGATATGGCGATCCCACCATTTATCGACCGGATCGACGCCCGGTTTCGGGCCGGTCTCCATTACCGTTTTCAAAAAGGCCAGACGCGGGACACTGGTGCCGAGCAAACGCCCGCCGATGCCGCTCCAGCCGCCATCCGGGCTGAGGTTCTTGTCGGTCAGCACCTCGCCATGGCCGACATAGGTGCCGGCGATCAGGCCGTGCCAGAAGCGCGACACCATTTCCTCACCGGTGAGGTTGCCCCAGCGCAGGTCTGACTTGCCCTCGTAACAAATCTCATCGAAGACAACCGGCTTTTCCCACACGCTGCGATAGATTTCGGCGCGGGTATCGTCCTTTACCGACATGCCGTTCTGAACGCTGGCATGCGTCACCCACGGCTTGCGGTTATCGAAAAACGCCTTGCAGTTATGGATCGACCGCAGGCGCTGGTGCGGATCATTGTCAGCGACGAACTGCCCGATATGGTCCCAGTCGGCCGGCGACTTCGCCCTCACCAGGTCGAACTCATTGGCCATCGACCACCAGACATTGCGGTAAGCCCCCAGCCGCGCAATGACATAGCGCAGATAGCGCTCATCATCGGCGCGGGTCATTTCCGCATAGCCGTGCACCTTGTCATAGGGATGGTGGAGGATGATATCGGCCTGTATGCCCAGCGCCCGGAGCTTCGCCACGCGGTCCTCGAAGCGGCGAAAGAAGCCCGGATTGAAGCGCGTTGCGTCCCAGTCCTTCGGGCCTGCGCCGATATAGACAAAGGGCTCGATCGGCTCGGCCTTGACATTGGCATAGACGCACATGCGGATCTTGTTGAACGGCGACGCTTTGAGCGTTTGCAGAGTCAGGGCGCACTGAGTTTCCGATTGCTGCGCCCAGGCATAGGCCGTGGTGCCGATCTGTCGGAAGGGCGTACCGTCGGCATAGGTGAAATGATAGCCATCAGCCGTGACATGCACAGGTCCGTGGTTATCACCCGTCGCTGGCCGCGCCGCAAAAGCGCCGCCACGGCCATTCAGTGCTTTTACATTGCTCGTGGTGCGCCACTGCCAGGCGCCCTCTGTATCCGGGCTGAAACGGATCTTATAGACGCCTTCGCCATCATAGAACCCCGAAACCGTAACCGTTTTCACGGCATTATGAAACTCTGCCGTCAGCGACACATCCACAAACGGATTACCGGATTTCGGTCCGTCAAGGGTGATTTCATACACTCCCCAGCGCTCGATATCTGGCATCGCGGCTTGCGCGACACCACTCACGGACATTGCCCCGGCCAGTATCATGACACCCCGTCTCGTTACTTTCGACATGAAAACCTCCCGTCATATTTATCATTCATCATATGATTAAAATGCCGGCAAAGGCAAGCATTTGAAGGGCCTTATGCCTTTCTTATGTTGCAGCGTCCCTCAAGCGTCGAAAATTTAGGCTTGCGCCGTCTATAGTGAATTCAGTTATGTAACCCATTGAATTAAGGAGATTATCAATGAACAATGATCGTGCACAAGGATCCTGGGAACAGGTCAAGGGCAATGTTCAGAAGATGTGGGGCAAGCTCACCCATGACGATCTCGACGTGATCGAAGGCGATCGCAAGTTGCTGGCAGGCAAGATTCAGGAGCGTTACGGCATCGCTCAGGACGAAGCGCAAAAGCAAGTCGATGAGTGGAACCGCGAAAACTAGGTTTTACATATGGCCGCGTCAGCGGTGACAAGTTCGTCTTAGCAAGGGTAGGCGCCCTTGCCGAACCTGATGGGTTCAGAAGGACTTGATAAGGATTGTCGCTTCTTTCCCGCCGGATGGTTGCGACGATATGGGCGGAAAGGCGTTTCCTCAGATGCGTCTTTCCGCTCTAATTTTTTTGCCACTCTAATTTTTTGGCCGCTCTGATTTTTGGCCACATTACAAATTTTTAATTTAAGCATCTGATTTCATTAAATTTATGTCATGACGTCGAGTTAATTTGCACTTGGCGTCTTTCGGCGCGATGCGTGGGCACCTTTTTCAATGGAGCCCGGAACCATGCGCCTGACCTTAAAAACGCTTCTGCTCGCCACCGTCCTCAGCACCACCACTTTTGCCGGGTTCGCCTTAGCCCAGGTGCCTGCCGCCGCTGCTCCGGTTGACGCCAGGACCGCACTCGACCGCGACATGCCGCAGATTCTGAAAGAAGCCGGCGTGCCGTCCGTTTCCATCGCCCGTATTGAAAACGGCAAGCTGGCCTTCACCGCCGCCTATGGCGAACAAAGCACCGGCGTGCCAGCCACAATCGAAACCCTCTACAATGCCGCCGCCCTGACCAAGCCGGTCACGGCCGAGGTTATTCTGCGTATGGTTTCTGAAGGGACTATCCAGCTCGATGAATCCATGGCGCGCTACTATACCGATCCGGATATCGCCGCTGATCCGCGCATTTCCCTGCTAACCCCGCGCCTGGCCCTCAGCCACCAGACTGGCCTGCCCGACTGGCGCGAAGGCAAGCTGGCTTTCGCTCACAATCCGCAAAACGGCGTCTATTATTCCAGCGAAGGTTACCAATATGTCGCCCGCTTCGCCGCGAAAAAATGGAAGACACCGTTTGAGACTTTGGCGATCAAATACGTGCTGGCGAAATTCGACATGAAGGATACCGACTTCACGCAAAATCCGGAGGCAAAGGCCCGCATAGCCCTGCCGACCGACACGACCGGCAAGGCGCTGGAACCGACCTTCGCCACCGAGGCCAATGCCGCCGACCTGCTTTACACAACACCTGCGGACTACGCGAAAATGGTGCTGGCCATTGTCAACAAATCCGATGTGAAAGGCGTGGCGGCTTTTGAACGCGGGCGCATCCAGGCCAATACCACGGCGGCGGATTGCGCGGGGATCGACGCCACGCTTTGTCCGACCAAATCCGGCATGGGCCTCGGTTGGCAGATCCTCCAGTTTGGTGAAGGCAAAACCATGCAGACCTATATGATGCAGACCGGAGCAGGCCCGGGCCTCTTCACCTTCGCCGCCTATAATCCGGATACCAGGGACGCCACCCTCATCTTCACCAATAGCGACAATGGCGCCAAGGCGGTCCTGGCCGTGCTGGAACGTATTGGCGGTGATGCGGCCTTAGTGAATTACCTGCGGGCTGCTGCCGCCAAATAGTGATTTCGGCGTGAGCGTGACGGGATCGAATAGCTGGATTTCGCTGCCCATCCCGCCGCACGGATTTTCAGTAGCCTGGCGATAATTTTCTTTTTCAGAAAGATTTCAGGACGCTTGGCGTCCATACGCAAAAAGGATCAGGGACAGGCGCTACATGGGACGGCAGTGCGTCACATGCTTGGGGCCTGCCCCTGATCCAATGCTGAGTAGGTCGTGTTGCGGAAGCCAGAAACGCTTTTCACTTCGGACGCGTGAGCGCCTAATCCCGTTGCAGAAGTTCTGGTCCACTGGCCTTTCCGGGTTTTTTACCGGCGCCTTTGAAACGACTTTAACGGGAATAAGATAAGGATGCGCCAGCTGAAACCGCACCAGTTGTAAGGAGACTGTATTAAATTACCGGATTAAGAGACCAGGCGCGTTGCCGGCAATTAAACCCGAAGGTCCAAACCCGCCGCACATCGCGCCTGATCTGTAGGTCCGCCGGGTGTCCCATGAAAAGAGGTCTTCGGCGGCAGGTTCAAAATAGGCGGTAGCCGATAAGAATGCTGTGCGGGAAATTTGGCGGAGGATAAGAAAAGAGTCAGGGCGGGGTATGTACTAAGAAAGATACCCCACCACCGCATCTAGCGCTGGCGCGCTTCTTGCGGTCCCCGGCACCTGCCGCCCCCATGAGCAAAGCGAAATGGTGGTGGGGTATCTTTGCTTCCTGATTCAATAAATTGATCTACGGCGCAGCTTCGCGATTCATCCGCCGGGCTTCTGCCAAGGTCTCCAGACTGTGATCGAGCACCGCCTGCCAAGTGGTCAGGGCCGCCTGTTCGGCCGCAGGATCGGCGGTCGTCACCCAGGCCGGCTTGGTCGTCAGGTCATCGCGCGTCTCGACATTGACCGCATCGAGCACCTTGCCCACCGCCAGCAGGGTCTTGGCGGCGCGCTCGGCCTCGGCATAGGTCTGGGGCGGTTCCAGCGCTTCGACGGCGCGCAACAGTGCCTCGGCCTCTCTCCCCTACCAGCGAAGCGGTGGGGGAGGTGGATTGGCGCTTACGCCAAGACGGAGGGGGCGGCGCAGACGCTGCTGCTGGTTGCGACGAAGCGCCTG
>CAMLIY010000026.1 GCA_946480125.1 uncultured Asticcacaulis sp.
TCGAAAACTATGACGCCATCATCGTTGGTGTCGGCACCCGTTTCGGCCGCCTGGCGTCGCAAATGGCTGCTTTCTGGGATCAGGCGGGCGGCTTGTGGGCCAAGGGCGCTTTGCACGGCAAGGTCGGTGGCGCCTTTACCTCGACAGCGACGCAACACGGCGGCCAGGAAACCACCCTGTTCTCGATCATCACCTCGCTGCTGCACTTCGGCATGACGGTGGTAGGCCTGGATTATGGTCATGCCGGCCAGATGACGCTGGATGAGATCACCGGTGGCTCACCCTATGGCGCCTCGACCATCACCGGCGGCGATGGTTCGCGCCAGCCGAGCGAGAATGAACTGACCGGCGCCCGTTATCAGGGCCGCAAAATTGCCGAAACCGCCATCAAGCTGCATGGTTAAGTGTGATCTGCCGGGCTGTCCGCAAGGATGGCCCGGCTTCTCTGGAGACCTCAATGGCCCGCGCCACCGCCCATATCGATACTGATCACTATGCCACTACGCTGCATGTCGCCGGGCGCACGCTCATTGCCGACGAGCCGGAAAACAATGGGGGCCAGGATGCCGGTCTGGCGCCCTATGATTTTCTGCTGTCGTCGCTGGCGGCCTGCACCGCCATTACCCTGCGGATGTATGCCGATCACAAGGGTTGGCCCCTTAAGGCCGTTGATGTCGCCCTGCATTTCTACCGCGACGGCGAAAAGGAACTTATCGACCGTAAGGTCACTCTTCATGGCGACCTTTCGACGGAACAGCGTGAGCGTCTTCTGCAAGTGACTGAGCGTACGCCGGTGACAAAAACTTTGAAGCAAGGATTGGCGATCGCCACAACCCTGAGCGACGCCTGACACGTAAACCCTCGCGTTTCGCCGGCGGCACGACTCATGTTAAGGCTCACTTCATATGTATAGGAGGCTGGGGCTATGACGGAAACGGTTAGCAGACTCGTTGATGGATTGCGTGATGCGGGATTCACTATCAGTCCTTTGAAATCATCACCTTTGTGGCAGGTTGACGGGCGTGGCCCGATGAGTACGGCCCAGCTCATTGACCTGGCTTCAAAGCTCCGGTTATCGACTCCCCATTCCCATTAAGTCAGCTGAATCCAAAACCGGCACCGCTAAAATCTACCCTTCGGCCATTCTGACAGGTCGTTGCGCGTGTTCTTGGATGAACGTGGGGATTAAACGCGACATCTTGGTATGGCAAAACCCGCACACTTCGATATATGGCTAAACACATTTAAAGTTCGCAACAATTACTTTTAAATATAAAAACCAAATAGTAGTATTTATTATCTGTGAAAATTTTCTTGATAAATCAATAGCTTCTGTGGTATTTTTGTTATCAACCCGTCATTTATAATACCAGGAAGCAATTAACTCTGGCAACGTTGTCATACAATATGATAGCGTTATCATTGAATACGGACCCAAGGCTGTAGCAGCCAACCATAAGCTGACCTGCCGGCGAGTATCGTATCAACAAGTTGGGAAAGAACGTAAGGATTGGCGAAACGCTCAATACGGGCCTTATTTTCACGTTTTGGCGTTTTTACATTTAAACACTGTTTTATGCACCTGTGGTCGCCAGCACCATGGGGCCTCCTTTCCCGTCTTGCCATTTGGTTATTCCGCGTTCGGAAAGCGCGCGGCTGTTCATTCAGGGAGACGTTTTAAATGACGACGACTAAAAAAAATCTGGGCCTGCTGATGGGAACCGCCTCTATGGTGGTGCTCGGCACCTTGGCCATCGGCACATTTGCCTACGCCCAGGACGCCGCACCGGCGGCACCGGCGGTATCTGATGACACGGTCATCGTCGTAACCGGCCAGCGCGCCGCCTTCAAATCGGCGCAGAAGATCAAGAAAGACGCCAGCGAAGTCGTCGACTCGATCGTGGCCGACGACATCGGCAAGCTGCCGGACCGCTCGGTCACCGAAGCCCTGCAACGGGTTTCCGGCGTCACGATCGACCACACCATGGCGCGTGGCGACCCTGAGCACTATTCGGTTGAAGGCTCCGGCGTCAATATTCGCGGCCTGACCTATGTCCGTTCCGAACTGAACGGCCGCGACTCGTTTTCGGCCAATGGCGGCCGCTCGCTGAATTTCGAAGATGTCCCGCCCGAACTGATGGCCGGCGTCGATATTTACAAGAACCCATCGGCCGAGCAGATCGAAGGCGCCATCGGCGGTCTCGTTAACCTCCGCACCGCCCTGCCCTTCGATTATAAGGGCTTTAAAAGTTCGGTCGGCATTCAGGGCACCTATGCGGAACTGAACAAGAAGGGCGCTACCGATCCGTCCGTTTCAGCCATGGTTTCCGACCGCTGGTCCACCAGCCATGGTGATTTCGGCGCTCTGCTTGACCTGGCCTATTCGGAAAGCTCAACCCGCACCGACGCGTTCCAGGTCGAACCCTATTATAACCGCACCGATATCGTGCCCGGCGAGACCGTCTGGGTGCCCAAGGGCGCCGAATGGCGCACCCTGAACTTCGACCGCAAGCGTTTTGGCGCCTATGGCGCGCTGGAATGGCGTCCGAACGACTCCATGCTCCACACCCTGACCTTCTTCAATTCGCACTACAAGATGCAGTGGGATGAAAACGCCATCTTCTCGGCGGCGGGCGGCCTGCAAAATATTCAAGTGGCGAATGGCGTTTATAACGAGAATGGCGCCATGTTGAGCGGCGTCCTGACCGACCCTGCCGACGGCGGCATCAACTTCAACGATGACACCCGCGTCGCCAACCGCGAATCCGACACCACCGACGTCGCCTGGAATTTCACCTGGAACGCCTCGGACCGCTGGACCTTCAAATCCGATCTGCAATATATCCGCTCAACTACCAAATCGTTCGATTCGACGGTCGCCACAGGTTTGCTGGTGCCTGAAGAAACCATCGACCTGAGCGGCAATATTCCGAGCATCAGCGTCGATCCGACCTACCTGGCCAATGCCGACAACTATTACTGGTCGTTCACCCAGGAACATTTCGACCGCAGCGTAGCGCACGAATGGGCCTGGAAGGGCGACGCGAAATACGATTTCGACGGCCCCGTTTTCGAGGATATCCGTTTCGGTCTGCGCTATACCGACCGCGATTCGACAACCGTGAACTCGAATCCGAGCTATCACTGGGCGGCCATCACTCAAACCTGGCAGGGTGAAATCCCCGGTGTCGCCAAGCTCGGCGATCCGCGTTTCGCCGGTGGCGCCAGCCTGCATAATTTCGACAACTTCTTCAATGGCGATGCGTCGGTTCCCGCCGTGGTCGTGCCTGATGTCGATGTTGCGGCCGGTTATCCGGATTCCTACGCCAAGATCCATGAATATTACACCGTGCTGTGTAACGAGAAAAACGCCCAGCTGGCGGCGCAGAACCTGGCACAAAATACGTGTTCGACCTGGGCCCCGGCCACCTTCAGCGACGACCCGTCAGCCGGCGGCATCAATGATCAGCATGAAAAGTCCTACGCCTTCTATACGCAGGTCCGTTTCGGCTGGCATGATCTGAAATACCCGATCGACGGTAATATCGGTGTCCGTTTCGTCAAGACCGACATGACCGCCAACGGCTTCCAGACCTTTACTCAAAACCCGCCGCCGACCGGCACGCTTACCGGCATAGAGGTGCCTACCTTTACAGGGCCTCAGGTACAGCCGCAGATCGTCAGCGCTGAGAACAGCTTCACCAACACCCTGCCCAGCCTCAACCTGCGCATGAAGGTCAATGATCAGCTGCAATTCCGCTTTGCGGCGGCCAAGGCGCTGTCGCGTCCGGACTTCACGCAACTCCAGGCCTATACCACCTACACGGCCGGCACGACCACGACACCGCTTCTGGACGGTTCCGGCAATACAATCGGTGCGAACGTCGAAAGCCTGAACAATACCGGCACGGCGAATGGCAATCCGTACCTGCGTCCGACCACCTCCGATCAGTTCGACCTGACAGCGGAATGGTACTTCTCGCCGGTTGGCTCTCTGACAGCGGCCCTGTTCTACAAGAACCTGCATGATGTCATCATCAACAACATCTTCACCACGCCGTTCACGGCGACCAACGGTCAGACCTACGACTTCACCACCACAGGTCCGGTCAATGGCGCGGATGGTACGGCCCAGGGCTTCGAAGTGGCCTATCAGCAATATTTCGACAGTCTGCCGGGCTGGTTCTCGGGCCTGGGCGTTCAGGCCAACTTCACCTATGTGGAGAGCACGGAAGACCTGTATAATGGCGTTTCCAGCCCTTATTGCAGCGCCAGCGCCGGCAATGGCGCTGTCAATCTCAACCTGAACCTCAATGGCTGCGACACCGACGGCCGCACCTTCGGCAACCTGCCGCTGGCCTATCTGTCGCGTTACAGCTACAACCTCGCCATCCTGTATGACAAGGGCCCGATCTCGGCCCGCCTGGCTTACAACTGGCGCTCGAAGTACCTGCAAGGCGTCAACGTCAATGGCACCAACGGCACCGACGGCTTCACCACCGATCCGACCAACCCGCTTTACGGCGGCGGCTTTGCCTGGGGCCTGCCGACCTGGGCTGATGACTATGGTCAGCTCGATGCTTCGGCCTTCTATAAGGTCAATGACCGGATCACGATCGGCATCGAAGCTCAGAACATCAACAATGCGATGTACAAGCAGTTCATGCAGCAGCACATCGGCGATATGGGCCGCGCCTGGTTCGTCTCCGGTCCGCGCTACACCGCACAACTGCGTTACACCTTCTAAACCGGCAAAAGCATTCGCGGCTCTACTCCTCCCGAGTCGCGAATGTCTCCGGCCTGAGCCGGTAGCCGAACTGAAGATAACTGGCGGGCCCGTTTACGGCGCCCGCTTTTTTTTGCCCGGATAAAGACTTGGGGAAAGCCAGGCATAGTTAAATCGTATAAGGCAATTGCTCTGCGGTCAGGGGATATGCCAGGGTATAGAGGGCCCGAGGAAACAGGAATGAACGATAAAGCGATACGGAAAATCGTCATTGTGGGCGGCGGCACCGCCGGCTGGATGGCGGCTGCCCCTCTGGCTCAAAGACTGGGTAAAACCACCCAAATCGAACTGGTGGAATCCGCCCAGATAGGTACGGTCGGCGTTGGAGAGGCTACCCTGCCGACCATTCGCTTCTATAATCACAGCCTGGGCATCAATGAGGCCGATTTCGTCAGGAAGACACAGGGCACCTTCAAGCTCGGGATCGAATTCCGCGACTGGGGCCATATCGGCAACCGCTTCTTCCACGGCTTCGGTGATTTTGGCCCGCGCATTGAAAACCGCTCACCGCATCATCACTGGCTGCGCCTGCGTCAGATGGAAGAGGTGCCGCCGTTCGAAGACTGGTCAATGTCCACTGTCGCGGCACGGCTCAACCGTTTCACCCCGCCCTCCGGCGATCAGCCCTCCGCCGCCAACGCCTATGCCTATGCCTATCATTTCGATGCCGGGCTCTATGCCGCCTTCCTGCGCGATTACGCCCTGCAGCGCGGCGCCCTCCGCACCGAAGGCCAGATTATCGATGTTGAGCTGAACGCGGATACCGGCTTTATCGAAGCCTTGAAACTGGATGACGGCCGGCGCGTCGAAGGCGATCTGTTCATCGATTGCTCCGGCTTTCGCGGCCTGCTGATCGAGGGCGCGCTCAAGGCCGGGTTCGAAGACTGGTCACGCTGGCTGCCGTGCAACAGCGCCCAGGCCGTGCCGTGCGCGTCGGTCAGTCCTCTGACGCCCTATACCCGTTCGACCGCGCGCAGCGCCGGCTGGCAATGGCGCATTCCCCTGCAATCCCGCACAGGCAACGGCCATGTCTATTGCGATGGCTTTACCTCTGACGCCGAAGCCGGCCAGGTATTGATGGAAAATCTCGATGGAGAAGCGCTGGATAATCCGCGCCAGCTGCGCTTTACGACCGGGCGTCGCAAAGCGGCCTGGGTGAAAAACTGCGTCGCCATCGGTCTGTCATCGGGCTTTCTGGAGCCGCTGGAATCGACCAGTATTCAGTTGATCGAATTCGGTCTTGGCAGCCTGATCGAACTGTTCCCCGACCGGACCTTCAATCCGCATCTGGCGACGGAATATAATCGCCGCTCGGCCACGGCCTATGAAAGCGTCCGGGACTTCATCATCCTGCATTACAAGCTAACCGACCGCACCGATTCCGATTTTTGGCGGTATTGCCGTGACATGGCCATACCCGATCGGCTGCATCACCAGATCGACACCTTCCGCGACACCGGCCATGCCGTCGTCTATGATCCGAACAGTTTCGTCGAGCCGTCCTGGCTGTCGCTCTATTTCGGCCTGGGCCTCATTCCGCAGAGCTATGATCCTTTTGTCGACCACATCGATAAAGCGCAACTGCGCAGCCATTTCGCCCGTATCCGCGCCTTGGTGATGCAGGCGGCGCAGGCCATGCCGGACCACGCCGATTATATCACTCGCCACGCAAAGGCGGGATAATTTTACCCCATTACTTTTCCTCGTCCGGATAGGGCCCGACACCACCGCCGGCGATAAAAGCATCAATATGGGCGCTCAGAGCCGGCAGCGGTACCGATCCGAGCTCCAGCACCGCATCGTGGAAGGCACGGATATTGAATTTATCGCCCAGCGCTTTTTCCGCCTTGATACGCGCATCGCGGATGGCCATTTCGCCGAGATAATAACTCAATGCCTGACCGGGCCACGAGATATAACGGTCGACCTCGGTATCGATCTCGTGTTCGGACAGGGCGGTATTGTCACGCAGGTACTGGCGGGCCTGTTCGCGTGTCCAGCCCATGGCATGGATGCCGGTATCGACCACCAGCCGCGACGCCCGCCACGCCTGATAGCTGAGATAACCAAAACGATCATAGGGCGTCTCGTACATGCTCATCTCGACGCCGAGATATTCCGAATAAAGCGCCCAGCCCTCGCCATAGGCCGAGATATAGGTTCTCTGACGGAATTCCGGCAGGGACTTGTTCTCCAGTGCCAGCGGCATCTGGAAGGCATGGCCGGGCGCCGATTCATGCAAAGTCAACGCGGCCAATTGGAACAGTGGACGCGATTTCAGATCATAGGTATTGACGTAATAGGCGCCCGGTCCGCCACGACCGGAAGTGTAATAAGGCGCGATTTCCGGCGCCACCGGCACAATGGCGAAACGCGACCGCGGCAAACGGCCGAAATATTGCGAGGCCTTGCCGTCAAAAGTCTTGGCGATCCAGGCGGCACGATCAAGCAGATCCTGTGGCGTCTTGGCGTAGAACTTCGGGTCGGAACGCAGATAGGCCAGGAAGGCTGGCAGGTCGCCCTTAAAGTCGACCTCTTTCATCACATCCAGCATCTGAGCGCGGATCAGCGCCATCTGGTCGAGGCCCAGCTGATGGATCTGCGCCGGCGGCAGATCAAGCGTGGTAAATTCGCGGATTTTCGACTGATAATAGGCCTTGCCGTCCGGTAGCTCACTGGCGCCCAGCGCTTTCTGTGCGTTCGGCACATAGTCATTATTGAAGAAGGCCAGCAGGGTCTTGTGCGCCGGAATGACCGCGTCGGTGATGGCCTTGACCGCAGCGGCGCGCAGCTCCGCCTGTTTGGCCGCCGGTATACTGGCCGGCAGGGTCAGAAACGGCTTATAATAGGCGCTGTCCTCCGGCTTCTTGACATCGATCACAGTGCGGATCGAGGCGTCGCGGCCCTCCAAGGTCACCTGCGGCGGGGTAAAATGGCGCTTCAGCCCGGCTTTCATATTGACGATCTGCTGGTCGAAATAGCGCGGCATGTCCGAAAGCTGGCCGATATAATTGCGATAATCCTGCTCGGTATGGAAATCGCTGCCGGTGATATAGGTCAGGTCGCCCCAGAAGGCGCTGTCGGAATTGACCGGCTTCTCGTATTCGCGGAATTGTTTCTCGGCCACCAGGCCGTCGATCTGCGCCTTGTAGACCTGATAATTGACCTGGTTTTCCGGAGACAGGCTTTTGACGTCAATCGCGCCAAGTTTTGTCTCGACATCCAGCCAGTAGGCCAGCTGTTTTACTTGCGCCGCCTCGCTGACATCGGGCAGGTGGGCGCTGACGCCGGCATTGACATTATCCTCGTCCGATTGTTGCAGGGACTGCCGCCACGCCCATTCCGTCGTGTAGATCGCCTTGAACTGGTCATTGACCGATACCTGCGCAACTTGAGCAAATGCGGGCGCGGTCATCAGAGCGGCGGCCGGCGCCGTCATCAGCAAGTACAGGGCAAGACGGGAAACAGGCATATCGGTCCTCTGGCAAATGTGTATCGCCGCATCATGTCAGACCGGTTTCAAAAAGGCGACTCCGTAGCCGTCAGATTAATGTTGACTAGGAAACATTAACAATATAGTTTCCTAGTTAACATAAAGGCACTATACTCATGCCCGTCGAACCCTCTCATCTGACCTCGCATCTCGGCTACTGGCTGAGATACGTTTCAAATCATGTCTCCCAGGCCTTTGCCCGCAAGCTCGAAAACCGCGGTGTTACCGTTGCCGAATGGGTGATGCTGCGTGAGCTTTATGGCGTAGAGAGTATCGCGCCGAGCCGCCTGTCCGGACAGATGGGCATGACGCGGGGTGCTATTACCAAGCTCGCAGATCGTCTGATTGTGAAGGCGCTTGTCGTGCGGAATGCCAACCCGGAAGATGCCCGCGCCCAGACGCTTGAACTGACACCCACCGGCCGCGATCTGGTGCCAGAACTGTCCGCCCTCGCCGATCAGAACGATGCGGAATTCTTCGGGCATCTGGCCACCGATGAACGCCAGTCGCTCGAACGCGCCCTGAAGGATATCGTCGCTCGTCGCGGCCTGACCTCCATCCCTCTTAGCTAATTCAAGGAAAGCAAATATGGACGCGTCCGTCACCACCATCATCCAAGGCTGTCATCACGCTTCGGAAGAAGACCGCCTTGATTTTCCGCAAATACTCGCCGCCCTGCATCAAGCGGGAGTCGAAGGCTATTGGGTTGATTATCGCCGCTCGACCAAAACCTATTACCTGTCCGACGGCGAGAGCCTAGAGCTGTCGTCTCCTGATATGGATGTAGAAGTATCCGCCATTTTCGATGCGACCGCCGTCGGACAAGCGGTCCGCGAGGCCCAGACCAAGGCGCCGGGCTATACCTATAAAGGCTTCTGCACCAAGGTGATGCAGGCGGGATGCGCCGGCTATATCGTGTCCATACTCGGCCGTCGCGTCGTCTATTTCGGCCGCACCGCCGAAACCCATGTCGAGCATTTTCCGGCTGGCAAATAGGCTATACTAGGCGGAAAAATTCGATGATATCCGCATGATCTTCAAAGAACTGGTCACGCATGGCCTCCAGATCTTCAATCGACACCCAATGCGCCCCGGCCGCGTCATCGTCGGCCTCGATCTTTGGTAATGGACCTTCGGGAAAGCGGAAATGGAAGGCATGGGTAATGGTGCGGCCGCGCGCCGAGCGCTTTGGATAGTCGAAGACCTGGCTGGAAATCAGATGCTCGGCTATATGTGCCGCACTCAGTTCCAGCCGCGTCTCTTCGGCCACCTCGCGCACCGCCGACTGGATCAAAGCTTCGTCAGGCTCGACAAAGCCTCCCGGCAGCGCCCATTGACCTTTTCCCGGTTGCCCGCCGCGTTTGATCAGCAGCAGGTGATGGCCGTGCTGGATAAGGGTGTCGCAGGTGACAAAGATCGGCGGATATGGCGCGGCCGCCCAGCTTTTTTTGTACTCGTCGATATAGAGCTGTTCTTCGTGCAAACGGGCATAGTCCGGCGTGGCGGCATATGAACGCAGGATATCCAGCACCGCGTCCGGCACCTGTCCGGATATGGCTTCGGGCCCGTTACGCAGGAAGATCGCGCGGGCATTTTCGGATTCTTCGCTTTCCGGCGCGGGATGCTTCAGAGTATCGACGCCAAGCAGGGCACCGCCGTCATCCGGCATCTGCGCCATAACCGCGTCGCAGGCGTTCGTATCGGCCAGATCAGGGCGATAGAGATGATCGCGCACATGACAGAAAACGGCACGATCAGCCAGCGGCCCGAGAGCGGCGCGAACCATCGACTCCCGCGCCTCGGCCGGCCATGGTATCTGGGTCGAAGGTGCCCGGTCAGCGCCCGTCACCACAATATGGACATGGGCGCAGCGGCGGAAGAAATCATCCAGTTCCGCCATATCGGCATTTGTCGGCGGCGCGAACCGTCCGGATATAACCCCCTGTTGGAACTCGAAGATCATCTGCCTGTCCTGCTGCGTTCGCAAAACAGATTAGGCCTGCCAGCGCCTCAGGTAAAGGCCTTCACCTCATCCGCAAGCGCCTGCCACACCTCTTGCTTCCAGAATATTCGCGCCTGACCAGACGGCGACGGCAGGACGTATAGACGAGTATCTCCCGCCGTCTCCGGCTGAAAGCCTAACGGAATGCTGCCGGTCGGCCGGCCCAGAAAAACGCTGGCGCCCGTCTTGCTGGTAAAGGCCAGAATCTTCGGCTGAAAGCGTATGATCTTTTCGCGCAGGGCGGCGGCATCGAGCGCCTCCGGCGGCAACTGGTTGTCATTGCCGAAATGCGCCTTGCTGAGGTCCGTCAGGCCGATGCCGTAATCAAGCACACGGGCATAGTCCTGCGGTTTGATCAGCTCCGGTGTCAGGCCGGTATTGTGCAGGGTCCGCCAGAAGAAATTGCCCGGATTGGCGTAATAGGCCTGACGTTCGGCCGAAACCCGCCCCAGCGCCGTACCGCAAAAAACGACCTTCAGCCCCGGTTCGAGCACATCAGGCACATGGTTTTCGGGCAATGATCCGAAGCGCTCCATTATTTCAGATATTTATCGAACCAGCCGGTGATCCGGCTGTTCATGTCCTTGATGTGCTCCGGCTTGCGGATGCCATGGCCCTCGCCTTCATAAATGACCAGCGACGTCGGCACACCCTGCGCTTTCAGACCATGCCACATCTCCATGGATTGCGCCGGCGGGCATTCGACATCGCGTTCGCCGACATAGATAAAGGTCGGGGTTACGGCATTTTTGATATAACGGATCGGCGACAGCTTGTCGTAGATCGCCGGATCGTCATAGGCCGAGGCGCCAAAGAACGGGATCATCCACTGGTCGATACCGTTCTGGCCGTAATAGCTGATCCAGTTGGCGATGCCGGCGCCCGCCACCGCCGCCTTGAAGCGTTTCGAGTGCGTCACCGTCCACATGGTCATGAAGCCACCGTAGGAATGGCCGAAGATGCCGAGGCGGTGGTCATCGACCGGCGCGACTTTTTCCACCGCGTCTATGCCGGTCAGGATGTCACCCAGATCCGCCCCGCCAAAGTCACGGATATTGGCGCGGGTGAAGGCTGCGCCCTGACCATAGGAACCGCGCGGATTAGGCTGGAAGACATAATAGCCGCCTGCCAACAGATCATACATTGACCCCGAAGCCACAAAGCGGGGCGTCACCGCCGAGGCCGGACCGCCATGAACGACCGTGACCATCGGGTAGGTCTTGCCAGACTCGACATTGGCGGGCGCCATCAGCCAGCCTTGCACTTCATAGCCGTCGTGCGTCCAGGTGACGCTTTTGGCAGTAAAAGATACCTTCAAAGCCGCATTGTCATTGGTCACTGGCTTCAGGTCGCCCAATGCGCCGACCGCAATGCGCGGCGCTTCGGTAAAGCTTTCCACCACGGCGGCCGCCATACCGCCTGTGGCATCCAGCGAGATCTTGCCATCGCCGGCCATGGTCGATATCGCGCCGTGCGACACCACCGTGACACCGCCCTTGACCGGATCGATCCGGGCCACGCCGGTATCTCCGCCGACGATCATCGTCGCCACCACATCGGATTTCGTCACCGTCAGGCTGGTGAGGCTTGCCTTGTAACCGGGCGTCAGATTACGCGGTTCTCCGCCCGTCAGTGGCACGGAAAACACGTCACCGCCGATGGCGCCGAAATCGCTCATCAGCCCGCCGATGAACAATACGCTTTTGCCATCGGGCGATACCTTCGGCATGTTCATCTGCATTTTCGGCGCGACGATCACGCGCTCTGAGCCGTCACGACCGAAGGCTTCCAGCTTCGCCGTCCACCAGTTATTATCGCCGTCGCCCTTGGCGGCGGTCGCCACGAAGCCGGAGCCGTCCGGCAGCCAGCTATATTCGTAAACCCAGGTGTCGGCGGGTGACACGAAGGTCAGCTCACCCCCAGCCGCCGCTACCGTGGCAATCCGCTGTTCATCGATGGTGCCAGTTATGCCGATCTCACCGACCAGTGCCGCACCGGCCTGGGTGGCGCCGGTTTCCTTGTGCGCGTCCGGCACAACCAGCAGGGCAATGGTCTTGCCATCCGGCGACCAGCGCGGCCGCCCCGCCACGCCTTTCAAAGTTGTGACCGCCCTGGGTTTGTCATTTTCCAACACATAAAGCGTCGCCGTTCCCGCCTTCGGATCTGCGGCCAGGAATGCCAGGCTCAAGCCATCCGGCGACCAGGCGAAGGCGTCATATTTACACGTCTGGCAAGGATCGGCCGTGCCAGTGATCTGGCCATTGGCGTTTCTCAGCGTCACCACGCCATGCGCCACGGCGACCGAGCCTACGGTTGTGGTGGACTCAAAGGTGGCGATGGTCTTGCCGTCGGGAGACAAAGCCAGCCCGTCATATTTATGAAGGGATACCGCATCGCCTGAAAGGGCAGAGGCGACAGCAAGGGCAGCGATGAAACTCATCTGAGACTCCTGAAAAATATGAAACAACCTTAGCCGCTGCGCCATCGGTTTCAAGTGATATCAGTGTTCCGCTTGCGCCCCCTCTAAAATCCGTTAGGCTGACCGCCATAACAGATGGGGAAGCGGACATCATGCCTTTGACGCACAGCTTGAGCTGGCTCGATCTGGCGGTTTTCGTCGGCTATCTCGCGGGTCTGCTGGCGCTCGGCATTCATGACCGCCGCCGGCAGCTCAAGGCGCGCGAACATTTCCTGGCCGGGCAATCGGCCTCATGGCCGAAGATCGGGTTCGCGCTTTATGCCTCAACCATTTCCGCCACCTCGCTCGTCGGCCTGACCGGCGCTGCCTATTCGCACGGCATTTCCGTCTTCAACTATGAATGGATGGCGGCCATCGTGCTGACCCTCTTCTGCGCCTTTGTTTTGCCGACCTATATCAAGTCGCGCGTCTTTACGGTCCCGGAATTTCTCGAACTCAGATACGGCCAGTTTGTGCGCACCTATGTCTCAGCGCTGTCTGTCGTGCTGGGTATTTTCCTCGATGCAGCGGGCGGGCTGTTCGCCGGCTCTATTCTGTTCCAGATTTTGGTGCCCGACTGGCCGTTGTGGCAGGTTTGCGCGCTGCTGGCCGTGCTGGCCGGCGGCTTTCTGATAACCGGCGGTCTGCGCGCCGTCCTGATGGTTGAAGGCATACAGGGCATGGTCATGGTAATCGTGGCCTCCGGCATCGCCTTCTTCACCTTTCAGGCCGTCGGTAGTGGCGATGTCCTGGCCGGCTGGAACCATACGCTTAAGGCCATCGATCCCACGCATCTCAAGCTGATTATGCCGGCCGATGACAAAGACATGCCGTGGACCGGCCTGCTCACCGGCGTGCCGCTGATCGGCTTTTATTTCTGGTGTACCAACCAAACCATGGTCCAGCGCGTGCTCGCTGCCAAATCGCTCGATCACGGCCGCTGGGGCTCACTGATGGGCGGCGCGCTCAAACTGACCAACCTGTTCCTGGTCATACTGCCCGGCGCCGCGGCCCTGCTTCTGTTTCCGCACCTGGCCCAGCCCGATCAGGTGTTCTCGCATATAGTGTTCGAAATCATGCCGCCGGGACTGGTCGGGCTGATCGTGGCGGCCTGCCTGATCTCGATACTGGCTAACCTCTCCGGCGTTTACAACTCTACCTCGACCCTGCTGACCATGGATTTCGTCCGCAAGCTCCGACCGGGCATGACCGATGCGCAACTGGTCCATACCGGCCAGATTATCACGGTCATGCTCATGGTTATATCCGTTGTCTGGACGCCGCAGATCATCCATTTCCAGGACACGCTGTGGAAATATCTCCAGGCCGTCCTGTGCTATTTCGTGCCGCCAATCGCTGCCGTTTTCATCGCTGGCCTGTTCATCAAGCGCGTCAATCGGGCCGGTGCGGCGGCGGGCCTGATTTTTGGCACCGCTAGCAGCCTGATCCTGTTTATCGATGCGTTTGGCTTTCATCTGGTGCCGCTGCATTTCCTCGTTGCCGCCGTCGTCATCTTCGTGATCGCCTTTATCGCCCTGCTGATCGGCAGCCTGTTCCAGCCGGCGCCTGATCCCGCCACGGTCAGCCATCTGATGTTCGCAAAGGACGTCTGGAAGGCTGAAACCCGACACCTGAAGACGGTCAACTGGTATCAGAATTACCGCTATCTGTCGGTCGCCCTGTTGGTGTTGACGGCGGGCATCGTCATCTGGTTTGCATAATCAGGATCGTCTGCTAGGTTGCCTCATAAGCCGCAAAGGCGTATGCGAAACACAGAAAATGGAAACGCTTTACAGGAGCTTCTCGTGACGTCTTTTGTTGTCCGCCTGTTTCCCCTCCTCGCTCTGGCCCTGCCGCTCGCGGCCGCGGCTGATCCGTCAACAGCGCCGGCTGCCGATTCACTGGCCATAGATGAGGCGGGCGGTGTGCCTGCCGGCTATACCTTGAAATGGGCTGATGAATTCGACAAGGCGGGCCTGCCCGACGATCAATTATGGCGTTATGACACGAAGGCCAACAAGCATGGCTGGGCCAATCATGAACTACAATATTATAGCGACGCCCGGCCGCAAAATGCCCGCATCGAGGACGGCAAGCTGATTATAGAAGCCCGCAAGGAAGACCTGAGTAAAAAGGCCGACTGGGGCGGACAGCACTATAGCTCCGCCCGCCTGATTTCGAAGCACAGCTATCAATATGGCTATGTCGAGGTGCGGGCGCAATTGCCCTGCGGCCTGGGCGTCTGGCCGGCCATCTGGCAGCTGCCAGCGAGTAAAAACATGACATGGCCTGATGATGGCGAAATCGATATCATGGAATATGTCGGCTGGAACCCGAACACGATCTACCACACCGTTCACACCGGCCTTTATAATCATGTGAAAAAAACACAAAAAGGCGTTCTCAAAACCATTCCGGCCGTCTGCGGTCAGTGGCATACCTACAGCCTGTTGTGGACCCCTGAAGAGATCAAGGAAGGCATTGATGGCCGCTTCTATTACCGTTTCCGCAATGAGGGCACAGGCGTGGGCGTCTGGCCTTTCGACCGGCCCAACGCCCTGATCCTGAACCTGGCGGTCGGCGGCGATTTCGGCGGCAAGACCGGCGTCGATGACCGCACCATGCCGTGGCAATTCAAAATCGATTATGTGCGGGTATATCAGAAACCGCCCGCTTCCTGAGTACCTGGGCTCAAAAAGCGCATTTCGGGATAGGCAGACAGTGAGGTAAATGGCGAATTTAGATTGAAGCATATTCAGATTTAATTTTCTTTTTCTTCAATGCCTTAGCCTATCCGTTCGGACAGTCTCATACTTGTCTTGCCGACAGCCGCATGTTAGGAATGCTCACCTCCTGTCATCCACAGGGCTGCCGGCCGCTAACATCTACTCATTCGCGCGGCCACCATCAGCGAGGCCGCAGCGGGACGCCTGCCTTTCCGTGAGTCGCTAAATGCCCGATCCGATTACCCGTAAACCGACCATTATAGATGTTGCCAGTCTGGCAGGCGTATCGATCAAGACCGTGTCACGCGTCATCAATAATGAACGGCACGTCTCTACAGACATGCGCAGCCGCGTCCGCCTCGCTGTTGCCGAACTGGGCTTTGAAGCTAATGAATCGGCACGTGGCATGCGCAGCCTGGCGCCGGAAAAATCTTTCGTCGTGGCGCATCTGTATGGGGACGCCGGCGGACTCTATACGCATGACGTTCAACTCGGCCTGATGGAACGCTGCCGGTATTTCGGTTACCATCTGGTGGTCGAGGAACTCGATTACCAGTCACCGGATATCGAGCGGCGCGCAAAGGATCTCGTCAAGCGGCTCAAGCTCGACGGCGTGGTTCTGACCGCGCCTCTCACCGATAATGAGATCGTTCTGGGCGTGTTAGATGAGGCCGCCGTGCCTTATGTCCGCGTCTCGCCGGTCACCGAAGTGAACCATCTGCCGAGTGTGCGTATTGATGAAAAGCGCGCGGCTTACCAGATGACGCAGCACCTGCTGACCTATGGCCATCAGCGGATAGGTTTTATACGCGGCCTGCCCAATCACGCCGCTACCCTGTTCCGTTTTGAAGGCTACGCGCAGGCCTTGAAGGAGGCCGGGCTTTCTGTGGATCCCGACCTGGTGGAAGACGGCGAGTTTCGATATTTCGCTACCATCCCTTGTGCGCGCCGACTGCTGGAACGCGACGAACCGCCCACCGCGATCTTTGCCTGTAACGACGAAATGGCAGTTGCCGTTATAAAGGTGGCGCATGAAATGGGCCTCACCCTGCCGGATGACTGCTCAATTGTTGGATTCGATGACATCCCGACATCCGAAATGCTGTGGCCTTCCCTCACAACCGTCCGCCAGCCTGTGGCGAGGCTAGGCGCCGCTGCGGGCGACCTGCTGTTCACGCGCCTGTCACCGCTCGGCACGTCTGACTGGCCCACGCCCGTGCCGCATCAGGTCCTGCCACATGATATCGTGCTGCGGGGCTCTACGGCCCCGCTCAGGCGCAAATAGCCGACCAGAACGGGCGCATCCTAAGCCTTAATATCTTCGCCCGGACGACCGATGGAGGTGTAGGTGAAGCCGTAACGGGCGACCTCTTCCTTGCGATATATATTCCGCAGATCGACAAGCACCGCGCCCTTGGCGGCCGCCTTGATGCGCTTCAGGTCCATGCCGCGAAATTCGTTCCATTCGGTGACAACCACGACGGCATCGGCGCCGTTTGCCGCGGCATAAGGGCCTTCGCAATAGGTAATCGGCGGCAGGACCGCGCGGGCATTCTCCATGCCTTCGGGATCGAAACCGCGCACCGTGGCGCCGGCGGCGACCAGTTCTTGAACGATGGTGATGGCCGGGGAATCGCGCATGTCGTCGGTTTCCGGCTTGAACGTCAGGCCGAGCACGGCCACCGTCTTGCCGGCAACGCTGCCCCCCATCGCCTTGACGATCTTTTGCGTCATCTTAGATTTGCGGGCGTCGTTGATCTCCACGGTCGTTTCAACCAGCTTGATCGGCGCACCGAAATCCTGCGCCGTCTTGACCAGGGCCAGGGTGTCCTTGGGGAAACACGACCCGCCGTAACCCGGGCCGGCATGAAGGAATTTGGTGCCGATGCGATTATCAAGCCCGATGCCGCGGGCCACTTCCTGGACGTTGGCGCCGACGGCTTCGCACAGGTCGGCCATCTCGTTGATATAGGTGATCTTGAGCGCCAGGAAGGCATTGGCGGCATACTTGATCAGTTCGGAGGTGCGGCGCGTGGTGAACATCAGCGGCGACTGGTTGATGAACAGCGGACGGTAAACCTCGGTCATCACCGGCCGGGCGCGCTCATCCTCGATGCCCACGACGATGCGGTTGGGGATCATGAAATCCTTGATCGCCGCGCCTTCACGCAGAAACTCCGGATTTGAGACCACAGCCACGTCCGCGTCCGGATTGGTTTCGCGGATAATGCGTTCCACCTCATCACCGGTGCCGACCGGCACGGTCGATTTGGTGACGACCACAGTAAAGCCCTTGACCGCAGCGGCGATATCACGCGCGGCGGCATAGACATATTTCAGGTCGGCATGGCCGGTTTCCTTGTTGGTCGGGGTGCCGACGCCGATAAAAACGACCTCGGATTCAGCCACGGCCGCCTTGATATCGGTCGTGAAGGTCAGGCGACCGGCCTTGACGTTATCGAGCGTCATTTCCTCAAGGCCCGGCTCGAAGATCGGGATGACGCCCTTCTTCAGGCCTTCGATCTTGTCGGCATTGAGATCCATACAGATGACGTCATGACCGAATTCGGCAAAGCAAACACCCGAAACCAGGCCGACATAGCCCGAACCAATCATCGTAATCTTCATCTGTGAACCTTATCATTGCCGGCGAGTCATTAAACTTTGCCCAAGACTTTGCATCGCACCAAACCCAAATGACCGCATCAAGGCAAGCGAAATATGGTCGCCGCGCGCCCTTTTCCCGTTCTGTCAGTCTGGCAAATGGTTGAAATCGTCCGCATCGTGACGCTCTCTCAAACCGCCGCTTGCCTTATTGACCAGACGTCCGCGTTGTACGCCCTTGCGGCTTTCAAGCCGGTCCATCCAGCGGCGCACATTGGTATATTCGTTAACAGACAGGAATTCGGCGGCGGAATAAGCATTATTCACAAGGCCGCCATACCAGGGATAGATGGCCATGTCGGCGATGCTGTAGTCATCGCCGGCGACATATTCCGTTTTGCCGAGCTGCGTGTCCAGCACATGCAACTGGCGCTTGGCTTCCATGGCATAGCGATTGATGGCGTATTCAATCCGGAACGGCGCGTAGGCGTAAAAGTGTCCGAAGCCGCCGCCGACAAACGGCGCCGATCCCATCTGCCACATCAGCCAGTTCATGACCTCAGCCCGCTTATGGGGCTCTGCCGGCAAAAAGGCGCCGAATTTCTCCGCCAGATAAAACAGGATGGACCCGCTTTCAAACAGGCGTATCGAAGGCTGGGCCGAATAGTCGATCAGGGCCGGAATTTTGGAGTTCGGATTGATAGTGACGAAACCGCTGCCGAACTGATCGCCCTCACCTATATTGATCAGCCAGGCGTCATATTCCGCACCGTCATGGCCCGCCGCCAGAAGTTCCTCCAGCATGATCGTAACCTTGATGCCGTTGGGCGTGCCCAGAGAGTAAAGCTGGAGGGGATGCTTGCCGACCGGCAGGGGCTTGTCATGGGTAGGGCCGGAGACGGGCCGGTTGATATTGGCGAACTGTCCGCCGTTATTCTTGTCCCATTCCCAAACCTTGGGAACCACATAGCCAGCAGGTTGATTGTTCGCAGGATCAGCATCGGCCATGTCATCTCTCCAGTTTGACGCAAACCTTTCATATGGTTTCACTGCCGCATGTTACAACCACGCGCCTACACAGGATCCTCATTCTTGTCCTTGCGGCGGCGGCCGAGCAGCATTTTCGCCTCCAGGTGGGCGCGCAGGGCGCCGTAATACGCCCGAAGAAAAGCCTCATCATTGGGCGGATCATTCCTGGGATCGACCCAGTGGATCCGCGCCTTGATCTTGGCGGCCACCGCCCGCATCACCGCCGGTTTGCGTTCGCGCAGCACCTGCTCCAGCACGGTGAGTTCCATCTCGCCATAGGCCAGTTGTTCCGGTGTAAAGCTCAGCCCCAGGCCACGATCGCCTTCGAGATCGACGAGATCGTAACTCAGCGACGCCTTCGGCATATGGACCACACGCGTACCGGCCAGAAAGTCACCCAGCCGGGCGTGCTGCCTGTTGAACAAAGGCAGGAGCAGCAGGGCCAGCGCCCAGAAAAAAGCCAGCCAGGAACCGGCCGAATGATGGGCCGACCAGGCAAAAATCAGGGTCACCGGCAGATACAGCTCGACCTCACGAAGGGCATTGCGCGTGAAGATCGCCGCCGGTGTCAGCCGCCCGCCGTCATGCGAGATCACCCGCAGTTTCATGGCGCGCTTACCCGGCGTGGCGGCGCGCGGCCCCATTTCAAAGAAGATGAAATAGCCGGAGCGGATGAAAAACAGAAAGAACATGCCCACGATCAGCACGAACGAGCCCAGCGCCTTATGCTTTCCATTGTCGAACACGTGCTCAAGCGGCAGGATAAGCCAGATGATCACCACGGCGACCGGCGCCAGGATCATAATCAGCCAGTCAAGCAACAACGCCCCCACGCGCTCGCCGAACGAGGCATTGATGAACGGCAGAATCACCCCTTCCGGCGTCTGGATTTCAGAGACGGTACGGCCCTGCTCTCCATAGGGCGTATCACTGGCCAGGTCGCGCTTTGCGGGTTTGGCCATCAGGCGCTCTCCCCCGGTTTCCGGCGACCGACTGATGTATAGTAAAGCGCCCAGATCGTCAGCATGACCGCACCGATGCCAATGCGGACGAACGGATCAGTGATCATCTGGCGTCCAATGCCTTCCAGGCAGCCGGCGACCGTCAGCATGAGCGCGACACCGATCATGGCCGTGCCGGTCAGAATGCCGGCTTCCTGCAAGGCCACCTTTCGCGCGGCATCACCGGGGAACATCAGCCGGCGGGCGATATGGAAACCGCAGCCGGCGGCAATGACCAGCGCAAACAGCTCGGTTGTGCCGTGGATGGTCAGCCATGCGGCGAATTCAAAGCCCATGCCCTGCTGCGCGAACAGCCACACCATGGCGCCCAGTGTAATGCCGGTATAGAGGGTCAGGGCGAAGGTGGGCAGGCCAAAGACCGCGCCAAAAGCGAAGGTCGAGATCGCGACACCGACATTGTGCGTCATCAGGAAGACGGCGAAGGGCGACAGGGCATGATCTCCCGTAT
>CAMLIY010000027.1 GCA_946480125.1 uncultured Asticcacaulis sp.
GATGTACGCGCGCACGGATATCGGGGGAGCCTATCGCTGGGATGGGGGCACGCGGTCGTGGCTTCCACTTCAGGACGGCATGGTGCGCGGTGACGATTTTGGCGTCTTCAGCCTGGCACTAGATGCGCAGGACCCGAACAAGGTTTATCTGGCCACCGGCCTCTATAGCAACCAGTGGGCTGGAAACGGTACGATCTGGCGGTCCGACGACCGCGGCAAGACCTGGCAATCGGCCGAATTGGCCGTCAAGCTGGGCGGCAATGAAGATGGTCGTGGCGCCGGTGAGCGCCTGCAGGTCGATCCGAATATGGGCAGCATACTTTTCCTGGGTACTACAAAGGATGGCTTGCTTAAAAGCGTTGATGGCGCCCGGACGTGGACGAAGGTACCGTCCTTCCCTGAAACCGGCGTGACCTTTGTTCTGTTCGACCCTCAATCGGCGAGTAAAGGTTCAGCCACCCAAACCCTCTATGCCGGCACGGAGAATAAGGACAAGAACTTGTATGTCAGTCACGACGGTGGTGCATCCTGGCAGGTTATGCCGGGCACGCCCAAGGGTTTTTTGCCCCCGCACGCCGCGCTTGATGGTTCTGGCAGCGAACTCTACGTCACCTTTGCTGATCACCCTGGGCCGAACGATTGTAAGGATGGCGCCGTTTACAAATATAAAGTGACGGACAAGACATGGAGCGACGTCACACCTTTGAAGCCGGGAAAAGGCGGCCCTACCTTCTGTTACGCCGGCGTAAGCGCGGCGGCCAGCGCACCGGGAACCGTCATCGTGTCGGCGACCGACCGCTGGTGGGACGGTGGCGACAAAATCTTTCGCAGCACGGACGGCGGAAAAACCTGGGCCGATCTGGCCCCGCTTTCCAAACATAGCGCCGACAGCTTCCCCTGGATTCTCGCCGATAACAAGGGCGAGGAGCGCATGGGAAGCTGGATCTGGGATGTCGCCATTAACCCCTTTGATGCGAATGAAGCCATCTACGGAACCGGTGCCGGGCTATGGATGACACATAACCTGACGAACGCTGATAACAAGCAGATTGTCGACTGGTCTTTTGATGTCGAAAATTTCGAGGAGATGGCCGTTCTCGATATGGTCAGTCCGTCGGCGGGCGCTCACCTGATCGCCTCCGTTGGCGATGTTGGCGGTTTCCGTTTCCTCGATTTCGACTCCTCACCGGGTTTGAACGGCGGCTATTATCAACCGGCCGCCGGCAGTAACCGGACACTAGATTTTGCTGAACTTAATCCCGGATTTGTCGTGCGCACGGCAGACGGTGACGCGGCTAAAAACAACGCCTTCTTATCGCTCGATAATGGCAAAACCTGGCAGGATATGCCATCCAAACCGCCGCTGGTTCGCCACGATGATAAAGGGTGGTACACGCCGGGTCGCATTGCGGTCTCGGCCAAGGGCACGTCCATGGTATGGTCGACCGGGAACGGCTCGGTTTATTATTCCATAGATCGTGGCAATACCTGGGTGCCTTCGACCGGCTACCCCAAGCTTAGCGGGCACTTCTTGCAGCCTTTTTCAGACCGATCAGTCGATGGTGTCTATTATGCCTATAACCGCGAAGCCGGAGAGATGCTGGCCAGCGCCGATAATGGCGCGACCTTCCAGGTTTTTGCGCAAGGCCTGCCCAAACTGGATGGCTGGCAGCCGGATGTTATGCCCCGCGCCGTGCCGGGACGCCTGCGCGACATCTGGCTGCCGGGACCCTGGGGATTGTTCCACGGCCGCGATCCTAAATCTCCGTTCAAACAGGTTGACGGGTTCGACACGGTTTCTGGCGTGGGTTTCGGCAAGGCCGCCGATGGCGCGCCCTATCCCACAGTCTTTGTCTGGGGCCATTATAAGGGAAAACTTGGCATTTACCGGTCTACGGACGAAGGTAAGTCATGGGTTCGCATCAATGATGACGAGCATCAATATGGCAGTGGTGGCATCCTGATCGGTGATCCCAACGTGTTTGGCCTTGTCTATATCTCCGGCCGGGGCCTTGGTACGGGGCTGCCCGGTAAGGAGTAGCCTTCTCTTCAGCAGGCGGCGTATCCAAACAGTTTAAACAAAGGTGTGACGTGCCGGAAACCAGGACACAGATGAAGCCCATAAAAAATGTCGTCATTGTCGGCGGCGGCACCGCCGGCTGGATTGCGGCCGCCGTCCTGTCGGTCAGTCTCGCACGCAATAGTGTGTCCATTACCGTGGTGGACTCCTCGGAAATCGGCAAGGTCGGCGTCGGCGAGGCCACGATCCCGCCCATCCGTCAGCTTAATTTCATGCTGGGGCTGGATGAAGATGAGGTGATGCGGAGAACGAATGCCACCTTCAAGCTGGGTATCGAATTTGTCAACTGGGGTGCGCTAGGTGATCGCTATTTCCATCCTTTCGGCAGTCATGGTCAGGATCTGTCCGGCATCGCTTTTCACCATCACTGGCTGAGAACGCGTGAGGGCGTGCTTGCAGACTATTCGATCGCGGCGGCGGCCGCCTATGCCGGACGGTTCGCCCGCCCGACAGATGACCCGCGCGACCCCTTGTCTAAACTGTCCTACGCTCTGCACTTTGACGCGGCGCTGTATGCCGAGGTGCTGCGTGAAGTGGCGCTCAGAAATGGGGTGACGCATCTTGATGCCCGTATTGGCGATGTAACACTCGACAGTGAGACCGGTTATGTCCAGGCCTTACAGTTATCGGATGGCAGTGTGTGGCAAGGCGACCTCTTTATTGATTGTTCCGGCTTCAAGGGGTTGTTGATAGAAGGCGCGCTAAAGACGGGCTATATCGATTGGTCCCACTGGTTGCCTATGGATCGCGCCATAGCCGTGCCGAGTGCCTTGCCAGGGCCGACTCAGCCCTATACCCGCGCGACGGCCGGTCTAGCTGGGTGGCAGTGGCGTATTCCCTTGCAGCATCGTATCGGCAATGGCCACGTCTATTGCAGCCATTTCATGAATGACGATGAGGCCGAGGCTCGCCTGCTCGACAATCTGGACGGCCCGGCGCTGGCGACCCCGCGACGCCTTCGCTTTACCACGGGGCGGCGTCGGTTGTGCTGGAACAAGAATGTCATAGCGCTGGGACTGGCGTCCGGTTTCGTGGAGCCTTTGGAATCGACGAGCATTCACCTGATCCAGCGCAGCGTCACGATTCTGATGGCGCTTTTTCCGGCGCGGGGGATCGTCGATGCCGAAATCAATCTCTATAACAAGTTGATGACCGCTGAATATGAGGATGTCAGGGATTTTGTCATCCTCCATTACAAGCAAACTCAGCGGGAAGACACGCCGTTCTGGCGTCAGGTTCGCGCCATGAGTGTGCCGGAAAGCCTTTCCGAACGCATGGCCGTCTTTGCCAATCTGGGGCGCCTGGTCCTGGACCCTCGTGAACTTTTCAGGGAGAAAAACTGGAGTACCGTCCTGCTCGGTCAGGGCCTGTGGCCGCAAGGCTATGATCCCCAAGCCGATCTCATACCGGAGGTTGAGGTTCGAAAGGACCTTAGGGGCATGAAAAGTGTTATTAAGAACCGGACGAATACCTTGCCTGGTCATGACGACTTTCTGAGGGCGCATCGTGCAGTATCATGACCGAGTTCGTCCGTCCGCCACGACAGCGCCTTTTGAATATTGGTATGATTGACAGCCAGGTCTCTTGCCCATGACTACGTTCATGCCCGTTGAAGAGGATACGGACGTCGGTAGTGACACAGTTGCCGCGGCCGTGGCTGGCCGGCATACACCGGTGATTTTCCGCGGCGCAGTGGCGGATTGGAAGCTGGTTCGCCAACCTTCCGTCGATGCCCTTATAAACTGTCTGAAGGGCTTCGACACGGGAGAGGCGGCAGATATCTTCCGTCAGCCGTCAGGCGGTGATGGGCGATATTTTTATGATGAAAGCGGTCATAGCTTTAATTTCCAACGCGGCGCGGCCCCTATAGGCGACGCCCTGGAGCGGCTTCGGCACCTGGCTGCGGGAGATGGCGAAGAAAGACTCTACATACAGTCGGTCCCGTTGAAACGGCATTTTCCGGGGCTGGCAAACGGCAACAGCCTGCCGGGTATTGACGCAGCCCCGCGCGTCTGGATAGGCAACCAGTCGATTACACCGACGCACTTCGATCTTGAAGACAATCTCGTTTGTATGGTGGCGGGGCGCAAACGTTTCATCCTGTTCCCACCGGAGCAAACCAAGAATCTATATATCGGTCCGCTGGAGCGAACGATATCAGGCGTACCGGCCTCCATGGCCGATATTGATAAACCGGATTTTGACCGCTTCCCACGCCTGCACGAGGCCCTGGCAGCCGGCCAGATCGCGGAACTGACGCCCGGCGATGTTCTGTTCGTGCCTTATATGTGGTGGCATCAGGTCATGTCGGATGCGTCTTTTAATATGCAGATCAATTACTGGTGGAATCCGGCGTTCTTGGAAAACCCGGCTAATCCGCCGCCCATGCTGGCATTGATGAGTGCCATTCTGACGGTGCGTGACCTGCCGTCCGCCCAGAATCGTGCCTGGAAGGCGATGTTCGACCATCTTGTCTTCCACCAGTCCGATCCCGTGGCTGATCACCTGCCGCACGCCCAGCGCGGGCTGTTGGGGGACTTAAA
The DNA here is from genome assembly GCA_946480125.1 of uncultured Asticcacaulis sp. The sequence continues at coordinate 4,624 of CAMLIY010000027.1, forward strand.
GCCGGAGCAGCGCGCTGCAATCCTGAAGGGGTTGCGCGGTGGGACGAGCAGGTAAGCGACGAGACAAAGCATTTACTCCTATTCGAGACCGAGCACCGTCACCGAAGCTGGGGCGACGGTGAGGGTCAGCTTACCGCCCGCGACCTTGGCCGACATGGCCTTAGGGGTGACGGTATTGGGTGTGTCGAAGGTATTTATGCTGTCCACCTTTGGCGCCGAAAGGGTTTGACCCGAAGCCTTTGTGGCTTTGACGCCGGCAAGGGTAACGCTAAAGGTCGCGGGCGATTTCGCGTCGAGATTGGTGACGGCGATCCATACCTTGCCGGCCTTGTCCCTGGCTGCGATGGCGTCGACGCGGGGCAGGGTGATGTCGTTTGTCGTATAGGTCCCGGCATCGAAGGTCAACGGCACGAAGGTCGCGTCCTGGAAGGGCACGTACATATGGAAAATGTGATAGGTTGGAGTCAGCAGCATCTTGTCTTTGTCGGTCAGGATCATGGCCTGAAGCACATTGACCATCTGCGCGATATTGGCCATGCGGACCCGGTCGGCGTGACGCGCGAAGACGTTGATGATGAGCGCGGCCAATACGGCGTCGCGCTGAGTGTTCTGCTGTGCCAGAGCGCCTGGGGTTGATCCAGGCGTCGGCGCCAGCCACGCGCCCCATTCATCGACCACCAGGGCCACCTTCTTTTCCGGATCATACTTGTCCATGATCGCCGACTGAGTCTTGATGGTGTCGTCCATGCTGATCGAGTCTTTCAGCAAGGTAGCATAGTCCTTTTCACCAAAGCCGGTGTCCGACAGATGTGGCGGCCACCCCCCTACGCTGTACGCGTGCAAGGACAAGCCCTCGATGCCCCAGGAATAGGAATGGGCCTTCCACGCCTTCATGACAGCGTCGGTATAGTTGGGGTCGGTGTCGCTCGGTCCGACGGCCACGCGCATCATCGGCTGGGCCGGATTGTAAGTGTGCACGAAATGCGAAAAACGCTTCATTTCGTTGACATAAAAGTCCGCCGACATCGCGCCGCCACAGTCCCACGACTCGTTGCCGAGGCCGAGGATAGCGACCTTATATGGCTCAGGATGACCATTTTGCGCGCGTTCGGCGCCCAGGGCGTCGTCAGTCGCAGGCGCGGTCATGTATTCGAGCCATTCGTCCGCTTCCTGCGCGGTGCCAGAACCGAGATTGACCGAGATGTAGGCTTCAGTTCCGATCTGCTGGGCGAAGTCCATGAATTCGTCTGTGCCGAAGGTGTTGGGTTCACCCGGGGCCGCCTGGCGCTCCGGGCCGACCCCGCGGCGCCAGTTATATTGGTCGGCGAAGCAGCCGCCCGGCCAGCGGACATCGGGGACTTTGAGTGCCTTCAAGGCCGTTACGACATCGTTGCGGATGCCGCGTGTGTTGGGGATCGTGGACTCCTTGCCCACCCAGATGCCGTCGTAGATGCCGCTACCCAGATGTTCGGCGAACTGACCGAAGATATGGCGATCAATCACAGCGCCGGGCCTGGATGCATCGAGCTTTATCTCAACCGGGGCTTCGGCAGCAAAGACCGATATCGGCAGCATCAGAGCGGCCGTGATCGCGGTCGCGGATGTCAGTAGGCGCAGTGACAGTATTCTACACATTTTCTTACCTGATTATAGTCTTTGTGCCGAGCAATCTTGCCCATGACAATAGTCCGACAATTGTAGCGTTTCCTCTTGAGTATTTGGCTTGCGACGGCTTTACAAGCCTAATTTAATTAATGTTTTACAAGTGAAATTAATTTTTGAATTTCCTTGTGGAGATCATCTCAAGTGGTATCAAGGCGCAAAAAAAAGGAAACGCCATGCGCTGCGTATCAACATTGTCCGATACCATTCTGCCCGTTCTGGTGAGAGGTCTGGCCTCGACTCTGACTTCGTGTGCGGCGTCCTTAGTCACGCCGGGATCATGCCTGCACGCTGGCGAAGCCCATGCCTTTTTCAGGTCGTGACATGATACGTATCGCGCCATTTTTTGTTTGCCTGTGCCGATTAGCGACCATCAACACATTGCAGAAGAAAGCACTTATATGATTTCGCACCTGTCTCCGCGCACGACCTCTGTGTCGCCGTCACTTCACCAGACGTTCCGGCGCACTTCAGCGCGCCTGACCTGGATTGCGTGTATCGCCCTGCTGCTGTGCACGGCCCTGCCTGCCAGTGCCGATCCCGCACCCGGCAGCAATCCATTACTGCGCGATGTATTCACCGCCGACCCCGCGCCGCTGGTCGTGGGCGACACGGCTTACCTCTACGTTGGCCATGATGAGGCGAAGGGTGACGAATTTTTCCGCATGAATGAATGGCGCGTCTATTCGTCCAGGGACCTCAAGCGCTGGACATCGCATGGCGGCATCATGAAACCAACCGATTTCCGTTGGGCGACAGGCGATGCCTGGGCCGCGCAGGTGGTGCCGCGCAACGGTCGCTTCTACCTCTATGCTACCGTGACGCATGACAACCGCCACCCGGGCAGGGCCATTGGTGTAGCGGTAGCCGACAGCCCGCTGGGGCCCTTCAGGGACGTCCGAGGCTCGGCCCTGATCACCGATGACACAACACCCGGCCCCTATGGCTGGGACGACATCGATCCCACCGCCCTTGTCGATGATGACGGCACCGCCTGGCTGGCCTGGGGCAATCCGGTACTCCACCTGGCACGGCTCAAGCCCAATATGGCAGAGCTGGATGGGCCTATCGAAAATATCGCTCTTCCCAACTATACGGAGGGACCATGGCTGTCCAAGCGCAAGGGCCTTTACTATATGACCTACGCGGCGATGGCTCACCAGGGTGAGTGGGAGCAACTCGCTTACGCCACGGCGCCCAGCCCGCGGGGGCCATGGACCTATCGCGGCCTGATCACCGGCGCGGCCAAGAACAGCTTCACCATCCATCCCGGGCTGCTCGACTTCAAGGGCCGGTCCTATCTGGTCTATCACAATGGCACGCTGACCCTGCCCGATGGCGAGACCGGTGCCACAGCGCGTCGTAGCATCGCCATCGAATACCTGCAGTATGGCGCCGACGGCAGCATCCTGCCCATCACACAGACCGAGGCCGGTATCAGCGTGCCGCCACCACCCGCCGTAACCGCGCCGGTCATTGACTACAGCCGCTCGGACCCCGCCGTACGCGTGGAGCAGTTTGCGCAGGGCTATCCGACCGCATGGCCTGGCACGCCGGTGTTGACATCGGTGACTGACCCCTTCAACCAGGCGCCGGAGCCTGTAGGCTTCAACAGCAATGGTGGCGCCAGTCGTCTGACGCAGACCTTCATGCCGCACACCGACATCGCATTGGGGCGACTTAGCCTTTACGCCGGCGACGGTCTTGGCACGGACGCTTCGCACCCCCTGCGGCTATCGCTGCGTGACGTGGAGACCGGCGCCGAACTGCTCGGAGAGGGGCGGGGGCTGGCCATTGCTTACCAGCCTCAAGGGGCTGGCCTGCTGAGCTTCGATTTCAGCGTCCATCCTCCGGTCATGTTGAAGGCTGGCCGCCGCTACGCGCTGTCGCTGCAAGGGAGCAAAGGCGCGCTGACGGTCTATATGCGCGCCAGCCGCAGCGACGTCTATGCCGACGGAGAGGCCAGTCTCGATGACCGGCCGCTGAAGGATTCGCAGGGCCATCCCATGGACTTCGCTTTCGCACTGTACAAACCGGAGGCGCGCTAATCCCAAGGCGAATGCGCTTTGTCTGACAAATTGAATTTATAAAACAGAATATAGATCCGCACTGCCTGCGGCATTCGACAAACGCTCCATACGGAGTTCAAGCAATACCGGAGATTTGAGTCATGTGTCAAAAACGCTTGCAACATCGCTTGGTTTTATTGGTTTTTGGAGCCGCGCTGACCGTGACCAGTGCGGCATGCGGTGGGACGTCCACTTCACCGCCACCGCCGGTTCAGCCACCCAAGCTGGCGGCTGTCACCACGGCGGAACTTGGCAGGGGCTGGAACCTCGGCAATACGCTGGAGTCGTTAAATAATTATAGTCCTCCTTACACGACCTCGCAGGAGACCGTTTTCGGCAATCCCGTGGTTAACCAGCAATTGATGAACTCAGTCGCAGCGGCTGGTTTCAAGAGCGTGCGCATTCCCGTCGAGTGGAAACAATATATGGACGCTTCGGGGAACGTTGCGCCGTCCTGGCTGGCCAGGGTCAAGGAAGTGGTCGATATGGCGCGCAATGCCGGACTATACGTCATCATCAACCAGCACAGAAGCGACTGGTACACGCCGGTTGCCGCGAACCAGGCTACCGGCAACGCGGCATATAAAAACCTGTGGACCCAGGTTGCAAACACTTTCAAAGATTATGACAACCACTTGCTTTTCGCCGGCACCAATGAAGTCCACTTCGACTATGGTGTGCCATCAACGGAAAATTGCACGGTCCAGGAGGGCTTCAATCAGGCTTTCATCGATGCCGTGCGCGCGACGGGCGGCAATAATGCATCACGAACACTGATATTCCAGGGTTATAACACCGACATCAATAATACGCTTGGCGCCTGCGGTGCGCCTGTCCCGACCGACTCCATCTCCGGCAGTCTAATGATGGAGTTCCATTATTACGATTCGTACAATTTCACGCTCAATGACCATAGCAGTATCTGGCAGTGGGGTTCGATCGCGACCGATCCTTCGGCAATGGAATCATGGGACAATGAGGCGCATGTCGATGCGCAGTTCGACAAGGCGAAAACCGCCTACGCTGATAAGGGCATCCCCGTCATTATCGGCGAATACTGCGCCATGTCGAAGACCGAATACGATCCGTCGCTGAAGTACAGGGACTATTGGACCCAGTATGTCACGCAATCTGCCATCCGGCATGGCTTCGCCCCCTATTACTGGGACACGGGATTTTTTCCCAATCACTCATGCGGGCTGTTCAATCGGGCCACAGGTGCTGACTATAATCCGTCGACAATTGCCGCGATCTTTACTGCATCCTAAACCGAATGAGACGGCCAAAGGCCGTCAGAGCCTGGCTGCCGCGTAGGGACTTTTGCGCGGCGACATGCCCTTTTGATCGATATCCTTGACGCGCTGATTACCTTTGGAGACAGAACATGGACAAACACCCTTACAGCTTGAGCCGTCTTTTCGCCCGTCTTCGGAACCGTCCGGTTTTGTTGATGATGTCTCTGGTCCTCGCTGCCTTCGCGTCTCACGCCGTTCCGGCGGCACAAGCGGAACCGTTGGCACCGGTGGCGCCTGCCCACAATCCCCTTATCTGGGCCGATGTCCCGGACATCGCCATCATCCGTGTGGGAAAAACCTACTATATGAGCAGCACGACGATGCACATGAGCCCGGGCCTCCCGATCATGAAGTCGACGGATCTGGTCAACTGGCAGATGGACTCCTACGCCTATGAAACCCTGGCCAACACGGAAGCCCTCAACCTTGAAAACGGCAAGAACGCCTACGGTCTGGGGTCCTGGGCCAGCAGTTTGCGTTACCACGACGGTGTGTTCTATGCCTCGACCTTTTCCGCTAATACGGGACGCACCCACATCTACGCCACGCGTGATCCGGAGCGAGGGCCGTGGAAAGCGACGAGTTTCGAGCCCTCGCTGGGTGACCATAGCCTGTTCTTCGATGATGACGGTCGCGTTTACATGGTTTACGGGAGCGGTCGCATCATGCTCACCGAGATGAAATCCGATCTTTCCGGTATCAAGCCCGGCGGCGTGAATAAGGTCATCGTCGACAATGTGAACGCCGTTTTCGGCGCTGATCAGGGCGGCCTTAAAGGCGAGGGCTCGCAGATTTTCAAGGCCAACGGCCACTACTACCTCTTCAACATCGCCTCGCCCGGCAGCCGCTGGGCGCGTACCGTCATCATCAACCGTGCTGATAAAATTGACGGTCCCTATGAAGGTCGTATTGCACTCGATGACCGCGGTATCGCCCAGGGCGGCCTCATCGACACCCCGGAAGGCAAATGGTATGCCTATCTTTTTAAAGACAACGGTTCTGTCGGCCGCATCCCCTATCTGGTGCCCGTGACATGGAAAGACGGCTGGCCCGCGCTTGGTCAGGACGGCAAGGCGCCCATGACGCTCGACATCCCCGCTGGCGGGCAGGGCGTCTCCGGCGCATCCGGCATCGTTGCCTCCGACGAATTCGATCGCCAGCCCGGTGCCCGCAAGCTGCCGCTCGCCTGGCAATGGAATCATAACCCTGAGCCTGATGACTGGTCGCTCACCAAACGCCCCGGCTATCTGAGCTTCGTCACCAGCCGGGTGGTGTCCGATCTAACTGAGGCTCCGAATACCCTCACTCAGCGCACCTTTGGACCCAGCAGTTCCGCGACCACCCGGATCGACGTAAGCGGCATGAAAGACGGCGACTGGGCCGGCCTGACGGCTTTTCAAAAACGCTACGGTTTTGTTGGGGTCAAGATGAGCAATGGCGTGAAATCTATCGTCATGGTGAGCGCCGACTCCGACCATCCCGAGGAGATCGCCGCCATTCCGCTCTCGGGCAAAACCGTTCATCTGAGGGTCGAATGCGATTTTCAACCCGCTCCCGAGCTTGCCCGCTTCTCGTACAGCCTCGATGGCAAAACCTGGACACCCATTGGTCGTCCTTCGCACCTGACCTACACCTTCCCGCATTTCATGGGGTATCGCTTCGGTCTCTTCTATTATTCGACCAAAACCGCCGGTGGCCGTGTCGACTTTGACTATTACCGTGTCAGCCAAGACAGCGGCGCGCGCTGATTTTCTGCATGATGATCGTCACCAAGAAAATCGGGGAACCGGCCTACAAGTTTCAGAGATTGAGCTGAAATGTCTGGCTCTGCCAGCGATCAATGCCCCGTACTAAACTGTACCGACCAATATTCGTAATTTCAGCCCTATGATCACCCACTTATAAGCGGAAAATTAGAGAAGAAAGAAATAAACCGATGCTCTCAATTTTAGCGGTTGCGGCCCTCGTTATCCACTCGCCTGACAAATCGGTTGAGTTCAAACTGGCGCAAGACGGCGCAAACTATTCGGTCTATCGCAAAGGCGAAGAAATTGTGGCATCGTCGCCTCTTGGATTAGTGCTTTCGCAGGCCGCTCCCTATGCACCGATGTCAGCTGTGGACGTGCATAAGGAGAAGCATAGGCAGGATATAAAGCTGACCGCCACCAAGGCCGATAATGCGGTCGATGCCTATAATGCCATCACGGTGACCTACCGTGAAACCACGGGCCTTCACCGCCAGGTGTCTGTCGAAGCAAGAGCTTATAATGAAGGGGTGGCTTTTCGCTATGTGCTCCCCGCTGGCGCAGCCTACGCCATAAAGGCAGAGACGACAGCTTTCCTTTTCCCCAATGACGTGGCGTGCGAAGTCAGTGAATATACGGGATCGCATGAAATGCCCTGGGCTAATTTGAAAATTTCCCAGCTCGATACCACCAAGCTTTACGACACGCCGGCCGTGTGCGCCTCGGCCAGCGGCCAAACCCATTTTGCCATCGCCCAGTCCGATCTGGTCGGCTATACCGGCAGCGGGCTTGAGGTTGTCCCCAACGGACTGCATGTCCACCTCACAACCCTGCCCGGTAATCCGGATGTCGCGGTGCAATCGGCCGATGGCCTTTCGACATCATGGCGGGTGATCATGACAGCAGATCGGGCTGGCGATCTGATCTCGTCGAACATGGTGGGTAATCTTGCCCCACAGGCGCAGGAGGATTTTTCATGGGTGAAGCCGGGTAAGGTTGCATGGGATTGGTGGTCGGGCCCGACCGCAGGGGAAAAGCCAACCATGGAACGCTATAAGCGCTTCATTGATTTCGCGGCCGATTCCGGTTTTCCGTATTTCCTGATTGACGCCGGCTGGGCCTATGGTGCTACGCCGTGCTGTAATCCCGATCCCAATACCGACATCACGCGAGCCGATCCGGCTATCGATATGCCCGCCCTCGTAAAATATGCGGCGGATCGGCATGTCGGCCTGATCCTGTGGGCCCATTGGAGCCATGTCAAGCCGCGCATGGAGCAGGTCCTCGATACCTATCAGCATTGGGGTATCAAGGGCATCAAGGTCGATTTCATGGAACGGGACGATCAGGACATGGTGAATTTTTATCATGACCTGGCTCAGGCCACGGCAAAAAGGCATATGCTGCTCGACATGCACGGTGCCTATCCACCGGCCGGTCTACAGCGCACCTTTCCGAACTATATTACCCAGGAAGGTGTGATGGGCGCCGAGTGGAACAAGTTCAGCAACCGTGTGACGCCAGCCCACAATGTCCGGCTCGCCTATACGCGGATGCTGCTGGGGCCGATGGACTATACGCCCGGTGGTTTCCACAATGCCACCCCTGACACCTTTGTTGAGCGCGAAATCATGCCCATGACCCAGTCGACGCGCGGCCAGGCCCTGGCCATGTATGTTGTTTATGACAGCCCTTTACAGATGGTGTCTGACGACCCAAGCGCTTACGTCGGGACGGCAGGCTTCGACTTTGTGAAGCGGGTTCCGACCACTTGGGACGAAACCCGCTTTATCGGAGGCACGCCTGAAGCCTATGTGGCTCTGGCACGCCGTAAAGGCGACGTATGGTATGTCGGCACCATGACGAATGAACATAGCCGGACCGTCGAAATCCCCCTCTCATTTCTTAGCAAGGGCACCTATTCAGCGCAAAAGTGGGCCGATGGTGCGACCCCGAACGAGGTTACTGAAACTGTCGCTGACGTTACTTACACGGGGCAAGTCTCGATCACGATGACGGCGGCAGGCGGCGGTGTTATCATATTGACCCCAAAACGATAGTCACGCTGCCTTACGGAGGCTGCCCGGCACCAAAAGGGTAAGAACCAAGGTTCGGCAATATCGTCGCCGCTTGTGATTGCAGCGATCGCCCCCTGACGCCAGTAGTAACGGCTCTGGCTGCGCCAAGCCCGCCGATGGCTGATTGTGTGGTCAGAAACTCCACAGCGGATTGAAATATGTCCCGCCGTATCAGTTCAAAACATCGGAAAGATATTTTCATAAGAGGCAATTAATTTTGCTAATGGAATTGCGGCATTGCCTTGGCATCTGCCGAACGTATAATTAAGAAAAAAAGGGAGCCGAAATGCTGACGAAACGTGATATTTTTAAAGGCCTTGCCGTGATCGGCACGGCGCCTGTCCTGGATGGAGCCGCTCGGGCGGATACCGTGGCCGGCTCTTTCAGTGAGATTGCAACAGGCCCCTTTAAGCCTGACTGGGACTCATTGAAAAGCCAATATAAGGCACCGGACTGGTTCCGCGACGCCAAGTTCGGCATCTGGGCGCACTGGAGCGCGCAATGCGTGCCGGAACACGGCGACTGGTACGCCCGCGGCATGTACATGCAAGGCGATGGTCATTACGACCATCATCTGAAAACCTATGGCCATCCGGCCGACACAGGTTTCATGGAGATCGATAATCTGTGGAAGGCGGAAAACTGGAATCCCGATGACCTGCTCGATCTCTATCAAAAGGCCGGCGCCAAATATTTCGTCTCCCTGGCCAACCACCACGACAATTTCGACAACTATGCGTCTAAGTTCCACGATTGGAATTCAACGCGGGTTGGGCCCAAGCGCGACATCGTCGGTGCCTGGGCCAAGGCTGCCAGGGCACGCGGCCTGAAATTCGGCGTCTCCAATCACTCGGCTCACGCCTGGCACTGGTTTCAGGTCGCCTATGGGTATGACCCCGAGGGGCCCCGCGCGGGCGAGCGTTACGACGCCTTCAAGCTGACCAAGTATGATGGGGTCGGCAAGTGGTGGGAAGGCCTCGACCCACAGGAGCTCTACGCTGGCGCGGTCATGCCGATGCCTGACGGCATAACCACCGTCAAGGCGGCGAATGCCTGGCACGAAGCCCACGACCGCATCTGGAACGAAGCCCCGCCACTCGAAAACCCGGCCTTCGTCAGGTCGTGGTACCTGCGCTGCAAGGATCTGATCGACAGCTACCAGCCCGACCTGCTCTATTTCGACAATTTCGACCTGCCGCTCGGTCAGGCCGGCCTCGACATCACAGCGCACTTCTACAACGCCTCCATGCAATGGCATGGCGGTAAACTCGAAGCGGTCGTCAACACCAAGGAATTGGCAAAAGCACGCCAGGGCGCGGTGATCGAGGATGTCGAGCGCGGCTATCGTGCCGATATCCAGCCACATGCCTGGCAAACGGACACCTGCATAGGCGACTGGCATTACAATCGTCAGCGCTATCTCGATAAATCCTATATGAGCGCAGAGGCGGTCATCCACCGCCTGTGTGATGTCGTCTCCAAAAATGGCAATTTGCTACTCAGCATCCCGGTCCGCGGCGACGGCACCATCGATTCCGAAGAGCGCAACATCGTCGAGCAGATCGGCACCTGGAACAACCGCTTCGGCGAGGCGATTTATGGCACACGTCCGTGGAAAGTGGCTGGCGAAGGCCCGACTCAGGTTGCTTCCGGTCAATTCGGCGAAGGCTCAATCAAACCTTTCACGGCCCAGGATATCCGCTTCACAACCAAGGACGGTGCGCTTTACGCTATCACCCTTGGACATACCGCCGGAAAAGTAACGATCGCGGCTCTCGCTAAAGGCGGCGCCTATGCCGGAGATGTAAAGCGCGTGGAGGTCGTGGGCTCAAATACGGCCTTAAGGTTCACTTTATCCGCCGATGGCCTTCATGTCGATATACCAGAAGGGGCCAGTCACGCCTTTGGCATCGCGCTCAAGATTGAGGGGCGGGGCTTGGTATAAGCTTCCCTAACCGGTTGAGGTGATGCCCTTATAGATACGGAAGAGACAATAATGACGCAAATCAAGGCGATGAACCGCCGACGGTTCATATGGGGAATGACAGCCGCACCCATCGCATATTATGCAGGGGCTGCCGGCTTCAGTTGGGCGGGCAACGCATCTGGGCTGCCAGCGTCTTCGAAGGCAGTACGCCCTCATGTTGAAATGTTCAGTCTGGGTCAGGTGACGCTTGGCGACGGGCCGTTCCGCGACGCGGAAACCTGGAATCGGGCCTTCATGATGCGTCTGGCGCCAGAGCGGCTGCTGCATACCTTCCGCCTGAATGCCGGCCTTCCGACGACGGCACAGCCCTTGGGCGGCTGGGAAGCGCCGGACTGTGAGTTGCGTGGACATTTTACCGGACACTATCTCTCGGCTTGCGCGCTGGCCTATGCCAGCCGCGGCGATGCCGATCTCAAGGCGCGCGGCGACGACATGGTCAAGAGCCTGGCGGCGTGTCAGGCCGCGCTGAACCAGGGGGGCTATCTCAGCGCATTTCCGCAGGAATTGTTTGTCCGCCTGGACGCCCGTCAGGGCGTCTGGGCGCCATTCTATACCTATCACAAGATCATGGCGGGCCTCCTCGACATGCACGTCCATGCCGGTAATGCTCAGGCGCTCGAGGTCGTGACGGGCATGGCGGTCTGGGTCGATAGCTGGACGGCGGCGCGCACCCAGGTCCATATGCAGGACATCCTGAACGACGAGTTTGGAGGCATGAACGAGGTTCTCTATAACCTGGCGTCTGTCACCGATGACGCCCGCTGGATGGCGACCGGTGACCGCTTCAGCAAGGAAAGCTTCTTCACGCCCCTGGCGACGCGGGTTGACGCCTTGCGCGGCTTGCATATGAACACGCATGTGCCGCAGGTTATTGGCGCCATGCGACGCTACGAAGTATCCGGAGACAATCGTTATAGCGAAATTGCCAACTTCTTTTGGGACACGGTGACGTCGTCGAGAACCTACGTCACCGGCGGCTCCAGCAACAAGGAGCATTGGCTGACCGAACCCTACCATCTGGCCGAGGAGTGGCGACAAAGCTCCAACCATCAGGAATGCTGTTGCTGTTACAACATGCTGAAACTGACGCGGCAGTTATTCAGCTACGCACCTGACGCACGCTATATGGATTATTTTGAGCGTAATCTTGTCAATCATCGGCTGGGGACGATCGAACCGGAGACCGGCAACACCACCTACTTCCTGTCAATGGCGCCGGGTGCCTGGAAAACGCTGGCGAGCGACGACGCCACTTTCTGGTGTTGCACGGGCACGGCCATCGAGGAATTTTCTAAACTCGGCGATACCGTTTACGCTCATGATGGCCTGGGTGTTTACGTCAACCTGTTCATCGCCTCGAAGCTTGACTGGAAAGAGCGGGGTATCCAGATCAGCCAGGTTACGGATTTTCCCAGCAGCGGCTCCATTTCGCTGACCGTGACGGCGACGCCGGGGGGCGAATGGCCACTGCATATCCGCATCCCCGCCTGGACGACGACCGAGGCCCAGGTGCGCCTCAATGGTCGACCGCTCGATGCCTCGGCGGACCCTGGGAGTTATCTTCGCATTTCGCGTGCATGGAGGGCCGGTGACCGCATCACGCTCGACCTGCCCATGCCTCTGCGGGTGGATCGCTTTCCAGACGCCCCTCAGATCCAGGCGCTCATGGCGGGACCAGTCGTTCTGGCGGCGCAGTTGCCGCGTGGCGATATTTCCGCGGTTCTCATGCAGGACCAGGGCCCGGCCGTCGACAAGTTACCCATCACCATGCCGCGGCTTAATGCGGGTGGAAAATCGTTGAACGAGATTGTCCAGCCTGTTCAAGGCCAGTCGCTTGCCTGGGCCGCAACCGCAACGGATGGTAGCGAAATCCGCTTTTCTCCCTTGAATGAAAGCTGGTCACGTTTCAGCGTTTATATAGACGCATCGGCATAGGCAGCCTCTTGGCTGTGGCGGTATCATTTTACGGATACGGCGAGATCAGGAGGTCTTGTTGGCAACTGCAAACGACATTTAGATTTGTCGCCAAGTCCCAAAACCATGAGTATAATACCGCAGATTGCGGGTGGAGAATTCAACGCCATGAGCCATAACGGACAGGAATTAAACCCGTTTCAGCCCCCTGTCGTCGATCACTGGGTCAGTGCTGCCGACAGCAATCTATTTGCGCGCATGTGGGGCTGGCGAGCGCGCGCGGCAGAATTCATGGCTAAGCTTACAAAATATCTTTTAATGCTCGTGCTGGTTATGACAGGACTGGCATTCGGCGTCACGGCAGCTCACGCAGCGACAGACCAAGAAACCATTCGAAAAAGCGTTGAACTTACGCATGGCTGGCGTTTCATTAAACGAGACGTGCCGGGTGGCGAGCAGCCCAACCTCGATGACTCCGGCTGGCAAGCCGTAGACCTGCCGCACACCTATAATGTCGCGGGTATGCTGAATGCCAAAGAGCATTACAGGGGGCCGGCCTGGTATCGAAAGCAGATTGACGTCTCTGCGGTTGAGCCGGGCAGGCGGACCTATATAGAGTTTGACGGCGCGTTCCTCATCACCGATCTGTGGGTCAATGGTGTTAAGGCAGGCCACCATGAAGGCGGATTCGCCGGTTTTCGCTTTGACATCACGCCTTTTGTGAAACAAGGACATAACGTTCTGGCGGTCAGGGTGGACAGTTCCAAAGCGCCCGACGTTGCCCCGTTAGGGGGAGATTTTACCGTCTTTGGCGGGCTCTATCGCGGTGTCAGGCTGATCAGCACGGATGATGTGCATATCGACATGCTCGATTACGGAAGTCAGGGCGTGGTGTTTCAAGCCGATGGCGTTTCGGCAGACACGGCCGGCCTGAACTGGACCGTTCGCGTGGCCAACAATTCAAGCAGCCACACATCGGGCGATGTCGTGGTCAACCTCTATGATGCCGGTTCCCATCTGGTAAAATCCATCTCAGCCCCCTTTGCCGCCGATCCAAAAGCGATCGTGCCGGTTCGCGTGTCAGCGCGCCTGGAGAAGCCTCATCTATGGAACGGGATAAGTGACCCCTACCTGTACAAGGCGCAGATCACCGTCACCTCAGGCGCGTCAAGGGACCGCGTAAATCTTCCGATTGGTATCCGGGATATCAGGATAGATCCGGATAGGGGCGTGATACTGAACGGGCAGCCTTATGCAGTGCATGGCGTCAATCTTCATCCGACCATGCTGCCGGGCAAGGGCGCGGCCGTCTCCAGGCAGGATATTGATCGCGATTACAAGATGCTTGGCGATCTCGGCGTGACGGGTTTACGCTTTGCCCATTACCAGCACGGGCCGTACGAATACGATCTTGCTGACCGTGCCGGATATTTGGTGTGGACAGAAATCCCCCTTGTTTCAGAGATCAGCGGTTCGGCGGCCTTTGAAGCCAACGCCGGCAATCAATTGCGTGAACTGGTGCGGCAAAATATCAACCACCCGTCTGTCTTCGTATGGGGTCTTGGAAACGAGATCTATGAGGTGGATGAAAATAGCGGCAAGCTTCTGGACGCTATGCAATCTCTGGCACACGCGGAAGATCCGGGCCGCCCGACGACCTACGCCAACTGCTGCGGCGAAATCGATGGACCGCAGGCATCGCATACCGACATGGTCGGTTCCAATGTCTATTTCGGGTGGTACACAGGCGAATTTTCTGATCTGGGCCCCTGGATGGATCGTAACCACGCCCGGCGCCCGCATACGCCAGAAGCCATTAGTGAGTATGGCGCTGGCGGCAGTATCATCCATCAGGATGATCCGCCTAAACGCCCCTTGGCGGGCAGCCGATGGCACCCGGAACAATACCAGTCGCTGTATCATGAAGCCGCCTGGAGACAGATTCGGGATAAGCCATGGCTATGGGCGAGCTTTATATGGGTAGGTTTTGATTTCCCGTCAGCGGGCCGGAATGAAGGTGACACGGCGGGGATAAATGACAAGGGATTGATCACCTTTGATCGCAAAACGAAAAAGGACGCCTATTTCTGGTATCAGGCAAACTGGTCCAAGGCGCCGATGGTGTACATTACGTCGAGACGGTACACGGTCCGCGCCACTCCATATGCTGATCTGAAAATCTATTCCAATCAATCAAAAGTCACCGTCACGGTGAACGACGCTGTGGTAGCAGAACAGCCGGTCGTTGATCACGTTGCGCTCATGAATATCGCTCTGCGCGCCGGCATCAACCATATAAAGGTGAGTGCCGGTAGCGTTACGGATGATGTGACGTGGATTTTTCAGCCGCCATCTAGTCAATAAAGTCTGTGCCTTAACGGTTATCGGCCGCAAATCGGCATTCTCAGCCGCGACTTCCATGTCGAGTCAGTGCCCTACGGGATACTTCTAACGCAAGGCTACCGTTCGCTGTCCGTCGTGCGCGTCTTCCTTTTATAATCTGGGTGAAACAAAATGGATTGTAACTACGTTGGTTGCGGGCCCCCCGCAAACCAAATCGCCCGGAAAGCCAAAGACGTGGCCGCAAAAGGTGACACAGGCGCAAATCCCGACCAAACAGCAAATGAAACGGACCCGGTGCTAGGTGTAATGCACAGGATGGCTTCGCATGACTTTCACAATTTTAGCCATAACGGACAAGGCAATTTCCGGGGGGGTCAGCGCTCCAATATTAAGCCCTGTCGGTCCATCGATGCGGTGGCAAATGAGATCAGTCCATCCCCTGGCTTTTAACTGCTGAAGGCGAGCGGTATGCGTATGCCGGCTGCCGAGGGCGCCAATATAAAAGGCATCCGAAGCCAGAGCGGCAGACAGGATTTCAGATTCAAAAGCATGGTCGTGAAACAGGCTTACAACAGCCGCATGTCCATCGATGAGGCTTTTATCCCACGTCATGGGCGTATCCAGGGAGTAGGTTGCGCCGTACATATCACACTGTCGGCATGTCCATTCATCTGGGCAAAATACCTGGACGTCAAACTCATTCAAATGCGCGATTTGCGCCAGTGCCGGTACGATATGGCCGCGCCCAAAAATTATAAGCCGGGGTT
>CAMLIY010000028.1 GCA_946480125.1 uncultured Asticcacaulis sp.
ACCATTCGGACATAAAGGCCGATCCGGCGGTGCGCTTCGGCAAGCTGGCGAACGGCATGACCTATATCATCCTGAAGAACGCCACCCCTCCGGGCACGGCGTCAATCCGCCTGCGCTTTAACGGCGGCTCGCTGATGGAGGATGACAGCCAGCAGGGCCTCGCCCACTTCCTTGAACACATGGCCTTTAATGGTTCGAAGAACGTGGCCGAGGGTGACATGATCAAGATTCTGGAGCGTCATGGCCTGGCCTTCGGCGCCGATACCAACGCCCATACCGGTTTTAGCGAAACCGTCTACGAACTGGACCTGCCCAAGGTGGCCAATGACGACCTCGACACCGGCCTGTTCCTGATGCGCGAAACCGCCGGTAACCTGCTGCTGGCCGACAGCGCCATTGACAGCGAGCGCGGCGTTATCCTTGGCGAGGAACGCGCCAGTGACAGTCCGAGCCGCCACGCCTACATGAAATGGGCGACGGCAGCTTTCGGCGGTCAGAAATATGCCGTGCGGCTGCCGATCGGCCTGACGGATATTATTAAAAACGCCAAGCGCGACCGTTTCGTTGACTATTACAACAGCTTCTATCGCCCGGAGCAGGCTACCCTCGTCGTGGTCGGCGATTTCGATCCGGACGCCATGGAAGCGCGCATCAAGGCCAAGTTCTCTGACTGGCGAAAGCCCGCCGCGCCGATCCGCGTCACCGATTTCGGCGCCTACACACCCAAGGGCGTCACCTCGGAAGCCTATACCGAAAAAGGCCTGCGCACCGAACTGACGATGACCTGGTCGCAGCCGGTTACCGAGGTCTACCAGAATGAAGCCAAGGAAACCGCCGACTTCCTCAATGGCCTGCGCACGCAGATTCTCAATGAGCGTCTGGAGCGCCAGGCCAAACTGCCGGATACCCCCTTCGCAGCGGCCTCGATCGCTCATGACGATGTCGATCACACGGCGACAGTCACGCAAGTGTCGGTCACACCCAAGCCGGGTCGTGAAAAGGATGCCTTTGTCGCCGCCTATACCACCGTGCGCCAGTTCATCGAATATGGCGCTGACCAGGCCGAGCTTGACCGCACGCTCAGCGACACTGAAACCTATTTCAAACAGGCCCTGCAAGGCGCCAATACGCGCAACAGCCGGCAGTTATCGGAAGCCCTGGTCGATACCATGGCCGATGGCGAGGTCTTCACCTCGCCGCAACAGGACTGGGACTATTTCCAGAAACTGAAACCCGCGGTTACGCTGGATGCGCTCAATGCCGGCATCAAGCCTTTGTTCGCTGGTGACGGTCCGCTATTGTGGCACGAAGGGCCGACACTGGGTGATTTTGACCAGAAGACCTTCCTCGACACCTACACCGCCGTTCAGTCCGCCAAGGTCGCCGCTGGCGAGGCCCGCGTCAACAAACCCTGGCCCTATACTGATTTCGGCACACCGGCCAGGCTGGTCAAGCGCGAGGAGATCAAAGATCTCGGTCTGACCCAGCTGACCTGGGCCAATGGTGTGCGCGCCACCATAAAGACGACCAATTTCAAGGATGACGAGATCGGAATCACCGTGCGTTTCGCCGGGGGTCTCAGTTCGCTGTCACCCGCCTCGAAGCCGCCGGTCTTCGCCGCCTCGATCTCCGATCTGCAGGAAGGCGGCCTTGGCAAGCTAACGGCGTCCGAGATTAAGGATAGCCTGACCGGCAAGATCTACAGCGTGGGCTTAGGCATAGGTGAAGACGCCACCACGCTGTCCGGCGGCACCAACCCGACCGACTTCGCTACGCAGATGGAGGTCCTGATGGCTTTCACCACCGATGCGGCCTACAGCCCCGATGCCTTCGCCCGTCTGAAATCACTGGTGCCTGATTACTATGCGTCGCTGGAATCGACACCGGGCGGCGTCTTCCAGATGAGCGGGGCGGCAGCTTTGCGCGATAATGATCCACGCTTCACCATGCCGAGCCAGGCCGATCTGCTGGCCACCACCAATGATCAGGTCAAGGCGCTGGTCGATCACCAGCTCAAGACCGCCCCGGTCGAAATCACCATCGTCGGCGATATTTCTGAAGCAGAGGCCGAAGCCGAGATCACCAAAACCTTTGCGACCTTGGCCAAACGCGCCGACACCCCTGTCATTCCCGCCGATGGCCTGTCGATTCACTTCCCGACTCAGAACCTCAACCGGGTCTTCGAACACCAGGGCCGCGCTGATCAGGACCTGAGCTATATTGCCTGGCCGGGTACGGATTTCGCCTCAGATACCCAGCGCGCCCGCGCCCTGACGGTGCTGTCGGAAGTGCTCAGCCTGCGCCTGACAGATGTCGTGCGCGAACAAAAGGGATTGAGCTACAGTCCTTATGCCAGCAACTACTACTCCCAGACCTTCTCCGGTTACGGTTATCTCAGCGCCGTCGCCCAGGTGAAGCCGGAAGATGATCAGGCCTATTATGATGCCGTGGCCGGCATTGTCGCCGACCTGAAGGCCCATCCAATCAGCGATGACGAACTGCTGCGGGCGCAAAAACCGCTGCTTGATCGCATGGATACTGACCTGAAGACCAATATCTACTGGGCCGGCGCCTTGCCCGGTTCGACGACCGATGCGAAGAAGCTCGACTATATCCGCACCCGTCGCGACCAGTACAAGGCCGTGACGGCCGCCGATATCCAGACGCTGGCCAAAACGTATCTCGACATGAGCAAGGCCATGCGTATCCAGATCAAGCCGGCGGCGGCCGAAACGACCGCGAAGTAAATCAAAAAAAAAACCCCGCCGGAACAACCGGCGGGGTTTTTTGTTTGTGTCTGTGTCCTATGGCTTACTGAACGAAGCCGCCGACGCCGCCATCGAAGCTCATTACCGTCATGCCGCTGCTGCTGCGCGCACTTGCCACTTGACGCTGCTTGGTGATGGTTTCGGTCCGCGTCAGGGTCAGTATCTTGATGCCGGCCCCGAAACGACGCAACAAAGAACGCTCGTTACATTGACGTTGCGGGATCTGCGCCTTGCAGGTCAGCTGGCCGTTTTCAAACCACAGAGCCTCGTTCTTTGCGCAAATCGCGTTTTTACCGCCGTCGAAATTGATATGCGAGCCGTCATAATCCGAATAGGTCCACTGCATATGTGTGCCGGCGATGCAGCGATAGACCTCACCGCGATAACCGCTGGCAATGTCACGGCTGGAGAAGACCTGCGAAGCCGGATGCGGCACGCCGGTATCGTCAATGCAGCTGGCCTGTATGATGGTCTGTTTTGTGAATGATTTCTGCTCGCTATAGGCTTCATAAGCCTGTTCTTCGCCGCCGACCACATTCAGGCCTCCAACGGCCTGCGGGAAACCCGGAGTCATCGACCAGTTGCTGTAACCGCCGCCATAATAGTTGACGGAACCGGAAGCGCCGGCGCCCGCACCGGCGCTGGCCTTTACATTCACGTTCACATTCACATTGGTGCCACCGCCGCCGCAGCTTGTGCATGGCGTATGCGGGGGCTTCGGATTGTTGGGCACTGTCGGCGGCGCCGGAGGGGCACAGCCGGTATTACAGGCCATGGCGCCGCCTGCAAAGGCCAGCATGCCAGCGCCAAACAGCACGGTAAAAAATTTCTTCAGGGTTGCGCGCATTGAAACATTCCTCATGGCTTTTTCGCCCTCATGGCTATTCTGGCCAGTCATCAGCAAGAACCATACCGCGGTAAACTTTGCCTTTTGATTAAACTATGCACGGAAAAGGGCCTAATATTTAAGAAAACGCCGTTTTTCGGCAGCGATCTTGCCTCTTGCAGGCACAAAGGAGATCGCCGTGCCCCATTCCAGTACAGTTTCGTTCCTGAGCTACTGGCGCGGTCTACAGACTGACTCGGAAAAAGCGCCGTTGCGTGAGCATTTTGATCCGGCCCGTCTTAAGACCTTGATACCGCAGATGATGATGGTATCGACGACAGATCATAGCCATCGCTTTCGCCTGTCAGGCGGTTTTTTGCGCGCCTTGCACGGCTATGAGCTGAGAGACACCTCTTTTCCGGCGCTTTTCCTCGCGCCTTTCGGTCGCACGGCGACAACGGCCATCATGCTCAGCCATCGCCGTCAACAGCCGGTTATTCTCAACCTGTCCGCGCCGTGGCAGGCCCCTCATCCTGAAATGTCCTCAGAAGAAGCGGCATTGTTTCAAAATGAGACGGTCCGTTTTGAAATTTGCCTGTGTCCCATGATGAACGCCTATGGCAAGGTCGATCGTCTGGTCGGCATCTACCAGACCCTGAGTGCCATGCCGCTAAATCCAAATGGGGTTTTGGGCCCTTATACGCTTCTGGCGTCACGTCTGTATGAACCGGATCAAAATACCAAGCCGGGCCATTTGCGTCTCGTAGCATCCGAGGGCTTGCGCATAGCGTAAGCCCCTTGCATCCTTACATATCCGGTCGCAAAACTATGCGCCTGACACATGAGGAGCGCGATAATGTCCAAGAATGACAAGCATAAAGATAGCAAGCATGACAAGAAGAAGGCCGCCCAGGCGCGTCTCGAAGCCTTGCAGGTCGCGCTGGTTGATACACAGATATGGACCATGGGCAATGGTCAAAAGGTTTGCATCCTGCTGGAAGGGCGCGACGCCGCCGGCAAGGATGGCGCCATCAAGCGGCTGACCGAATGCCTGTCCGTTCGTAACACACACGTCATCGCCCTGCCCAAACCGACCGATTTCGACAAGGGCGCCTGGTGGTTCCAGCGTTACGTCAACCGCCTGCCCTCTACCGGCGAGTGGGTTGTTTATAACCGTTCGTGGTATAACCGCGCCGGGGTTGAAAAGGTTATGGGCTTTTCCACACCCGAGCAGCAGGAAACCTTTATCCGCGACGTGCCCGATTTCGAAAGCATGATCACGCGCAGCGGCATCACCCTGATCAAGCTGTGGCTCGATATCTCGATGAAGGAACAAAAGGAACGCCTCGACGCGCGTCGGGCGGACCCACGCAAGAAACTGAAGGTCAGCGATCTCGACCAGGTGGCCCAGGACCGCTGGGCTGATTATTCGGCGGCGCGTGATGACATGCTGCGCCGATCACATCATGAGCATGGTCCGTGGATATGCGTCGCGACCGACAGCAAGGTCAAGGCGCGCGAACATATTCTGCGCCATGTGCTCAAGGTGCTCGATTGTCCGCACGCCGGTCGCGAAATCGCCGCGCCCGATCCGGATATCGTCTTTTCCTATGATGAGGTGATCGAAGGCCGCAAAACGCTTGAGCCGTGAACAGGTCAGGAACATCGCGCCGTACGGTAAAATCTTGAAAAATAAAAGGTTAAAGTAACCGTTTATTGACTCTGATTTGGGAGGCTTGTCGCGTTACTGGCGGCAAAAGGGCTGTCAGTCTGAACAAAAGGTTCAGGGCCGATGATCCCCCTCGTGACGCGAAGCGCACATGATGTACGAAGCCAGAAGGCACCGCCGCCACCGGCCCCCGCCAAGCGGGCCAGCCTTAAGGAGTGCGGCACCTGCAATCTGTGCTGCAAGGTTTACGACATCCCCGACCTGGAAAAGAAGTCCGGCCATACCTGTTTCAATGTCCGCCCCGAAGGCGGTTGCGGTGTTTGGGGTTTGCATCCGCAAATCTGCCAGGAATTCAAGTGCCTGTGGTTGAAGCACGACGACATGAACGGCATCTGGCGTCCCGATCAGGCTGGATTCGTATTGCGCCTGGAACCCAACGGCACCACCCTGGCGGTCGATGTCGATCCCGACCGGCCACATGACTGGCGCCGCCCGCACTATTATGACCAGTTGAAAATCTGGTCCGAGGTCATGCCGAAAAATGAAGGCCTGGTGCTGGTCTATGCACCGGAAGGCCTCTATGTCATCACGCCGATGGAAGACCTGTTCCTCAAAGCGCCAAAGCGTGGCGACATCCTGGAAACCGGCATGGAAGACAGCCTGTTCGGCCTGCGCCCATTCGCACGGGTCATTCCGGCCGCCCAGGTGCGCAAGGACCGCTCACAACTGATGAAGCGCAGAGCTTAAACAACCATAAATCCGCTCGACAATTCCGGGCGAGCGGTTCATCAACGGCGTATGACGACACACGCTCCGCTCCCTGATGCCTCCAAACTCAACTGGGTTGATCGCTATGCGCCCCGTTCTCTGCAACCCTGGCTGAAACTGGGCCGGCTCGACAGGCCGATCGGTATCTGGCTATTGTTTTTGCCCGGCGCCATGGGGCTGGCCTTCGCCATTGCCCACCCCTTCTTCACCAACAGCCTGGAGGGTACGGCAATCCTTAAGCCGCCGCTGGATGTGCTGCGCGATGAGTTCCCCTGGATCAAACTGTTGCTGTTCGCCATCGGCTCAGTACTGATGCGCGCGGCTGGTTGCGCCTTCAATGATTTTGTTGACCGCGACTATGACGCCCGGGTGGAGCGGACCCGCGGCCGCCCCATTCCTTCCGGACAAATCAGCCCCAGGCAGGCCCTGACCTTCGCCGCCGGCTGTTCGCTGATCAGCTTCCTGATCCTCACCCGGCTCGGTTGGCTGACCATCGCGCTTGGCGCCGGTTCCCTGCTGCTGGTCGCTGCCTATCCGTTCATGAAGCGCATTACCTGGTGGCCGCAGGCCTGGCTTGGTCTGACCTTCAACTGGGGCTTCCTGATGGGCTTCGCCACTATCACCGGCACACTCACCTTGCCGGCGCTGATTTTTTATACCGGCCTGATTTTCTGGACGCTCGGTTATGATACCATCTACGCCCTGCAGGATATCGAGGATGACGCCATGGTCGGCGTCAAGTCGAGCGCGCGCGCTCTTGGCAAACATACAGTCAGCGGTGTCAGCATATTTTACGGCCTGGCGGTGATTTTGACAGGCATCGCGGCATGGCTGGCAGGCCTGACCTCCCTCTTTTTTGGTGGACTTTTCCTGGTGGCGGCGCATTTATTTGTGCAGGTGGTGCGCCTCAAGCCGGAACCATCGGGCGAAGGCTGGGACAGCGCTTTGGCGCTCAAACTGTTCAAGTCCAACCGCATGACCGGCATCTTGTGGTTCATCAGTCTGCTGGCCGTGCATTTCACCGGCTCTCTCAACGCCTAAGAGGTTCGCATGGCACGGATATCGAGACGCATACGGACGTTCGGGCTGGCGCTGGGCATGGTAATGGCGGCGACCGCCTGCCAACGCACACCCAAGACACAACAGGCGCCGCCGGCGGCGCTGGCGACCGCACCGGTTCCCCTGACCATAGCCAGCAGCAATGCCGACGCACAGGTCAGCCTTACCTTGCCGGAGGCGATCAAACTCTATCCTGACCTGCACGCCCGCCTGTATACCGAAGCCCAGACAACCCTGACCGCTTTTATGGATCAGGCACATAAGGACCGCGCCGAGAACAGCGCAGACGGCATTGAGGAGCCGCCCTATTATCACACCATCGGCTGGAAAATCACCGCCCAAACACCACGCTTCCTATCCCTTTTATCAGAGGCAGATGATTATCAGGGGGGCGCCCATCCGAACCATATCCTCCGCACCCTGCTGTGGGACAAAATCGCCAAGGCTGAGATCGCCCCCAAGCGCCTGTTCAAGGCCGGCGCGGATTTCAAGACGATCAATGCCTATCTCTGCCATCAGGTAGAGGCCGAGCGCTCAAAACGGGCCGGCGAGCCGATATCGCAATCCGGTTCCGGGTTTGCCTGCCCTAAATTTATCACCAGTCGGCTGGTGCTGATTCCAGTCGCGGCAGGTGGCAAGGTCGGCGCCATCGATGCGCTCTATGCCCCTTATGATGTCGGCCCCTATGCCGAAGGACCGTATGAAATTCGCGTGCCGCAAGCCATGCTGGGTGATGTGCTGGCGCCCGAATTCGCCGACCAGTTCGGCGGTGAGCCGGTCAAGGAGCGGGCCCTGAGCGATCCGGACGCCCAATGAGCGATACAGAGTGAGCAATCACGAGTCATTTATCCGGACACACACAAGGCCCCTGCCCGTGCCTTCCGTTCCCTCGATCCGCCTCTATCAGGCCGATGAGGTCACACCGCTGTGGCTGATGACCGAGCAGGATATGGCAAGGCAGCGCCTGGCGCCACCCTTCTGGGCCTTCGCCTGGTCGGGTGGACAAGCCCTGGCGCAGTATGTTCTGAAGCATCCGGAGATTGTCAGGAACAGGCGCGTGCTCGATATCGCCTGCGGCTCCGGGTTGGTGGGCATCGCCGCCATGCAGGCCGGTGCGAAAAGCGTACTCTGTAATGACATCGATCTTTATGCGGGTGCCGCTGCAGGCCTCAATGCCGAACTGAACGGCGTAGCCCTGACCTTTACGGGCGAGGATATGCTGGACGGACCAATACCCGGTGTCGATGTCATTCTGGCGGGCGATATCTGCTACGAAAAACCGATGACAGACGCCATGCTGACATATTTTCGCCGCGCCAAGCCCCACAAGATAGAGACCTATATCGGCGACCCGCACCGGACCTATTTCCCAAAGACAGGCCTGATCCGGCTGGCGGATTACGATATCCGGACCAATGCCGACATTGAGGACGCGGCGATCAAGCCAGCCAGCGTCTGGAAACTGGAAACCTGATTATGCCTGAGCACCACAAAATTGATTATATTGAATTTCCCGGTGGCGACCTGGGACCGCTGAAAGACTTTTACACGCAAGCCTTCGGCTGGAGTTTCATCGATTACGGCCCGACCTATGCCGCCCTGGCCGATGCAGGTCTTGACGGCGGCTTCCAGGCCGACACGGCAGAGACTTCCGCAAAGCCACTGGTGATCCTATATAGTGAGGATATCGAGGCCTCCCTCGCCGCTGTAAAGGCGCAAGGCGCGGTTATCGTCAAATCGATCTTTGACTTTCCCGGTGGCCGGCGGTTTCATTTTACCGACCCCTCCGGTAATGAACTGGCCGTTTGGTCTGATAAGTAGGGGCACTGTGAACAGGTTAGGCCGGGTTTTCCTTATAACGCCCCTGATAGCGATAGCGGGCATAACGGCGCCGCCCGCCGCGGCGGCGCTTGCCCCGCCGAAAGGCCCGACGCCAAAGGAACAACTCAAGGTCCTGACTGACAAGGCTGAAACAGGGGACGCCCAGGCGCAGTATGATCTGGGCATCGCCTGGATAGAGGGCCGTTACGAACAAAAGGCCGACGAAAAAACCGGCATGGCGTGGATCGCCAAATCGGCTGATGCCGGCAATGCGATGGCGCAATATGATCTGGCTGTCGCTTACCGACTCGGTCATGGCGTCAAGCCGGACGCCGCCCAAGCGCTCATCTGGTATGAAAAAGCCGCCGATCAGGGCCGTGATGAGGCCCGCGCCGTCGTCTGCCATGCCTATACCCAAAGCCCGACCGTGAGGCCGGACTGGCCCAAAGCCCTGCCCTATTGCAAAACGGCGGCTGAGAAGGGCGATGCCGGCGCACAATACGCGCTGGGCCTGGCTTATCTCGAAGGCCGGGGCATTACACCAGATACAGCGCTGGCACTTACCAACCTGAAGAAGGCGGCCGACCAGGGTCACGCCGCCGCCCTGACCGAACTGGGCCAGGTCTATATGATCGGTGACCTGGCGCCACAGGACTACACGGAATCGCTGAACCTGTTCAAAAAGGCGGCGCGGCGCGGAGATCGCCAGGCGGTGCGCCTGCTGGCAAAACAGTACGAGACTGGGCTGGGCACATCGGTGGATATCGGCCGGGCGACGCGGCTTTATCGCATACTGGCGCGTGACGACACGGATACGTCCGCGCACGACTGGCTGAAAGCCCACCCCGATGCGCCGGAAGACACCGTGCTAAATCTCGACAAAATTCCGCGCGACATCATGTTTTATGCCACTGAGACCAATGATCCGCGTTTCCAGACCATGGATATTCATGGCTATTATGATCAGTTGAGCCTCTCAGCCTATCCCTCTGATGCCCAGAACGACAAGGTTGGCGGCCAAGCCTCGGCAGAGTGTCGTTTCACCGCCTCCGGCGATCTCGATGACTGTGTCCTGACCGAAGAAGACCCGAAGGATTACGGCTTCGGCGCCGCGCTGATGCGAATCATGGATCGCCTGGGGAATTCAGGCAACAAGACCGACTGGGCCAAACAATATGACGGCAAGTCGCTGCGCCTTTCGATGCGCTGGAAGCCGGAATAATTATTTGAAGTCTGGCTTAAAGGGGCCTGGAGTGTAGCCAAAATCACGCGTGGCGGCGCTGTGGTCGAACCACAGATCAGTATTCATGCGCAGCACCATATGAATATTGCGCTTGAGCTTTTTCGGCCGGACCAGATTCAGAACGAAAAAGCCGATCTGCCACAGGCGTTCCGGCACGGTAATAATCACCGGTGCGCGGCCAAGTGCCTCAAAAATACGCCGCACCATGGCGGCATAGGTCAGGTCTTCGCCACCACTGAGATTATAGGCTGTGTTGAAGCTGGCCTTGGCCGTCAGGGCCTGCATCGCCGCCGTGGCGAGATCGCGGGCATGAACCGGCTGTCGCACGCCGGATGCCAGACCGCAGACCGGAAAGAAACCCAGCTTTCGGATCAGGTCGGCAATACGCGTGACATTTTGATCCAGGCCTTCTTCATAGATCAGGGTCGGCCGCAGAATCGTACAGGCCACGCCACGCGCCGCACAAAAGGCGGTGAGTGTCTCTTCCCCCTCTGCCAGCTTCGCCACCACCTCACGTTCGGCCGGCTCGCCCGAAGTGCCCTTGGTCAGGCGGCTGGTTGAAGAAAAGGCTATGATGCGTTTCATGCCGAGTTCGACCAGCCGCTCCAATAGACCTTCGCTGATCAGCCAGATCGGCGCACAAACAATGACCGCAACGAATGTCCGGTCAGGCTTGAAATCCTCCGGACGGGTGGCATCTAGACTGACGCCCTGGTTCGCCACGGGCTGGCGCGAACTGTAGCGGACGGACTCTTCCGGCCAGCCGGCCGCCCTGATCGCTTCGGGCATCCGACGACCGATCAAGGCGCGTGCGCCAATCACCAGCAAACCTTTTTTATCCGTTATCACACAGTCTCTCCCGCGAATCCCGCCACCTTGGCGGAGTTGGTATCTGTTTTCAATGGCGGAGACTAAGTTGCGAGTGCAGGCCCATTGCCACCGGGAACGTTCCGGCCTATGCGAAACGCGTCTTCACCGCGCCTGAGTGACGAGAGGAATAAAAATGGCGGCTTATAAATCCCTGCGTGAGTTTATCGATAAACTGGAAGCCGCCGGCGAACTGGTGAGGGTAAAAACGCCCGTTTCGACCCATCTCGAAATGACCGAGATCCAGACCCGCCTTTTGGCCGAAAAAGGCCCCGCGGTCCTGTTCGAGAACGTCACCCTGGAAGACGGTACGCCCTCGCCTATGCCCGTTCTGGTCAATCTGTTCGGCAATGTGAAGCGCGTCGCCATGGGTGTCACCATGGACAGCAAGGAACGGACAACCGCGCCGGAACTGCGCGAAGTCGGCGAACTGCTGGCCTTCCTGCGCCAGCCCGAACCGCCGCGCGGCCTGAAAGACGCCGTAGGAATGCTGCCGCTGATGCAGACCGTGCTTTCCATGCGGCCTAAGACCGTAAAAACCGCGCCGGTTCAGGAGGTTGTCCTGACCGGTGAAGATATAGATTTAACCAAATTGCCGATCCAGGGCTGCTGGCCGGGCGAGCCGGCGCCGCTGATCACCTGGCCGCTCATCGTCACCAAAGGTCCCTCAGATACGCGCGAGGATGATTACAATCTCGGCATCTACCGCATGCAGGTGCTGTCGAAAAACACCACCATCATGCGCTGGCTGGCCCATCGCGGCGGCGCGCAGCACCATCGCCGCTGGAAGGCTGCCCAAGGCAAAAGTGCCAAGCGCGACCCCCTGCCCGCCGCCGCTGTGCTCGGCGCCGATCCGGGCCTGATCCTGGCCGCCGTCACGCCGGTGCCCGATACGCTTTCGGAATACCAGTTCGCCGGTTTGCTGCGTGGAAAAAAGGCTGAACTGGTGCCGGCCAAGACCGTGCCCCTGCTGGTGCCGGCCCACGCCGAGATCGTGCTGGAGGGTCACGTCCTGCTCGATGATTACGCCGACGAGGGCCCTTACGGCGATCACACCGGCTATTACAATTCGGTTGAAAAGTTCCCGATCTTCAAGATCAGCGCCATCACCATGCGCAAACAGCCAATCTACCTGTCGACCTTCACCGGACGGCCGCCCGATGAGCCGAGCGTATTAGGTGAAGCCTTAAATGAAGTCTTTATTCCATTGATCCAGCAGCAGTTTCCGGAAATTGTCGATTTCTGGCTGCCGCCCGAAGGCTGCTCCTATCGCATCGCCGTCATCAGCATGAAGAAGGCCTATCCCGGCCATGCCAAGCGAGTGATGATGGGGGCGTGGTCGTATCTGCGCCAGTTCATGTATACCAAGTGGATTATCGTGGTCGACGACGACATCAATGCCCGAGACTGGAAGGACGTCATGTGGGCACTGTCCACCCGCATGGACCCGGCACGCGATATCACTGTGGTCGAAAACACGCCGATCGACTATCTCGACTTCGCCTCACCGGAATCGGGTCTGGGGTCCAAGATCGGTCTCGACGCCACCAACAAATGGGCGCCGGAAACCCACCGTGAATGGGGCGAAAAACTTTACATGGAGCCGGATGTCGTTGAGCGCGTCAGCGCCAAATGGGCGGAAATGGGCTTGCCGGGCCTGGGAAAACCCATCTGGAAGTAGGGCGAAAATGCTCAAATTTGCCCATTAATGAATTATTTTGATTTCTTGTGACGGAATTTTGGCGTTATTGTGTTTAATGAAAAACATTAAACCGAGGGAACCCCAATGCCACAACAACGTCCTGCCCGTCGCAAAGCCATTTCTCTGATGGTGTCTACCGCCCTGCTTGCCCTGACGGCGGGCGCAGGCGCGACGGTCGCTTTCGCTGAAATCCCGGCCCGCCATATGGAGAAACTCGATCGCGGCACGGTGGCCGTTAAAGCCGATGGCGGTGTGCTGGTCAGCTGGCGGATGCTGGCCGATGACCCGGACGGCACTGAATTCAACCTGTATAGGGATGGGCGCAAGATAAATACCCAGCCGATCGAAAAGGTCAGCAATTTCCTCGACACGGCGGGCACGGCCCGTTCGACCTACACCGTTGCGACCATTCTAAACGGCAAGGAAACCAAGGATACGCTCGCGCCAGCCAAGGTGTGGGCCAACGGCTATTTGTCCATCCCGCTCGACAAGCCCGCGGATGGCGTAACGCCGGATGGAAAATCCTATAGCTATACCGCCAATGATGCCAGTGTCGGCGATCTGGACGGCGATGGCCGCTACGAAATCATCCTGAAATGGGACCCCACCAATAGCCATGACAATAGCCAGGGCGGCTATACCGGACCGGTCTATATCGATGCCTATACGCTTGAGGGCAAGAAGCTGTGGCGCATCAATATGGGGCCGAATATCCGCGCCGGCGCCCACTACACCCAATTCCAGGTGGCTGATTATGACGGCGACGGCAAGGCCGAAATGATCGTCAAGACCGCTGACGGCACCATAGACGGCCAGGGCAAGGTGATCGGCAACGCCAAGGCGAACTGGGTCAGCGATGGCGGTGAGACGGAAGTGCGAGACCGTACAGGCTCGGTGCAATCGGCCGATGGCAAGCTGATGGCGCAGCTTCAGGGCCGCATCCTGAAAGGGCCGGAATATCTCAGCGTTTTCAACGGCCAGACCGGCGCGGTCATGGATACGGTGCCCTACTGGCCGCCGCGCGCGCCCGAAGGAATGCCCGATACAGCGGAAACGATGAAGGCCGTGTGGAACGACCCTTACGGCAACCGTTCGGAGCGCTATATCGCCGGCACCGCCTGGCTCGACGGCGTGCATCCATCCGCCGTGATGATCCGCGGCTATTACGATCGCACTACCGAAGCCGCCTATGACTTCCGCAACGGCAAGCTTTCCCTGCGCTGGACCTTCGATTCCAAAGCCGCCGGTGTACCCGAAGGCTATAGCGGCCAGGGCAACCACCAGGTCAGCATCGCCGATGTCGATGGCGATGGCCGCGACGAGGTGATCAACGGCTCGATGGCGCTTGATGACAATGGAAAGCCGCTGTGGACGGCCAAGCTGTTTCATGGTGACGCCATGCACGTTGGGGATCTCGATCCCTCGCGCCCCGGACTGGAAAAGTTCGGTGTCCACGAAGAGATGAAGAATAATGGCAATATCGGCTCGGCCCTGCTCGATGCCCGCACCGGCGCCATCATCTGGGAAAAGCCAGCCGAAAAAGACACCGGGCGCGGGCTTTCCGCCGATATCGACCCGCGCTATCTCGGCGATGAAGTCTGGGGCAGCAATTCACCCAAGCTCTACAACATCAAGGGCGAAGCGATCGCCGAACGGGGTCCGCGTCAGACCAATTTTGCCATCTGGTGGGATGGTGATCTGCTGCGCGAACTACTGGACGGCACCACGATCTCGAAATGGGACTGGCAAACCTCAACGACAAAACCCCTGCTGGTGGCCGAAGGCATGATGTCGAACAACGGCACCAAGTCGAACCCCACCCTGTCGGCGGACATTCTGGGGGACTGGCGTGAAGAGGTCGTCTGGCGCAGCGCCGACAGCACCGAACTGCGTATCTATTCGACGCCGATCCCGACCACATACGGCTTCGTCACCCTGATGCAGGACCCGCAATACCGCGCCTCGATCGCCTGGCAAAATACAGCCTATAACCAGCCGCCACATACCGGCTTTTATCTGGGAGACGGCATGTCGGCACCGAAACGGCCTAATATCGTGATGGTCGCTCCTCACCAATAAGCGGTTAGCCGACCACTTTGAGATCGGCGTCACTCCGCCTCGCCTCGGTTTGCAAATAGGGCAAAACCTGTTCGGCCAGCATGGGCTTGCTGAACAGGTACCCCTGAATGTAACGGGCGCGGATTTGCGCCAGCTTATTCATTTCAGCCTGTGTTTCCACCCCTTCGATAACACAATCCAGATTGAGATTTCGGCATAAATCTATGATTGTTTTGATTATTTTAAGTGCCGAACCGTGTTCCAGCAATTGCACGACAAAACTGCGATCAATCTTGATTTTATCAACCGGCAGGCGGTGGATATAGCTGAAGCTGGAATAGCCCGAGCCGAAATCATCAATGGCGATCCGGCAGCCCATGGCTTTGAGGCGCGCCAGGGCTTCGCATGCCTGCTCGAAGTCGGTCAGCATAGCGGTTTCGGTAATTTCAAACTCGATGCGGTGGGGATCTATCCCCGAATGGCGCACGGCCTTGCAGATATCGGTGATTGAAATGCCGGACCGCAGATCGCGCGCCGACAGATTAAACGATACCTTGGTATCCACAGGCCAGCTACGCACGAGTTTCAGCGCTTTTTCCAGCAGAAGCAGGGTAATCTGTGTAATCAGGCCTGAGCGTTCCGCCGCCTTGATGAAGACATCCGGGCGCACACTGCCAAGTTTGCGGCTGTTCCAGCGCGCCAGGGCTTCAAAGCTGATCGTCTTGTTCTCGACGACATCGACCTGCGGCTGGAACATGATCGACAGTTCGGCATCGAGATCGCTGGTGCGCAGGGCCTGGTCGACCTGACTGAAATCACGCATCTCAGCTTCATGTTTTTCGGTGAACAGCACCGGGGCGCCGCGCAGGTTTTGTTTGGCGAAATAGAGCGCATAGTCGGCGCGTTCCAGCAATTGCGACGTGGTGAACTGGTCAGATTCGCAATGCACGAAACCAACGGAGCCGGAGATATTGGCCGTCACGCTTCCCAGGAAGTAAGTGTCGCGCAAAGCGTCGCATAAGGCCGCGCCGAAAGCATCGAGCCGCGCCACGCTGGCATCTCCGTACAGAATGATAGCGAATTCATCTCCGCCCATCCGCGCCGCGAAAGCGTCTTCGACGCACACACCGCGCAAACGGTTGCCAACTTCAATAAGCAGGCTGTCACCGACGCTGTGGCCATAAATATCATTGATTGGCTTGAAGCCATCGAGATCAATCAGGGCGAGGTGAAATCCTTTCTGACCCACGGTAATGCCGGCCAGCGCCGCGTCCATCACCCGGAAAAAGCTGCGACGGTTCGGCAGCCCGGTCAGGACATCACTATCGGCCATGGATTGCGCTTCGCTATGCAGGGACTCGGCCATGACACGCGACTGAACCGCCCGTAAAAGCGTCTGACGGACGATCGTCGCCAGCAGGACTGCCAGAGGTGACATCAGCAACACCATGCCGGCATTATCCACCGATATCGCGCCATTGTGCCGGAATGCCAGAACCGCAGCGGTCAGCAAGGTAATCGTCACGCTGGGAATGACCACACGCAGGCTGATCCCGGTCATGGCATAGACCAGCGACAGGAAGATGAAATAAACCAGCCGTTTGTTGTCAAAATGCAGGGCCTGGAAAGTCACCGGGTTGGCGAACAGCAGCAGGTTCACTGTCAGGCTGGCGATATTCAGCTGATACTCGTAACGCACTGACTTCATGTAAAAGAAGTGAAAGTAAAAACTGGCTATTACGGTGAGAATCGACAGGGTCAACATGGCCACCAGGGCATGACCTGTTTCCGTCCACAGGCGGTTAAAGGTCACGAGGCTGTAGTAGCAACCCATTATCAGACAGAAGCTGGAAACGATGGGCTTCATCGCCGCCACTTTTTCGGCTTCACTCAGGCTTTGCAGCGTCGTGCCTTTCGCGTTGACCGCTCGATGGTTCAGTTTCAGGCCAGCCGAAATCGATTTTATCCAACTCAACATACCGGCCCCGCCGTTAATCAAAACACACCAGCACACGTCTGATATGAAATTCATAAGGGCGACACCTAAAAAAACCGCTAATTTACGGTAAGCCCGTGCTGCTTACGGATCACTATCTGCGAAATGTGGATATTAATTTGTCACAAACGAGACTTGCTTTCATGTCCGTGGCGGGCCTATAGATTTTTTATGTTGCAAACGCGAACTGAAACTCAGGAAGCCTCGGCGGATGCCCAGTTCGAGCGCCTCGAAAATATCCTGGCCGCGGCCCGCAGGGCCGGTGCCGATGCCTGCGAGGCTGTATTCGCCGAAAGCCGCTCCCTGTCGGTCGGCGTGCGCAAGGGCGCCGTCGAAACGGTCGAGCGCGATGAGAACAGCGATCTTGGGCTGCGCGTCTTTGTCGGACAGAAACAGGCGGTTGTCTCGGTTTCCGAATTTTCGCAAACCACGCTGGATCGCCTGGTTGAGCGCGCGGTCGCCATGGCGCAATTGGCACCTGATGACGCCTATGCCGGCCTGGCCGACCCGGCCCTGCTGTATAAAGGCACAGGGTCCGATCTTCAGCTCTTTGACGACACCCACCTGAGCGCCGAAAGCCTGCAACAACGTGCACTCGATATAGAAGCAGCCGGCCTGGATCTGGCTAACGAAAGACTGCAAAGCGACGCCGCCAGCACGGGTTATGTGCAGAATATGTGGTCTATGCTGACCTCGGACGGCTTTCGCGGCAGCCACAAGACGAGCCTGTTTTTCCAGTCTGGCCGTTACATTGCCACCGACTCGGACGGCAATATGGAACGCGACGGTGAAGGGCGCAGCGTGCGCTTCGCCTCAGACCTGCCCGACGTCGGTGAAACCGGACGAATCGCCGCCGAACGTGCGCTGTCGGCGCTGGGCGCCCGCAAGATTGACACGCAGAAATCGACGGTTATTTTTGACAAGCGCATCGCCAAGTCGCTGATCGGCCAATTCATCGGCGCCATTTCCGGCACCATGATCGCGCGCGGTTCCAGCTTTCTGAAAGACAGGCTCGGCCAGCAATTGTTTGACCCCTCGGTGCAGATCATCGACAATCCGCTGCGCGTGCGCGGCCTCGGCTCGTGTCTGTTCGACGATGAAGGCGTGGCGGTCAGCGAACGCCATATCATTAAAGATGGAGTTTTGGGCGGCTGGCTGCTCAACAGTTCGGCGGCAAAACAGCTCGGTATGATCTCAACCGGTCACGCGTCGCGCAGCCTGGCCAATCCGGCCGGCGTCTCGACGCACAATGTTACGCTCAACGCCGGCTCCCAGTCGGTCGAGGCGCTGATGACCGCCGCCGGCAAGGGCCTGATCGTCACCTCGATGTTCGGCCCCAGCGTCAATAACGATACCGGCGACTGGTCGGCCGGCGCCTCCGGCTTCTGGTTCGAAAATGGCGTCATCGCTTATCCGGTCAATGAAATCACCGTTGCCGGCAACCTCATCTATATTTACAGCCGCCTCGTTCCGGCCAATGATCTGGAAATCAAGGGCACGCTTGATACACCGAGCCTGCTCGTCGAAGGCTTAAGCGTCGGGGGCAAATGATGCGCGACGACCATGCGACAGACCTTGAACTGATCATCGACAAGGTTCGTCGCGTCGGTGCGCTTGCCCAGCATCTCAAGGCCAACGGCCTGATAACGCGTTACAAGGCCGATGGCTCCATCGTCACCAATGCCGATACAGAGGTCAATCTGTGGCTGAAGGAAGCCCTGCTCGCTGCCCGCCCCGACTACGGCTGGCAGAGCGAGGAAGAGGCCGATAATGCCGAACGCCTGACAAGCTTGCGCACCTTTGTGCTCGATCCGATCGACGGCACGATGGGCCTGTCCAAAGGCAGCCCCTATTGGACCATCGCCCTGGCGGTCATTGAGGCCAATCAGCCGATCGCCGCGGTTGTCTACGCGCCCGACGCCAACGAAATGTATTCAGCGGCCTTTGGTGAAGGCGCCTGGCTGAATGACGTCCGCGTTCATGCCAGCCAGCGCCATGAATTGGAAGACGCCGAAGTTCTGGGGGATTCCCGCCTGTTCGGCAAGGATATCTGGCCGGAACCGTGGCCGCGCCTCATTGTCCACTCCCGCCCCTCCGTAGCCTACCGCATGGCCTGCGTCGCCGCCGGCAAGGCTGATTTCACGGTGGCGCTGACGCCCAAGCGCGATTGGGACGTGGCCGCCGCCACCCTGATCGCCCAGGAAGCCGGCGCCATTGTTTCGGACCATTTAGGCAATCCTTATGGTTTCAACGCTATAGACAGCCTTAAACCCAGCCTGATCTGCGCAGGCGCCCCCCTTTTCGATGAAATCATCCGGCGGTGCGCTCATCTGGAGCACCTTTAGGACATAGCGATCTCTTTTTCCTGCGCCTAAGCAAATATCTAAACCCTGCAATATCAATGAGTAAAGACATGAATGACAAGCAACTCCTTCATATCGTCATCGGCGGTGAACTGACCGATCTTAACGGGACCACTTTCAAAGACCTGAAAAAGGTCGAATTTGTTGGCGCTTACGCCAATAATACCGAGGCCGTTTCAGCCTGGCGCACCAAGGCCCAATCAACCGTTGATAATGCTCTGATGCGTTACTTCGTCATCCACGCCCACAAGCTGATCGATCCGTCGACGGCCGGAGAATAAAAAAACCGCCGGCTTAACCGGCGGTTTTTTTTTATTCTCGCTTCAACAACTTATCGGTCAACAGGGTGCCCCACCAACTGGCCTTGAATGTGGATTTGAGCTTGTCCGGATCGTAATCCGGGCCTTGCGTCCAGTCCCAGAAACTGATGCCTTTGGGCTCGATATCGCGCAGGTAAACCTCGAACACATAATCGAGCACGCCGGTATGACCGGCCTTCATGTGCAGGGTGCGCAGGCCCAGTTCGCGCGCCGAATCGCGGATCGAATGGCCGAGGTGAAAGTGACGGTAAAGCACGCTCATCATGCCAGCCCGGTCGGCGCCGGACTTGCAGTGCAGCAGGGCTGGATAGGCGATGCGATCGAACAAGGCCCTGGCTTCGCGGAACTCGGCCGCTGTTGGCAGGCTACGTGAGGTCAGGCCGAAATCCTCCAGCTTGAGCCCCAGCTTTTCACAAGCATGCTTTTCAAGATAGTAGAACGAGCCCTTACCGCCGCGCAGGTTGATGACGGTCCTGACTCCCTGCTTCTTCCACCACGCCAGTTGGAACGGCCAGGGCTGGTTGGTCCGCACCATGTCCGGGCCGATCCAGTGGGCATTGGTGAAGCCGATTCGCAAATAAGCGTGGTCCGCCCACAGATAATGCAGATAGGTGGTGAACAGCCCCCATCTGGTATCTGTCGGAAACGGCTTCACATGCGATTTTTTAGGGAGCAGCTTCATTTTCTCTCTTGGTATGCTCAAGCGTCGCACAGGCTACGCGCAAACATGCGCGGCGGGCGCTTGCCCTTGCCAAAATCGCGAGCGCTTTTGGATGAGTGGATTCGGCTCGCAAATAACACATAAACAGGCGACAGGTTTGAAGAAATCACGCATAAGCCTATATAATCG
>CAMLIY010000029.1 GCA_946480125.1 uncultured Asticcacaulis sp.
GCCTTGCGGTGCAAAACGGGTGGCTGTCACGCAATAGCGGAGACGCTGCCTGCGCTTTGTATCAGACTGTTAAACCAAAGTGATTATAACCCGTTCGTGACTTGCGCCGGGGCTCACGGACTCGCTAGACAGCGCGGCAAAAGCGCCGCAAACTGCGGCCAAAGCTGACGGCGCGCCAACGGGTCGCCAGAGGGGTATGATGATTGTGAAACCGGGTCCGTTCGAAGGCATTCCGAAACCTGTCCTCGCGGTGCGCGGCCAGCGCGGCCTCTTGCGCCAGATCCGTGAAACCATGGAAGAGGGCCAGTCCGCCCAGGCGCGCCTCGATACGGTGGTCCGTATCATCGCCACCTCGATGGTGGCCGAGGTGTGCTCGATCTATCTGCGCCGCACCTCGGAAGAACTGGAACTCTTCGCTACCGAAGGCCTGAATGCCGATGCCGTGCACAAGACGCGCATGCGGCTGTCAGAAGGCCTGGTCGGTGAGGTCGCCCGCGCCGGTGTGCCGCTGAATCTGATGGATGCGCCCTCGCACCCCAGCTTCTCCTATCGCCCGGAAACCGGTGAAGACCCGTATCGCTCCTTCCTTGGCGTGCCCCTGCTGCGCGGTGGCCGCACCATAGGCGTGCTGGTCGTGCAGAATATGGCGGCGCGGCGTTATGAGGAAGAAGAGGTCGAGGACCTGCAGATCATCGCCATGGTGCTGTCCGAGATCGTGACGGCGGGCGAACTGGTCGGCCTCGAAGAACTGAAGGACATCGAACTGGCGCCGTCGCGCCCGGAGCGTCTGAAGGGCTCGATCTTCGCCGACGGTATCTCGATCGGCACGGTCATCCTGCACGAGGTGCCGGTGACATCGGATCACCTGCTGAGTGACGATTCGGTGGCTGAGGAAGCGCGCCTGAATGACGCCATCATTGTGCTGCGCCAGCAGATCGACGCCATGTTCGAAGGCACCCATGGTCTGGCGGGGCCGACCTTCGACGTGCTCGAAACCTACCGCATGTTCGCCCATTCAACCAGTTGGGTGCGCAACCTGACCGAAGCCGTACGCAACGGCCTGACGGCGGAGGCGGCGGTTGATCGCGTCCGTAACGAACAGCGCGCCAAGCTCAATAATGCCCGCGACGCCTATATGCGCGAACGCCTGCATGATCTCGAAGACCTGGCCAACCGCCTGCTGCGCGTTCTGGCCGGCGTCATCACCACGGCGCGCGAAATTCCGGAAAACTCGATCCTGGTCGCGCGCGATCTCGGCCCCGCCGACCTGCTTGAATATGACCGCACGCGTCTGAAAGGCATCCTGCTCGAAGAAGGCTCGGCCTCGAACCATGCCGCCATCGTGGCGCGCGCCCTGCAGATCCCCTGTGTCGGCCGTTTGCAAGGCCTGCGTGACAAGGTCAGTACGGGCGATATCGTCATTGTCGATGGCGAAACCGGCGAAGCCTATCTGCGCCCCCGTCCGGATATTCTCGAAGCCGCCACCAGCCGCATCGAAGTCCGGACGGCCCAGCGCGCCGAGTTCAGCAAGATCAAGGATGTCGAGGCTGTCACCCGCGATGGCGGCCGCGTCACCCTGCTGATGAATGCCGGGCTGGAATTCGATATCGAGATCATGAATGAAACCGGCGCCGAGGGCATCGGCCTGTTCCGCACCGAATTCCAGTTCATGGTATCCGACGACCTGCCGCGCCTCAAGCGCCAGACCGAGCTTTACGAGCGCATCATGGATGGCGCCGGCGACCGGCCCGTCACCTTCCGTACGCTCGATCTCGGTGGCGACAAAATCCTGCCCTATATGGAGATGGAGCGCGAGGAAAACCCGGCGCTCGGCTGGCGCGCCATCCGCATGGGACTGGACCGTCCGGCGCTCCTGCGCATGCAGTTGCGCGCCCTGATCACCGCGGCGCGGGGCCGCGAACTGCGCATCATGTTCCCCATGGTGGCCTCGATCGACGAGTTCCGTCAGGCGCGGGAAATGGTCGATATCGAATGCGCCTGGGCGCGCCGTCGCGGTCGCGTCCTGCCGGCCTTGCTGCGCGTCGGCGCCATGATCGAATGCCCGTCCCTGCTGTTCCATCTCGATGCCCTGCTGCCGCTGGTCGATTTCGCCTCGGTCGGCACCAATGACCTAATGCAATATCTGTTCGCCGCCGACCGCACCAATCCGAAGATGTCGGACCGCTACGATCCGTTGTCGCCGCCCTTCCTGACGGCGCTGTCGATGATCCAGAAGGCGGCGAAGGAGTCGGGCACGCCGGTCTCGGTGTGCGGTGAGATCGCCGGCCGTCCGCTGGAAGCCTTCGTGCTGATCGCGCTCGGTTTCGATCGCCTGTCCATGCCGCCAGCCGGCCTGGGCCAGGTCAAGCGCATGATCCTGTCGTGTGACCGTGAGGCCGCCAACAAGGCGATCACCAAGCTGATGTCGAGTTCCAACGGCTCCCTGCGCAATGAGATTCTGTCTCTGGCGCGCAAGCTTGATCTCGATATGTAGGGCGGCTTGCCTAAGCGATATATTAAGGCCATAATTTGGTGACAGACCGGATGTAATATAACCCGGTTGGAGGTTCGCCATGGTTGTGTCTCGTTTGGTTTTCGCTATAGCGCTTGTGGCCGGTTCGTTGGCATTCTCTTTCGCTATGGCCGCCGATGATGAAGTGGTGGTCGCGGCGTCGCGCCCGGCGCCCTTACCCACTCAAGCCGAACAAACCCAGGCCAAGGCCGATTTGCAGGCCAAGGCGGCGCAACTCAACAAGCCCCTGACGACCGAGGAACAGGTGGCCGCCTGGACCGCCTATTCGCCGAAGATCAGTCACGAGTCTCAAGCCATGGATGACGGCCTGTGGCCGACCGAAGATAACGGCGGCAAGCGTCAGGTGCATGGCGAGGCCAGCGTCACCGTCGGCACCGGCGGCTATCGCAGCGCCTATGTCTCTTCCCTGATTCCGCTGGGCGATAATGGCACCCTCGGTATCGCGGTCAGCCAGACCGATTACGGCAAGAACGGCGGGCTTGGCTACGGCTATTATGGCGATCCCTATGGCTATGACGGTTACGGGTATGGATATGGCCGCGGTTGGGGCCGTCGGGGCGGCACCTCGCAGTCCGTGGCCGTGTCACTTGATATGTCCGCCAAGTCCCGCGGTGGCGCCAGCACACCGGAAGGCTGCGCCCCCGGTTTCCGCGATGGTGACCGATACGTCGAACCCGTCTGGGTGAAGCGCATGAACGGCGGCCGTGACTGCGAAACGGCCGTCCTGCCCTGATGCTTCTTGTACCTCCCCATCTTTGATGGGGAGGGGGACCGACGCGCCCTAGCGCGTTGGTGGCGGGGATTCTTACTTTCTTATCGCGCATCGTGAGTTGCCAGAAATTTTCTGTCACCAAATGCCGCCTTCCGACGTATAGATAGGCAAACCAATTCATCGGGTGGCGTGTGTCTTCAATTCTGCGATTTATTGCCTGTCTGTTCGTGCTTGTCTGTGCCTTGCCGGCAAATGCCGAAGAGGGCCAAAGCAGCGGAAAATCCGCCCATATCACCGCCCGCCTGATTTCGGATTCGAATACGATTTCGCATGGGCGCAGTCTGATTAAACTGGAATATACAGCGGCCCCCGGTTGGCATACCTATTTTATAAATCCCGGTGATACGGGATTGCCTCCGAAATTTACCTGGAATGTCCCTGATAATGTGGAAATCGGCAGTCCTTATTGGCCGACGCCGGAGACTTTGTCTTCATTCGGGCTGGTCAGTTATGGCTACACCGGGCGCACAATTCTGCCAATTCCAGTTTACAACTCATCCAGGCTACAGGCCGGAGATACGTTTCCAATAAAAGCCCATATCGATTTTCTGATCTGTGCGGATGTATGTGTCCCGGAAAGTCTGGATGTCAGTCTGAATTTAAAGGTCGCCTCTTCGCCTGCGCAGTCTCCTAAGCTACCGGAAGGGGCGCTCGCGCCATCGGCTCAGGCAGTTGCGGATTTGTCGACTAGGCCGCAAGGGCCATACTGGGAGTCAACTTTCGGCATAAAAAACGGTATGGCCGAATTGGGATTCAAAGCGGGCAATGAGGCTGCGCGAAACAAGCTTGCACAGGTTAAGGGGGCGTATTTTTATCCTCTGTCCAGCGACCTGCTTGTTCCATCTGCACCTCAAAGCGTTGATATCGGTTCGGAAGGATTCACTATACGGACCCAGCCAAAAATTTCCCAATCGGGCTCCCAGATTAAGTGCGGAAAAATCCCGCCGCCCATAGCGCCAATATCGGGGCTTCCGGTAGGCGCTTGTGGGAATATGGCCGGCATACTGAAACTGGCAGACGGTAGTTCTTACAAAATTTTCCCGGCAGACAAGCCGCTTGATCCTTCCGTTCACGGTCTTGGCGCGCCAAGGGCAAATACGAACGTATCAAAATCCGGCATCCTGATCGCCATATTCGGCGCCTTTATTGGCGGGCTGATCCTCAACCTCATGCCGTGTGTCTTTCCCGTCCTGTCCATGAAGCTGCTCAGTCTGGCGCGATCCGGTCATGACAAGGGCCTGGCGCAGCAGGAATCATTGTTTTATGGGCTTGGCACTATTCTGACCTTTGTCGGCCTGGCCCTGATCCTGACGGCGGCGCGTGCCTTCGGCCAGTCGATCGGCTGGGGCTTCCAGTTGCAATCGCCCTATGTCACCGCCGCTTTGAGCCTGATCATGTTGCTGGTGGCGCTGAATATGTCCGGCGTTTTCGAGATCGGCACTTCGCTACAGGCGGCTGGCGGCCTCCAGGTTTCGGCGAAACGCCCACGTCTCGGCGCCCTGCTGACCGGCGTTCTGGCCGTGGTCGTCGCGGCCCCCTGTACGGCGCCCTTCATGGCCACCGCCATTGGCGTGGCGCTGGCGCAAGGGGGGGCGGTCGCCTTTGCCATTTTCGTGTCGCTCGGCATTGGTTTTGCCCTGCCTTTCGTCGTCCTGACCTATCTGATCACCCTGGTGCCGGCCATCGCCAATGCCTTGCCCCGGCCCGGAAAATGGATGGAT
Organism: uncultured Asticcacaulis sp.; assembly: GCA_946480125.1. The sequence continues at coordinate 5,027 of CAMLIY010000029.1, forward strand.
ATACTTAAGCACGCCTTGTCGCTGCTGATGTACGCCGCCTGTCTGTGGCTGGTCTGGGTCTTCGCACAGCAGGTCAAGCTCGCCGGCGTCATCCTGCTGGGTTTCGCGCTGGTACTGATTATTCTGGCGGTAATGAAGGTCCGCCTGCCGCGATTTATCAAGCCGGTTGTTTTGATCGGCGGTCTTATCCTGTGCGGACTGGCCGCGTCGCTGCCGCGGACTGAAAAGATCCCGTCCGCCCCATCCGGCGTGATGGCCCATACGGATTTCAACGTCGAAAAACTGACGGCCTTGCGGGCGCAGGGCAAGCCGGTATTCGTTGATCTCACCGCCGCCTGGTGCGTCACCTGCAAGGTCAATGAACGGCTGGTTCTGGCCACCAGGGATTTTGAAAAAGCGGTCAGCGATACCGGCACGGTCTATATGGTCGGGGACTGGACCAATCAGGACGCCGCCATCGCCCGTTACCTGACCTTGTTTGGCCGTTCGGGTGTGCCGCTCTATGTCTATTACGGGCCGAATAATGCCGAGCCGGTTGTGCTGCCGCAATTGCTCAAGACCGCCGATGTGGTGAAGACTATACGGGGCCGCTAAAGCTTGAGGGCGGTCAGATGCACACCGAAAGGCCCGCGATAATAGAGGCAGTCGGCGTCATTATTGGCGTGGGTGAACTGGCCGGACACCACGATCGGCTGTTCCAGGCCCAGCTTTAAAAGCTCCGGATAGACCGGATCGGTCTTGATCACGATCGCTTCCAGCCGGATGCCTTTACCAATATCGATTTCCAGATCGGCGGTGCCGTCAAGCGTTGAAATGCGCAGGTCACGCACCTGGCCGTGCCAGTTTTCAAAGCGATCAAAGGTCTTGAATTGCCCGCAGAAATTATCGGCGGCCTCGCCCGTGCGCGGGATCGCCAGAAAAGCCAACTGGCTGGCCGGCAGCGTCACCTGCGGGGCAGGGATGTCGGTTTTCGGTTTGTCGCATCCATAGAGCAAGGGCATGGCAAGCAGGACCAGGGGCGCGAAACAGGCCAGACCCGCGCGCTTACGCATCCGGGCCAAATTCAACTGTGCAGTCAAGACCGGAATCGGCGGTGGCGGGCGTGACGATGACATCTATATTGTCGCTCAGAAGGTCAGCCATATTGGTCAGGGCGACCTTCATATCCGCATCATTTTTCACCGACTGGATGGCTGTAAGCTTGAGCGGCAGATCGCGCGACAGGCCGGTCAGGATACATTTCAGATCGCGGTCGGTGCCGCGCGCTTTCAGCGTCATATGACCTTGCAGATCAGCGGATGAAAGCGCCTGGATGGCCTGGGCGTAGGTCTGGAAATCGGGCTGGGTCAACAGGCCGAGTGTCGGTTTAAACGCTTCGGTTTCCGCTTTTAATCGGCCGGCTTCAGTGACAAGTCCGGCAAAAAAAGGCTCATGCGAAATGGCACTCCGGGCGGGCGGCTTTGAAACAGGTGCGGCGAAAACCGGCGCGGCAGAAGCTAATATCAGGCTGACCAGACAGGGAATAATAACTGGGCGGTTCATGGCGCGCTCCGAAAGTGACACAACTCTTCGCCACTATGCAAGGCGCCGACCAAGAAAGCGTTAATGCCGCAGAAACCTTTCAGCAAGCGCCATTCGCACCGCTCCGGTCAGGGCCGGAGCGGCACTTGTTGTCCTATGCTCAGGATACACTTCCTTTGCGGCTCAAGGACCATTCATTGAACCGGATCAACACCTGTAATGACGGATGGCGAAGCCTGGAGCTTCGTCAGTAACTGACGTGCGTGGGCTGAGTGCCCTTATGACACGGCACGCCGGCGGCGCACCCTATTGAGTCAAAGGTCGAAAAAGCCCAGACGACGGCGCCGATAAGCGCAACGACGACGACCATGGCTACGACAAAACGCGAAAAGTTTTCAGCTGTATGCGACTTACTCATTGTTTTGCCCTCCTTAAGGGAGCCTCATTTATAACACCGTTTCAACGCATTTTGAAGCGGCTAGCCTTATTTTTTTGACTTAGATGTCAAAATACCGTCGCATTCTTATTTTCCCCTGCTGGATAAAGGGTTTCGGTTTCGACTTGTTTCCGGCATCGGGATGCTTTAATTCGCGCGCATGACCCAGAATAGTGAAAAAGACAGCGAAACCTTCCGGCCTGAAGCCCCCCGACCGGAAGCCCGCAGCCCGCGCGGTTTTATCGACAAGCGCAGCGGCCAGATCGCCATCGAGCGGCGGCTGATTGAGACCGTTTCAAAGGTGTATGAGAATTTCGGTTTCGAGGCGCTGCAAACCCCGGCCTTTGAATATGCCGATGCGCTCGGCAAGTTCCTGCCGGATTCGGATCGTCCCAATGTCGGCGTGTTTGCCCAGCAGGACGACGACGAGCAGTGGATGGCGCTGCGCTATGACCTGACGGCGCCGCTGGCGCGTTTCGTCGCGCAGAACTGGGAAACTCTGCCGAAGCCTTTTCGCCGGTATGCCTTTGGGCCTGTCTGGCGCAACGAAAAGCCGGGCCCTGGCCGTCTGCGCGAATTCATGCAGTGTGACGCCGATATCGTCGGTTCCGATCGCCCGGAAGCCGATGCCGAGATGATCGCCCTGGCCGTGGCCGGTTATAAAGCCAATAACCTACCCGTCGTCATACGCATTAATCACCGTAAACTGTTGAATGCCCTGCTGTCGGCGCTGAATATACATGACACAGTGCAGCAGATGGCCGTATTGCGGGCAATCGACAAGCTGGACCGATTGGGTATTGAAGGGGTCAGGGATCTTCTGGGGGCTGAACGCAAGGATGAATCCGGTGACGTTACAAAAGGCGCGGATATTGAGCCTGAAGCCATAGTAACGGTTCTGGCCTTCATTCAGGCCGCGACCGAATCCACTCGATCGGGCGTTATCGACAAGCTTGAAAATGTGCTTGATATTCCTCAGCAGGTGTATGCGGTCCTGAAGGACAATGTGAACTGGAAGCAGACGCTTGAAGAACTGCGCGCTATAGACAGGGCTTTGCAGTCTATGGGGGTGAGCGAGGCGGAAGCGGTATTCGACACCACCATTGTGCGCGGGCTGGAATACTATACGGGCGCCGTTTTCGAGGCCGAGCTATTGCTTGAGACGCGCGACGAAAAAGGTCAACTGGTCAAGTTCGGTTCGGTTGGTGGGGGCGGACGCTATGATGATCTTGTGGCGCGGTTTACCGGCCAGTCCATCCCTGCGACAGGTTTTTCTTTCGGCGTTAGCCGGATAGCGACCGCGCTTGCCTTGATCGACGCCGGTAAAACGGCTGGCAAATATTTGGCGGCCCGTGGTCCGATTGTCATTATCGCCTTTTCCGAGTCAGACATGGGTGAATATTTTAAACTCGCCGCTGAATTGCGCGCCGCCGGTTTGCCGGCTGAGGTGTATCTTGGCCGTTCGGGCATGAAGGCGCAGATGAAATATGCCGACCGCCGACTCAGCCCGGCCGTGGTCATGATGGGCGAGGATGAGCTGAAAGCGGGTCAGGTCACCATAAAGGATCTCGATCTCGGTCGTGATTTAGCGATGCAAATAAGTGACAATAAGGCGTGGAAGGAAGGGCGGCCGGGGCAGGTTACGCTGCCACGTGGAGAAGCCATCAAGCATCTGAAATCCATAATAGAATTATGATTTTTGAGACCTGACAACGCTGTCAAATTTAAATGATTTCGATGTCATTTGCGCCTGAAATGATGAAAATTTTTTACGCTCAAAATAATTTTGACGTAATGTTACAAAATGAGTTGACAGGTATGGCGAAAAAATGTTTTCTCCGGGGCAAGAGAACGGAACTTCTCCCGTAGAGAGAAGTCAGTTCCAGCGTTTCGGGGAGGAAACGCTCTTTTAAAAACAAAATAAAAAGCTCGCTGGGTTTTATCCCCCCTAAGCGGGCTTTTTTTTCGTCTTGATTGCGGAATACTGACAGGCCTGTCAAAAGGCATTGCCGTGTAAATGATTGACAATCGTAACTTTGGGAACAAGATTACCAAATGTTCATGAGACAGTCCTGCTAAACTGTACCAATGTGAGCGCCAGATTTCAGGGGGCGTGCTGACATTTCCGGCCGCTCATTTGCCGGAGAGCCAGATGACGTCCAAAACCTTCATTTCCACTTTTGTATCTTCCGTGGCCGTGGCCGCGTGTCTGCTGACAGCGCAACCGGCGGCCGCCGTAATGCCGCAGGCGCCGGAGGGCACGCGCGCCATGTTCGCTGATGCCGACATGGCGCCTGAAAGCACCGTGGCCAAGACCTACGGCACCTGGGGCTTCGCTACCGACGGCATGGATAAGTCCATCAAGCCGGGCGATGATTTTTTCGATTACGCCAATGGTACGGCGCTGAAAAATATGACCATCCCAGGCGACCAGCCCGGCTATGGCAGCTTCAACGCTCTTTATGATCTGTCCGAACTGCGCCTGAAAGCTATGGTCACCGGCCTGGCCGCCCGCACGGATCTCACCGGCGAAGACCTCAAGATCGCCGATCTCTATCGCTCGGCGATGAATGTCGACCTGAAAAACCAACTCGATCTGAAACCGGCCCAACCGGAACTGGCCAAGATCGCCGCCATTCAAAACAAGGACGAGATGGCCGGCTTCATGGGCGCCACATTCGAAACCTTCGGCTCGGCCTTTTTCGGCATTTTTGTCTATGACGACGCCAAGAAGCCCGGCTTCCGCGCCCTGCAGATGTCGCAGGGCGGTCTGGGCCTGCCGGACCGCGACTACTATCTGACCGACACCTATGCCGACAAAAAAGCCGCCTACGAAGTCTATATCAAGGACATACTGACCATGGCCGGCTATCCGGGCGCCGAACAGGCCGCTAAGGATATTGTGGCGATGGAAACCAAGATCGCCGAGGTGAGCTGGACCAAGATCGAGAGCCGCGACGACACCAAGACCTACAACCCGATGGCACTAAAGGACCTCAATGCCTATGCGCCGGGTTTCAACTGGGATAATTTCTTCGCCAGCGCCCATGTCAGCCAAGCGCAGAAGGTGATCGTGGCGCAGAATACCGCCATCCCCAAGATCGCCAAGATCTATGCCGATGCCCCGCTCGAAACGCTGAAGGCCTGGGAAGCCTTTAATGCGCTCGACCAGGGTTCGGCCTATCTGTCCGACCGCTTCTATGCCCGCCGCTTCGAATTCCGCTCCAAGACCATGTACGGCATCGCCGAGCAGCGTCCTTTGTGGAAGCGCGCTGTTGGCACCACCGATGACAAGATGGGCGAAGCCCTCGGCCGCGCCTATGTCCGCGATTACTTCCCGCCCGAATCCAAGGCCAAGATGGAAACCCTGGTCAGCGGCCTGCTGGCGGCCATGAAGCTGCGCATCGAAAACCTGACCTGGATGAGCGCCCCCACCAAGGCCAAGGCGCTGGAAAAGCTTTCCACCTTCGGCGTCAAGATCGGCTACCCCAACAAGTGGCGCGACTATTCCGGCCTGGCCATCAAGGCCGATGATCTCTACGGTAACATCGAGCGCTCATCGGCCTTTGAATGGGCCTATCAGGTATCGCATATCGACAAGCCGATCGACCCTGAAGACTGGGAAATGACGCCGCAGACCGTCAATGCCTATTACTCGCCTACCAAGAACGAGATCGTCTTCCCGGCCGCCATCCTTCAGCCGCCCTTCTTCGATCCCAAGGCCGACATGGCAGTCAATTACGGCGCCATCGGCGCGGTCATCGGTCATGAAATCACCCACGGTTTCGATGATCAGGGCCGTCACTATGATTCGACCGGCGCGCTGGTCGAATGGTGGACGCCGGAAGACGCCACCAAGTTCGAGGCCCAGACCAAGGCGCTTGGCACCCAGTTTGATGCCTATGAACCTGTACCCGGCGTTCACGTCCAGGGCGGCCTGACCATGGGCGAGAATATTGCCGATTTGGGCGGTGTGCTGCTGGGCCTTGACGCCTATCATATATCGCTTGGCGGCAAGCCGGCCCCGGTCATCGATGGCTATACCGGCGACCAGCGCGTCTTCCTGGGCTTCGCTCAGGTGTGGCAATCGAAATACCAGCCGGACTTCATGAAGTATCTGGTGTCGTCCGATCCGCACTCGCCCGACAAGTTCCGCGCCATCGGCGCCGTGCGCAACGTCGATGCCTGGTACAAGGCCTTCAACGTCCAGCCGGGCCAGACCTATTACGTCAAGCCGGCCGATCGCGTTCGCATCTGGTAAAGGGCCGCAGGCCCTTACCCCGGACTCGTGACAGCGATGGTGGCGAATGCCGGTGCGGTTCTCTCAAAAGCCCGTCTCTCAGGAGGCGGGCTTTTTCTATTGCCGCACCTCCCCGGCATAGTTGGCACCATCGGTCGGACTATATTTGAGCAGAACCGGCAGGTCATTGCTCATCAGGGACAGGTCGCGGTTCCATCCGCGGTCGGCATAGGCGAAGCGCCGCAGATTCGGACTGGCCGCCTGAAACGCGACCCATAGGGCGATGGTCAGCAAGGTGGCGGCTACAATGGCGAATATCAGGCGTTTCATGTCTTACAATCTTCAGATGATGCCGGCGATCAAGACCGGGCGGCGGCGTTATCCTGCCGCCGCCCGTAGGCGCCAGTGACGTCATCTCAAAAGACGTTCAGTGGCTATGAAACAGCGCTTTCTCACAGGGGCGAACCGTGATATGAACGGCGTTCACGATTATCGTATAATGCAGAATTGAACAACGTTCAACATAAAAATGAACAAAGTTCAAAATAAACAAAATGAGTGCCATGTCCGTCAAAGCCGTCTCCGCGACCACCGCCGATCGCCGTCAGGCGCAGCTCGAAGCCCTGATCGCGGCGGCTGAAAAGCGTATTTGTGAAACCCGATCGCATGTTCTGAAAGCACGGGATCTGGCGGCCGATATCGGCGTGGCCCTGGGGGGGCTCTATAATATCGTGCAGGATATGGATGACCTGTTGCTGCGCGTGACGGTGCGTACGCAAGCGCGGCTGGATGCCCTGTTTGAGGCGGAAACGGCGCATCTGCCCATGACTACGCGCGAAGAAGCGGTCAATCGGCTGGTAAGGGTTGGGCTGGCCTATTTCCGCTTTGCCCGCGAGAATTTGCCCTTGTGGCGGATGATGTTCGAAGTCCGTATTACCACGCCCCTGCCGGATTGGGCGGCGCAGGCGCAGCTTGGCCTGTTCCGCCATGCCGGGGCGCCGCTGTCCGTCATCATGCCGGATGCGTCACCGGAGACCCTGACTATCCGCGCCCGCACCCTGTTCTCGGCGGTGCATGGCGTGGTCTATATCGGCCTGGAAGAACGCCTGATCGCCGTGCCGCCGCAGAAACTGGCTGACGAAATTGACTGGCTGATACGCGCGGGCTGTCGGTAATGCGTATTGCTTTGCCCATCAGTTTGATTGTGACCGGCTTACTGCTGATTGGAGGCAGCATCTGGTTTACGTGGTATTTCTTTGAGTATGAAAGCGATAATGCCGGTGCTCTGTTCGGCATGACTGTGATGCCTGCATCAATCGGGATTGGCGCCATTCTGGCGATTATCGGAATCGTCATGGGAATTGTTCGGCTAATAAACAGAACAAAGCAGTAGATTCTCTCTTCTTATACCTCCCGACTTATCGGGGAGCCGGGCGGCGGGTGCCGGTGACCGACGCGCTTTGTGCGTTGGTGGTGGGGTGTCTTACTTTTCTGCCGGGCCGGAGTTTTAAGTAAGCAAGATACCCCACCACCACATCTCACTCGCTTCGCTCGCTCGTGCGGTCCCCCTCCCCAGTAAACTGGGGAGATATAACAAGGGTGCCATTCAGCGCCGTCACGATTTCGGGCCAGGCCGTGACCCTGTTACCAGATGCGGACGCGATCGGTCGGCGCCAGATAATATGTGTCGCCGGGCTGGACATTGAACGCCTTGTACCAGGCATCGACATTGCGCATCGGGCCGATAACGCGGAAGTCGTACGGGCTGTGCACATCCGCCACCAGGCGCATTTTCAGCGTGTCGTCGCGGACAATGCCTTGCCAGGATTGCGCATAGGAGATCAGCAGGCGCTGGTCGCCGGTCAGACCTTCGATCACCGGCGCCGGTTGCCCCTTGAGCGCCAGATGATAGGCGTCGAGCGCGATCAGTATGCCACCTAAGTCAGCGATGTTTTCGCCCAGAGTCTGGTCGCCTTTGATATGAACGCCCGGCAGCGGCTCGAACTGATCGAATTGTTTGGCGTATTTTTGCGCCTCGGCGTCGAAGCTTGCGGAATCGGCCTCAGTCCACCAGTCGGTCAGCTTGCCGTCGCCGTCATAATGGCGGCCTTCGTCGTCGAAACCGTGGGTGATTTCGTGGCCGATGGTCGAGGCGCCGATGCCGCCGTAATTGACCGCAAGGTCGGCCTTGGGATCGAAGAAGGGCGGTTGCAACTCGGCGGCCGGCAGGACGATTTCGTTGCGCACCGGATTATAATAGGCGTTCACCGTCTGCGGGGTCATGTCCCATTGCAGCGGATCGACGGGCTTGTCGAGCTTGGAGAGTTGCCAGTCCCAGTCGAAGCGGCTGCCGCGTTCGACATTGCCGTAGAGGTCATTTTTGGCGACGGTCAGGCCGGAATAGTCGCGCCACTTGTCGGGATAGCCGATCTTGGCGTGAAGCTTTGACAGCTTTTCCATAGCCTTTTGTTTGGTGGCGTCGGACATCCATGAGACGTTCTGTATCCGGGCCTTCAGCGCCGTGCGGAAATTGCCGAAGATGTCCTCCATCTGCGCCTTGGATTCGGCCGGGAAATAGAGGGCCACATAGTCACGGCCAAGCGCTTCACCGAGATGGCCTTCCACCAGCCCGATGGCGCGTTTCCAGCGCGGCCGTTGCTCGGCGGCACCGCGCAGGGTGTGGCTCTTGAATTGCCACGACGCATCGACAAAGCGTTTGGAAAGATAGGGCGCCGCCTGATCGATCACCTTATAGGCCTGCCAGGCTTTCAGGGTGTCCAGCGGGGTATCGGCATAGATCCGGGCGATCTTCGGAAAGGCGGTATTTTCACCGACGATCACCTGACGGGCATTGGCCAGGCCCGCGGCCTTGAAATAGGGTGCCCAGTCGAAGCCAGGGGCATAGCCCGCCAGGGCGGCTTCACTCATCGGATTGTAGGTCTTGACCGGATCGCGGCGTTCGGCGCGGCTCCAGCTCACACGGGCGATAGCGGTTTCCAGTGCCACGATATCATGAGCATTTTTGGCGGGATCGGGGTAGCTGGCCATGGTCAGCAGTTGCGCGATATAGGCCTCATAAGCCGCCAGCTTGTCTTTGAAACTGTCTTCCAGATAGTAGTCGCGGTCGGGCAGGCCCAATCCGTCCTGACCGATATAAAGCACATTGATCAACGGGTTCTTGGCGTCGGCATCGATAGCGGTATCGAAAAACGCACTGCCGAAGCCCCCCGAAGACCGCCCCATAAAAGCGGCCATATCGGGCTTGGTCTTGATGGCTGTGATCGCGGCGAGGGCTGGCTTGAGCGGCGCGGAGTCAAGCTTTTCGATCGTTGCCTCGTCCATCATTGAATTGTAGAGGGCGGCGATCTTGGCATTATCGCCCGTCAGATCGGTTTTGGCGGCGAGATCGGTGACGATGGCCTTCGAGCGATTTTCCGACAGGTCTTCGAGAATTTCATTAACGCCGTTGGAGGTCTTGTCGGCGGCGATGACCAGTTTGCGGTCGGCGGCGCCGTTGACATAGGTGAAGAAGTTGTCGCCGGGCTTGACCGTTGTGTCCATACCGCTGAGATCGATGCCCCAGGTGCCGAAATGCGGCGTTTCCAGATTGGTTGACGCCTCCTGTGCAAAGGCCGGCGTGGTGAGGGCGGTGGTGGCCAGCAGAGCGGCGCAGGTCAGTGTCCGGAAGAGGCGCATGATCGATATCCCCAAAATATGTCTTATATAAAAAGGCCGTCCCGAGCGGATCGGAACGGCTTTGATAGAAAGTAAGGACCCTCACCACGGCCTTCGCTGCGCTCGGCGGTCCCCCTCCGCAGTAAACTGGGAGGTATAAGAAGGACCGTTTGGCGCTGTCGAGTTATGGGTGCAGGGTCCGTGACCCTGCTACCAGATGCGGACGCGATTTTCAGGCGCGATATAGTATTTGTCGCCCGGCTGAACGTTGAACGCCTTGTACCAGGCATCGATATTGCGCACCGGACCGATAACTCGGAAGACGGCCGGTGAGTGCGGATCGGTCGTGACCTGCTGCTTGACGGCTTCGTCACGATACTTCGAGCGCCAGACCTGGGCGAAGCCCATGAAGACACGCTGGTCGCCGGTGAAGCCATCGAGGACGGGGGATTCGGCGCCCTTGAGATAGAGGTGATAGGCATCCAAGCCCATAAGATTACCGCCGAGATCGGCGATGTTTTCGCCCATGGTCAGGCCGCCCTGGACGTGGAATCCTGGCACTGGTTCATAGGTGTCGTACTGCTCACCATAGGCCTTGGCCTGGGCTTCGAACTTGGTCGAATCCTCGGCGGTCCACCAATCCTTCAGCACACCGTCGCCGTCATAATGACGGCCCTGATCGTCGAAGCCGTGGGTTATTTCGTGACCGATAACGCCGCCGATGCCGCCATAATTGACGGCCATGTCGGCATCCGGATCGAAGAAAGGCGGTTGCAGGATGGCGGCCGGGAAGACGATCTCGTTGCGCACGGGGTTATAGTAGGCATTGACCGTCTGCGGCGTCATGCCCCACTCCAACGGATCGACCGGCTTGTCGAGCTTGGCCAGGTCGTAATCCCATTCGAAGTTGCTGGCGCGTTCGGCATTGCCAAACAGGTCATCGGCCTTGATTTCCAGCTTGCTGTAGTCGCGCCACTTGTCGGGATAGCCGATCTTGACGCCGAACTTGTCGAGCTTTTCCAGGGCCTTCGCCTTGGTTTCTGGCGTCATCCAGGTCACATTTTCGATGCGGGCGTGCAGGGCAGTGCGCAGGTCGGCAACGAGGCCGACCATCTTGGTTTTGGATTCCGGCGGGAAATAGGCGGTCACATAATCACGGCCCAGAGCTTCGCCAAGCGCGCCTTCGACCGTACCGATGGCGCGTTTCCAGCGCGGACGCTGGGCCAGGGCGCCGGAGAGATCACGGGCGCGGAAGTTCCAGTTGAGATCGACGAAGCGCTTGGACAGCAGCGGTGCAGCCTGATCGGCGGTGTGGAAGGCTTCCCACGCCTTGAGGGTTTCCAGCGGTGTATCGGCATAGATCCTGGCGATCTTCGGGAAGGCGGTGTTTTCCGCCACGATCACCTTGCTGGCCCGGGCTACGCCGGCGGACCGGGTATAGGGCGTCCAGTCAAAGCCCGGCGCGAAGCCGGACAGCTCGGACAGCAGCATCGGGTTATAGGTCTTGGTGTCGTCGCGGCGCTCGATGCGCGACCAGCTGGCCTCGGCGACCTTGGTTTCGAAATCGACGATATCCCTGGCCGATTGCGTGGCGTTCGGGTAGGCGATGGCGCGCAGCAGGTCGGTGACATAGGTCAGGTACCCGGCCTTCTTGTCAGCGAACTTGTCTTGCAGATAGTAGTCGCGGTCCGGCAGGCCCAGACCCGCCTGGCCGACACTGAGCACGTTCATTTTCGGGTTCTTCTGGTCTTCGCCGATGCCGAGGCCGAAAAGGGCCGAACCGAAGGTGCCGGAGGTCTTGCCCATATAGGCGGCCATTTCGGCCTTGGTCTTGATGGCGGCGATCGCATGGAGGTAAGGCGCCAGCGGAGCGACATCGCGTTTCTCGATCGTCGCCTCATCCATCATGGCATTATAGGCGGCGGCGATCTTGGCGTCGTCACCAGTGACGTTCGGGTCGGCGGCCAGCTTGGTGATAATAGCCTTGGAGCGGGCTTCGGACAGGTCACGCAGGGCGATGAAACTGCCGTATGAGGTCTTGTCGTCGGGGATGACCATGGTCTTGACGGCGGTGCCGTTGACATAGTCGAAGAAATTGTCACCCGGCTTGACCGAAGTATCCATGCCGCTGATATCGATGCCCCAGGTGCCGTAATGCGGCGTCTCGGTTGAGGGATTGTCGCTGCCGGCCAGGCTGCCGGCATCGGCCGGAATGAAGCCATCGAGGCTTTCCAGGCTCTGCATGTGGCAGTAGGCATCGAAACATTCGACCGCGTGAGCGGGTGCGACACTCAGGGCAAGACCTGACAACGCTGTGGAACAAGCAAGGATTTTCAGCAATTTCATATGGAGGGCACCCCTTGAGCGGCGTTTAGCCGTGTCGTTGATTAAAAAAGATACTATTTTCACCTTAACGTTTTTATGAACGTCGCAAAGATGAATTTCCGTCCTTTTTCACAAAATCGTGCGCAGCGGGGGTTACAATTCATTCGGGCCTCACCTTATAGTTAAGTGCACCCCTAAAGAGGATAAGTACCCGAAGATGAACGCATCCACAGCCAGCCATATGTCTACGATCGCGAAAGAAACGCTTGCACCGGTTATAAATGCTGAAGCGCAAGGCTATTATATTTTCATTATCGTTTTCCTGCTGGCTTCCGCGGTGGTGGTGCCTATCTTCCAGCGTTATAAGGTTTCGAGCGTTCTCGGATTTCTGCTGATCGGTGTGCTGCTCGGGCCGGATGTCGTGGGACGGCTCTCCGCGGCATGGCCGGTGCTCGATGCGTTCAGTATCATGCGTTCGCACACGGTCCACCAGCTGGCCGAACTGGGTGTGGTCTTCCTGCTGTTTTCCATCGGTCTCGAACTGACTTTCGAGCGTCTGAAATCAATGCGACGGCTTGTCTTTGGCCTGGGGGCTTTGCAGGTGCTGTTGTGCGCGGTTGCCTTGACCGGCCTTTTCCTGCTTATCGGCCGCAGCTTTGTGTCGTCGGTGGCCCTGGGCATGGCTCTGGCCCTGTCCTCCACGGCCGTCGTTATCCCGGTTCTGGCGGATCGCAAGGCGCTCAAGACCGCTTCGGGCCGCAGTGTTTTCGCGGTTCTGCTGGCGCAGGATATCGCTGTCGCGCCCATCATGATCACCGTGGTCATGCTGGCTGGCGGCGCGGCCGGAGAGGGGCGCAGCCTGAGCGGCCTGCTGGCCCTGATCCCGGCGCTCGTCGGCATCGGCATACTGGTGGTCGGCGGTCGCTGGCTGCTGCGTCCGTTGTTCAATACGGTCGCCTTCTCGCGGTCGCGCGAGCTGTTCATGGCGGCGTGTTTACTGTGTGTCCTCGTCGCCGGCCAGATATCGGTCATGGCGGGCCTCAGCATGGGGCTGGGCGCTTTCGTCGCCGGCGTGCTGCTGGCTGAAACCGAGTATCGCCGCGAAATCGAGAACATGGTCGAGCCGTTCAAAGGCCTGCTGCTTGGCCTGTTTTTCGTCACGGTAGGGGCGCGGCTGGAAATCGCCGCCATTATCAGCCAGCCCCTTCTGGTCTTCGGCCTGGCCGCTGGTCTGATTGCCATAAAGGCGGCCGTCATCTATCCGGCGGCGCGCCTGTTCGGCCTCAATAATCGCAGCGCCATTGAGACAGCGGCCGTTCTGGGGCCGGCGGGTGAATTCGCCTTTGTCATTATCGACCAGGCCATTGGCCACAAGGTTCTGAGCGCCGAGATCGGCCAGACGGTCATCCTCGCCTCCATCCTATCGTTGTTCTGCATTCCGTTCCTGGCGGCCGGCGCGGCCCGTCTGTCGAAAAAGCTGGCGAAAAACGCCACCGTGCCCACCGCGGTCGCACCTGAAATCGTCAGCGAAGCCGCCAAGGTCATTGTGGTCGGGTTTGGCCGGGTCGGTGAACTGGTCACGGACATGCTGAAGCTGCATAATATCGAATATATGGTGGTCGATATCAATCCGCAGGTCACCCAGCGCGCGCGCGCGGTGCATGTCGAGGCCTGGTACGGTGATGCGTCGGCGGCTGAATTTCTGCACAGTATCGGCATTGACCGTGCCCGTGCCGTAGTGGTCACGGCGTCGAACCCGGCCTTTACCGATCAGGTGGTCAAGGCGGTGCGCGCCATGCGTGACGACGTGCATATCATCGCCCGCGCCCGTGACGCAGCCCATGCCCAGCGGCTGTACGAAATGGGCGCCACCGATGCCGTGCCGGAAACGATCGAAGCGTCGCTGCAACTGGCGGAAAACACCCTGATTGATCTCGGCGTGCCGATGGGGCTGGTTCTGGCCAGCGTGCATGAGCGCCGCGATGTCTTCCGCAAAATGTTCGGTATCCGCAAGCCGGAGCCGGTCAGGCCACAGCGTTCCCTCGAAGAGGTGGCGCTGGCCGCGGCCGCAAAGGCAGATAACGCCTAGCCGCTATTTGCCGCTGTCGTGGGCTTCAAGCCGGTTGCGCAGGGCGTCAATCTCACCGAAAAAGCGTTTGCGAATTTCGGCGGCGAAGGGATTGTCGCGCTCGATTGACAGGAATAATTCGTCAGAATCGCCCGAAACCAGGCCAACCCCCTGCATCATCAGATCGTAAGAGCGTGTGGTGTGGACGGTAGGCAATGGCTCAAGCCCGCTTAATACCTTGGCGATCAGGTGGGTCAGGCCCTGGACGGCCGCAAGCGCCTTGTCATGTTGTTCGGGCGTGGCAACGGACACTTTCAGATCGAGGGTCTGGCCGAAGAACCGCGTCAGGGTGTTCATGTGGCGCACACGCACCGGGCATAAAACGATCTCAAGATCATGAATGCCCGTGCGTGCCGATTGTGGCCCAAACAAAGGATGGGTACACAGGATCGAAATCGTGGAGGGCAGGGCGTCGACCAGCCATTTCGCCGGCTTGATCTTGACCGAGCCGACATCGACCACCAGGCCATAGGGCTTGACATAGGGCGCGATGGACCTGGCCAGCGCTTCCAGCGTACGGATCGGCGTGGCCAGCACAACAATATCACAGGCGGCGGCCGTGGGCAGATCTGTCAGGGTCACATTATGGCGCCGGGCATAGGCGCGGGCTTGCGGGCTGGGGTCGCAGGCATAGATGTCG
>CAMLIY010000030.1 GCA_946480125.1 uncultured Asticcacaulis sp.
CGACCATCTGCATCACACGCATTTCGACATTGCCTGTGGTCAGGCGGAAGGTGCCCTCATGCGGCAGGGCCGATTCAAACAGGGTGACTTCCTTGAATGGCGTGCCCTTGGCCGTAGTGGCCACGCCTTTATCATCGATGATCTGGAAATTATCTACCTTCAGCGCACCTTCCGGGGTGAAGACGTTTTCCGAAGTCGCCGCTTCCGCCGTCACATAGGCTTCGGTCGGGGCAAAATTATAGGGCAGAATATAGCTGGTGCGCGCATCGGCGGAGACTGAAGCGAACAGGGCGACCGCCGCAAGGCCGAAGAGGACAGGTTTTATCATGATAGGCTCCCAGAAAGGCCAAAAAAACGAATGTATTTAATAAAGATCACGGCGGTATCGCCCGGATACCTTGGCCTCATCGACCCAGGTTTGTCCGAGCGCGCCGGCAAGCGCCTGCTCAACCGCAAGCCCCATATCGCGGCCACCGCAGCACAGGATCGCGCCGGTATCCCCCAGCCAGGACGGGATATCCGCATGCGCGCTTACGACGGCCTGAACATATTGGCCGGGGCCTTCGTCCGGCCGTGAAAAAGCCAGATCGAGTCGCGCCAGACGGCCTTCGTCGCGCCACGCCTGCATGGTATTTGGCAGGGTGCCGTCACGTTGCGGATGGCGTTCGCCATAGATCAGCCAGACCTTGCGTCCTTGCGCATTCGCCTGAAGGATATGCGCCCGCAGGCCGGCCAGACCGGAACCCGCGCCAACCAGCAACAGCGGCCCGTCACCTTCCGGCATATGGAAACCCTTGTGCGATTTGACGCGCAACGGCAGGCTGTCGCCGGCTTGTATGCCTTCGATCAGCAGGCCGGAGCCATCACCGCGCTCTCCGCTTGCTTTGCGCACTTCGCGCACGAACAGATCGAGCCGTCCCTCTTCCGGCAGCGTCGCTATCGAATAATCGCGCCGGTGGCCATTCTGAGTAGTGATTTCCACCAGATCCCCCGCCTGCCAGTCGATCGTTTGGCCGGTAAAGCTGAGGTGATATAGCGGATGGTCGCCCCGCTGATTGAGCCGCGTCCGCGACTCCAGCCGCCACGGCAGGCCGCTATCGGCATGAGCCGTTTCCTGCCCCCCCAGACCTGCCAGCAGATCATGCCATTTTTTCAGTGCCGCCGGATCAAGATCGTCAACCTCGATCACCGGCGTCACGGCTTCGCCTCCGCACGACACCAGCCAGTTGAAAATCTGGTGGCCGAAGGCACAGAACTGGTCGTACTTGCGATCGCCAAGGGCCAGAACAGCCACACTCCGCCCGGAAAAATCGGGTCTCTCACGCATCAGAGTTGCTTCAAACCGCAAGGCCTCATCGGGCGCGTCGCCCTCGCCGGTGGTCGACACCACGCAGAGGATATGTTTGGCCGCCTGTAACTGCGCCACCGTCACCTTGGCGGTGGAGAGGACCTGAACATCGCGCCCGCCGGCTAGCAAGGATGCGGCGCTGTCATGGGCAATCTCCTCCGCCTGTCCGGTCTGGGAGGCGTAAATCACCAGATAGTCGCTGGTGACGTCCGATGTTTTCCGGCCTTTCAACGCCGCCCACAGGCTGACCGCCACGAATCCTGCCGCCCAGGCGCCGGCCCAGGCCCAGCGCGCCGGATCATCGGTCAGACTATCAATGAAGGGAGTCACAGCCAGGCCTCCAGACGCGGGCTTACCCGCTCACGGAAGGCACCGCCCTCACGCAGCCAGAACAGGCACGGGATATCGTGCGTCACGGCAAATTCCATGGCGCGCATCTCACCCATTACCATCAGGGCCGTGGCCAGGGCATCGGCGCGCCAGCACTCGTGGTCGAACACTGTCACGCTGACAATGCCTGAGCGCGTCGGGGCCTGGGTACGGCTGTCGATGATATGCGAATGCACCTGCCCGTCGTGTACGAACGATCGCACCTGTTCGCCGGAAGTCGCCACCGCCATGTCGCACAGGGCGGCCACGGTCGCTGCCTTGACGGGCGTTTCAATTTCCACCCAGAACGGCAGGCCATCCGGCTGGACACCCCAGCCCTTCAGTTCGCCACCGACCTCGACCAGCGCGGAGCATACGCCCGGTTCAGCCTTGAGCAACTCCATCAGGCAATCGACGGCATAGCCCTTAGCGATGGCGCAGAGGTCGATTCGCACATCCACCGGCTTGATCAGGCCCTCCGCCTGCCAGGCCAGATCACGCCAGCGGCTGTTTGGCATATCCGAAACATCCGGCAATCCGGCAGGCACCGCCCTGGCGCCAAAACCCCACAACTCCACAGCCGACAGAATGGCCGGATCGAAAGCGCCGTCGCTCAGGTCTGCCACATCAAGCGCATGGCGCATGACGGTCATAATCCGCGCCGGCAAGGCGACAAACGTGCCAGCCGGCGCCAGATTGAAGCGCGTCAGGTCGGAATCGATCCGGTACGGACTCATCTCGCGGTCGATTCCGTCCAGCACTGTTTGCAAGCGTACCTGCAATCCCATCAGGACCGCATCGGCCTCGGCATAAATACTGACCCGCCAGGTCGTGGCGAAGGCCATGCCGCCCAGATCGTGACGCACTGTTCCGGCAGGCGCCTTTGGTTCCGCGACCAGGTCGGGGATCAGGACGCGCCGGTCAAAGGCGGGCAGCGGCAGGGTCATTTATGGCTTGTAGCTGAGCTTGACCGTGCCCAGTTCGGCGGTGCCCCTGGCGCTGGCCGTCGCCGCCTTGGCCGGGTTCCAGTTGAGCGGCAGCTTCACCTGATCATGGCCGCCCTGCTCACGCACGGCCTCTACGACAAAGCTGTAAGCGCCGGGCTTCAGGCCCTTGAAAGCGGAGCTATTGGTATCCAGAGCCAGGGTGTTACGGCCGGGCGCGCGCGTGGCGCCGCTGAAGCCATCGGTCGAGGACAGGTCGCGGCCGCTCTTGCGCCACCACGAGCGCAGATCCTTCAGCCACTTGGCGCCGCGATTTTCCGGCTTCTTGACGTCGTACCACAGAAAGGCGTTGGCGAGGTGATTGCCGGCGGCGTCCTCGATCCAGCCGGCGACATAGGGCTTGTGATATTCGGCGACTTTCTGCGTCGGGATTTCGATATCGAGCACGACCTGGCCGGCATTTGCCGTGGAAACAGTGAGTCCTGTGGCCGCGACGGCGGCGAAGGCAAGGAATTTGGCAGTCATATGAAACCTCAGGCGTGAACAAACAGCAGGAAAAGGATGAAAGGCAGTACTATGCCGAGTGCGACCAGCGGCCAGGTGACGCGGCGGCCTCTCGAATAAAGCCATAACAACCCGAAGCCGGTGATGGCGAAGACCACGCAGGCAATAGCGATCAGATCGATGAACAAGGCCCAGACCGGACCGGAATGACGGCCCTTATGCAGATCATTAAGCACGGCAATCAGCCCGCGGTCGGTGCGTTCATAGGTGGCGTGGCCGTCGATGCGGCTGATCTCCAGCGTGGAATCGACACCCGGCGCCGACAGGGTGAGATAGATGCCGTCGTCATCGGCATCGACCGTGGCGCCGCGCACATCCACACCTGTCGCGCCGCGGATGGCCGTGGCCTGAACCGGCGTCAGCGGCACATTGGCGGTGACAGAAGACAAGCCGGCCAGTGTGGTTGGCGGCACCTGCCGCTCGATCTTCGTGACCTTGGGCTCGGCCTCAATCTGCGCGGCGTGGTTCAGCGTGAAGCCGGTCACGGAAAACAGCAGCAGCCCCATCAATGAAACAGCCGAACTGATCCAGTGCCACTGACGCAACTGGTTACGCCAGAAGCCTGATTTTGCCGTTGAGTAACTGGCCATGGAGAGAAAAATACCGCACGAATATGATAATCATTCGCATTAGCAATAATTATCCAGCATGACAAGCGTTTAGGGTATTAAAAAAGAAGGCGGCCCTATCAGGACCGCCCTAAAGCACCGGGGAGGAAGCTCAGGTTTATTTTTTGACCTTTCCCTTGCCTTGGCTCTGAGGCACGAAGCGGATCGCCTCGCCACCGCCAGGCGCCAGTTTCAATGTCAGCGTATCAGCCGAGGTCACAGTCTGCTTTTCGATGACGATATCAAAGCGCGCGTTACCCTTGAGATCGGCGTTCGGACCGTCGCGATAAATTTCCGCCGTATAGGTTACGCCCGGAGCCAGAAAAGCCAGTGGCGCTGACAAGGTGCGGGCATTCTCGTCCGTGATCGATCCCAGGAACCAGTTGTCGGAATGGCGATCCTTGCGCGCAAAAGTGACGTAATCGCCGATCTCGCCGTTCAGCACCTGCGTATCGGCCCAGTCAACCGCCACGTCCTTGATAAACTGGAAGGGTTTTGGATATTTGGCGTAGTTCTCCGGCAGGTCGGCGGCCATCTGGATCGGCGAGTAGAGCACCACATAAAGCGCCAGTTGCCTGGCCTGGGTCGATAGCAAATCCTTTTTGTTACCTTCCAGGCTGAGTATGCCCGGCGTATAATCCATCGGGCCGGAAAGCATGCGCGTGAAGACGAGATTGACGTCATGCTCGGGCGGATTGATCGGGTTGCCCCAGGCATTATATTCCTGTCCCCTCGCCCCTTCGCGCGACACCCAGTTCGGATAGGTGCGGCGCAGGCCGGTATCCTTCACCGGCTCGTGGGTATCGATAGCGACGTGATATTTCGCCGCCGTGATGACGTTTTTCACATAGTGCTCGACCGCCTGCTGGCTGTCAGTATTGCCATAGAAGATGGTACCATCGGGCGCCCGCATCTGCGCCGCGCCAAATTCGTGGACATATCCTGTCTTGACGCTGTCGATACCGAGGCTTTCATCCAGCTTGAAAGCGGCCTCCATCTGGTCTTCGTAATGGGCTATATTACCGCCGGTCTCATGGTGTCCGATCAGGTGGACACCCTTTTTCAGCCCGTAAGCCGACAGCGCTTTGATATCGAAATCGGGATAGGCCTCGGTGAAGCTGAAATCCTTGCCATCACCGTACCAGACGCCATCCCAACCCTTGTTCCAGCCCTCAACCAGCACACCGCGAAAGCCATTATTGGCGGCGAAATCGATATATTTCTTGGTGTTCTCGGTCGTCGCCCCATGTTTCGGACCGGACGCCCAGGTCGATTTCTCCAGGTGCATCTCCCACCAGATGCCGACATACTTATAGGGTTTCACCCACGACACATCGCCAAGTGTATTGGGCTCATTGAGGTTCAGTTCGATGTTCGAGGTCAGCAGCGCCGGCGCGTTGTCAGTGATGATCATGGTCCGCCACGGCGTGGTGAAT
Organism: uncultured Asticcacaulis sp.; assembly: GCA_946480125.1. The sequence goes on from CAMLIY010000030.1 coordinate 5,270, forward strand.
GGCGCCATCCGCACCGCCGCCGGCCCGATGGCCGAAGGCGCCAGTTGCGTGCGCAGGCGCTGGCCATCGACGCGCCTGATCCACATGGCCGGGTAATCGACCAAAGCGGCTTCATGGAAGGCGACATAGGTGCCGTCTGCCGTCTTGATCGTCATCGGCGTCTGGGCCTGACTGACCTCATCGAGCGGCGTCTGCTTGTAGAGATATTCGAGATTGGACAGTTCGCCGCCAAGTGCCCATAGCGCTGTCGCCTTGTCGACCACGGCGAATTCGGTCAGTTCCTCGCTGATCTTGACGTCGTGCAGTTGCGCCTGATCGGGGAATTCGTAGCGAAAGCCGACGCCATCATCGAAGACACGAAATACCACCGTCATTTTGCGGTTATCATAGGCGGCCTGAACGAGGTTGACGCGTACCTCATTATAATGGTCGCGCACGAACTGGCGCTCGCCCCACGGCTGTTCCCAGGTGTCGTCGTGGGTAGCCGAAGATGTGCTGCCGAGTGTGAACTTACCGTCGAGCTTCGGGGCATTGGTCAGCACGAAACCCAGACGCGACGGCGAAATGACCTCGACACCCTTGCGCCTGACCTCATAGGCAGCGCGGCCCTCGCCATCGATCGAGACATCAACCTGCAACTGGCCATCGGGCGACTGGACCGTAGCCACCACCGAACTGGCCGGCGCCGAGATACCTACGCCGTCGGCAAAAGCCGGCGTAAAGGCTGTCGCCATAGCCAGAAGGCAGACAGAGGCCAGACAGGCATTGAGTTTAAGTCCCATTGATTCCGCTCCCGCTATGGGGACAGATACCCGCCCCTCATTATTGTTCGCTCCAGCTTTAAATGAGGATCATCATATCTGAAACCCTCAAACGATTAATGCATACGTATTCAATCTGTGTGGACCAAGGACCTAATGCCGTTTCAGGTTCAGGCCGCCGCAAGATTCCCGGATAACCAATCTGGTCGGCATCCGCGTCACATGCACCGGCTCATTCTCGATCAGACAGGTCAGTCCGTCGATGAGGGCCCTGGCCGCGGCTTCGGTATCCTGCCGCACCGTACTGAGCGACGGCGACAACGACGAACAGACCCACAGGTCGTCGAACCCCATCACCGAGACGTCCTCCGGCACCCGTACCTTGCGCCGGATCAGTTCCTGCATGGCGCCCATGGCCAGCAGATCGGTGGCGGCAAAGACGGCATCGAACGCAATACCGTCATCGAGCAGAGTATCGATGGCGGCCACGCCCTCCTCGCGTTCCAGAAAAACATCGGCGTGCAGGGCCGCGTCAATCTTCAAACCGGCATCTTTAAGCGCCCGGCAATAGCCTTCATAGCGCTCCTTGAATTCCGGGTGCTCAATGGACGACTTGCCGAGATAGGCGATGCGCGTGCGGCCGAGATGGATCAGGTGCTGGACCGCCGCATAAGCCCCGCCTTCATTGTCCGAGCCGATGCACAGCCGGGCGCAATCCGGCCGGTCGACGCCCCAGACCACCCACGGATCGCCGACTTCGTTGAGGTATTCGAACTTGTGGGTATAGGACTGGTAGTCCTTGCAGCCGAGGAAGATAATGCCATCGGCGCGGCGCGAAAACCCGTAATCCGTGCCCCAGTCATCGCTCTGCTGTTGCAGCGAAATCAGCACGTCATAGCCCTTCTGGCCGGCATATTTGAGGATGGAGCCGATCAGCGGCAGAAAAAACGGATTGATCGGATTGTCACTCTTGTCGAGATCTTCCGAGATCAGCACGGCCAGGGTATGAATCTTCTTCGAGCGTAGTTTGCGCGCATTGGAATCAACCTTGTAGTTCAGGCTCTTGGCGGCCTCCATTACCCTCTGGCGCGTTTCGTCATTGACCAGCGGCGATTGTGACAAGGCGCGCGATACTGTGGTTTGTGACACGCCGGTTATGGCGGCGATATCGAGCGATGTCGGTCGTTTTACAGCCATGGATCAGCTCGCCACAAGCATTTTGGCGATACGGTCGAGATAGGCGCGGTGATCGGGCAAGCTGTTCACCCGGTCGCTAATGCCGGTGCGGATTTTCGCCAGGCGCAGCTTCAGATTATCTTCTGAAATCGTATCGGCCAGCGGGTGATAATTTTCCGGGAAAAGCCCCTGCCCGACCAGGACGGCAAACCAGCTTGGCTCCCTGAAAAGCTCATAGGGCTGGACGTGGACATGGCCGGTTTCGCGGAAGATGTCCAGCCGGCTTTTCAGGCTGTCGGGAATCTCCATATATTTGCAGTGCTTCCAGAACGGCGTGTCTTCGCGGTCCGTCACCTTGTAGTGGGCGATGAGAAAATCTTTCACATTGACATAATCAGCCAGGACATCGGCATTGAACTGGTCGACCACGCTCTGGGAAATGCCGTTTTTGGGAAACTGGTTGATCAGCTTCGTGATCACCGCCTGGCCAAGATGGATGGAGGTCGATTCCAGCGGTTCGAGAAAACCAGACGCCAGCCCGACCGCGACGACATTCCTGTTCCATATTTTCCGGCGATGCCCGGTAGTGAAGCGCAGCACTTTCGGATCTTTGAGCGCCTGCCCCGGCAGGCGCGACAGCAGTTTTTCACAGGCTTCGTCTTCGCTGATATAATCTGAGCAGAAGACGTAACCATTACCGGTGCGGTGCTGCAACGGAATCCGCCACTGCCAGCCGGCCTCGCGCGTGGTGCAGACGACATACGGATCGATCGGCCCTGACGGGGACTCGCACGGCACCGCGGCGGCGCGATCGCAGGGCAGCCAGTGGCGCCAGTCCTCATAGCCGCTTTTCAGCGTCTGCTCGATCAACAGACCGCGGAAGCCCGAACAGTCGATAAAGAAATCGCCTTCGACAATCTGGCCATCCTTGAGATGAACGGCGGTCACAAAGCCGGACTCGGCCGCCTGATCGACCTGCGTCACCACACCTTCGACCCGCCGCACACCACGCTTTTCCGAATAGCGCCGCAAAAAGGCGGCATACAGACCGGCATCGAACTGGAAGGCATAGGTGAGCGGATATTTGTCACGGCCATCGCCCGGTGGCGAGCGGCCAAACCGGGCCTGCATCGCCGCCTGTGTTTCGGTATTGAAGCGGCCAAAATCGGCATTGCCACTCAGATGGGCGAAGCGCATCCAGTAATGGTTAAAACTGATGCCATCCATATCCTGGCCCAGATAGCCAAACGGATGGAAATAGCTGTCCTGGCCGTCGCGCCAGCCATCGAAGCGGATACCCAGCTTGAAGGTGGCGCTGGTTTCGCGAATGAACTCATCCTCATTGATATCGAGCAGTTTATTGAACTGGAGGATCGGTGGAATGGTCGCCTCGCCGACGCCGACCGTACCGATTTCATCCGATTCGATCAGGGTGACATCGTACATCACCGTGCCCATCACCTTGGAAAACAGCGACGCCGCCATCCATCCCGAAGTGCCGCCGCCGACAATGACGATTTTCCTGATGCGTTGCGTCTGCATATGGTTCTTCCCCGGCGCCGTTGCGCGACCTTAAGCCTATTTACAAAAGACTTCCACACTGGAGTCAACGCTGCGGGACGTGTATCTGCGGCTGTCACAAGGGAAATAGTGGCATATGGCTATTTTTCGGGTTGGGCGAGATCGCTGGCTGGTCTAGGAGTGAAGCTTTTCAGAGCTTAACTTCATGACTGGTGATATCGACCCCTTCCACGCCATCGCCATCAGCCGGCTGGCGCACGCGCTCAAGGCCGAGGGGCGTTCGATCATCCATATGGAGTTCGGCCAGCCGTCCACCGGCGCACCGGCCGCCGCCATTGCCACAGCGCATCAGGTTCTCGATACGGACGGCCTCGGTTATTGGGAAAGCCCGGCGCTCAAGGCCCGCCTCGCCCGCCACTACCTGGAAACCTACGGTGTGACGGTCGCGCCGGAACAGTTCATCCTGACCTGTGGGGCCTCACCGGCCCTGCTGCTGGCGCTGATCTCAAACTTCGAACCTGGCGCCCGTATCGCCATGGCGCGACCAGGTTACGTCGCCTATCGCAATACGGTCAAGGCCTTGCGTCAGGTCCCGGTCGAAATTCCATGTGACGCCGCGGTGCGCTTCCAGCTGACCGCCAACGCCCTGGCCGCTATAGACCCGGCGCCGGATGGCGTCATCATCGCCAGTCCGGCCAACCCGACTGGCACGATCATCGCGGCTGATGAACTTGAGGCGATCGCCATGGTCTGCCGCCAGCGCGGCATTCGCATCATCTCCGATGAGATTTACCATGGCCTGAGCTATATCGAACTGGCGCATTCCCTGCTTGAATTCGCGCCGGATGCTTGGGTCGTGAGCAGTTTCTCCAAATATTTCAGCATGGTCGGCTGGCGACTGGGCTGGCTGCTGGTGCCGCCCCAACATCTGGAGCGGGCGCGCGCCTATGTCGGCAACCTGTTCCTGACCGCGCCCTCCCTCAGCCAGCACGCCGGCCTGGTGGCGCTCGACTGCCGCGCGGAACTCCAGGGCCATGTCGCGGTCTATGCCCGCAACCGCCAACTGCTGCTCGATGCCTTGCCGCGCCTGGGACTGACCGTGATCGCCCCGCCCGACGGCGCCTTTTACATCTATGCCGATATCGGTCACCTGACCAACAACAGCCTGGACTTCTGCCAGGACCTGCTGCGCGGAACCGGCATCGCCACCGCCCCAGGCCTTGACTTCGATCCGGTCGAGGGCCATCGCTTTATCCGCTTCAGCTTCGCGGTATCGACGCCTGAGATAGAGGACGCGATAGAGCGACTGGCCATCTGGTTCGCGGCCCTGCCGACTCTAGTCGGCGCGTAAGGCTGATTTGCGGGCGGGTTTGGCGCGGGGAATTTTTAGCGGCGCCGGGGTCACTTCGGTTTCAAAGCCAAAGTCTGGCTGATAGATTCGCAGCCGTGCCAGAATAGCGCCATGGGCCGCGCTGGTAATGTGCTTCTGCATGACCGGCGACTTCACCGCCCGCGCCATGATCACCGCGCCGGACATATCGGCCAGCAGTGCCACGGCCTGGTTCATGGCGTCATCAGGCGAAAAACCGATCAGCCGAAACTGAGCGGCGATCAGCTTTTGCAGGGTGGTGACACCGACTTCGAAGCGTTTTCGCGCCTCCGGCTCCAGCCGCGACACATCGCCGGCCGTCGCCGGAATAGCGCAGCCTTGTCCCGGCTTGTTGTAATGGGCGGCCGACAGATAATAGCCAATATAGGCCAGCAGCGCCGCCTGCGGTTCCAATCCGCGCGTCTTCATCTGGAAACGCTCGCAAGTGCGCTCGAACATCACATCGATGGCCTGGGCGATCAGGTCGTCCTTGGAGGCGAAATGGGCGTAGAAGCCGCCGTGGGTCAGGCCTTGCCGCTTCATCAGGGTGGCGACGCTCAGGCCGTGCGGTCCCTCCTCGCGCAGCATGATGGCGGCCTCGGTCAGCAACCGCAGGCGGGTCCGTTCTTTATGTTCGGTATCGTAACGCATGTGCCGTGTCCGCCGCGAAGTGGGGGCAAGGTCGCGTTTTTTATCCCCGCCGTCAAGATCGCGCCGGATTAACGTTCGAGCTTCGCCGCCAGGATGATCGAGGTCGTGGTGCGCTCCACACCATCAAGCAGACCGATGCGGTTTATCAGTTCATTCATCTCAATACTGTCAGCCGCCTCGACCAGCACAATAATATCGTATTCGCCGCTGATGGCATAGACAGCCGACACTTCCGGAATCTCCGGCAGCTTCAATTCGACCTCCTGGCACAGGCGCGGCATTGTTTTGATCATGACATGCGCCCGCAGGCGGGATTTCGAATAAGCCTGGCCTAATCTCACGGTGTAACCGTCAATAATGCCCTCGGTCTCAAGCCGTTCCAGCCGGGCATAGACCTGAGTGCGCGGGATATCCAACATGCTTGCCAGCTGTGACACCGGAAGACGGGAATTTTCGCGCAAGGAGGCCATAAGCTTGCGGTCAATGGCGTCCAGTTCAGGTGCGGGCTTGCGGGTGGTCATTTTTTCAGCTTTTCATCGCCATAGATCGCCGTTCGGATAACGGGGGAATCGGAAGATACAGTCCCACGATACATGCCAATGTCGTTGATGGCAAAGGCCGGTTTGCCGCTCGCGTCCATGGCGATCAGACCACCGTCACCCCCGATCGATCCGATCGACATGATGGTGTCGTAGGCGGCCGCTTCGATATCCTGATGGTTCCAGCGCACGCGGTCGCAGACCTGACGGCCGGCGGAATCGCGGATGAAATATTCGCCGGTGCCGGTGGCCGAGACGGCGCAGTCGCCATCGCGCGCATAGGTGCCTGAGCCAATAAGCGGCGAGTCGCCGATACGGCCCCATTGCTTGCCGGTCAGGCCGCCGGTCGAAGTCGCCGCCGCCAGATGGCCGTCGCTGTCGATCGCCACCGCGCCCACCGTGCCGTACATATGGGTCGGGTTTATCATGGCGGTGTTGTCTTTCTTCCACGCCTTGAGCATCTGCTCACGTTCGGGCGTATGGAAATAGCCGGGATCTTCCTGCACCAGACCCTGGGTTTTTGAGAAGGCGTCCGCGCCCTCACCCGCCAGCAAAACGTGGCGCGTCTTGTCCATGACGGCGCGCGCCGCCATGATCGGGTTTTTGGTGCGCGTCAAAGCCGCCACGGCGCCGGCTTTCATCGTGCCGCCGTCCATGATGGCGGCGTCGAGATAGACATTGCCGTCCGCCGCGATCGCCGCGCCCTTGCCGGCGTTGAACAGGGGATTGTCTTCCAGCGGCTTGAGCGTCGCCTCGACCGCATCGAGCGACGATCCGCCCTTATCGAGCACGGCCTGCCCCGCCGCCAGCGCAGCATTGAGCCCGGCGCGATAGGCGGCGTCGGTTTCCGGCGTCAGATCTCCGCGATCGATCACGCCGGCGCCACCATGAATGGCGAGCGACCAGTGATTTTGTTTTGTCAGCACCCCGTCTGTGACATCATAGGTGCGCGTAAAGGCCGGCTGGCCGACCTCCAGAGTTTTGATATTGAAGGTGCTGGTCTTGCCGATGCCGGTGACGCTGACATTCCTGATATTAAGCGGCTTGCCCGGCGCCAAGTCATGAAGTTCACCGCCCTGAACCAGCCAGGCATGACCGTCGAGATTGGAATAAACCCTGGCTGCACCGTCCGCCTCTATCGTCATGGCAGCTTCCTGATCGATACCCAGGCCGACCAGGGGTTGGGCATAACGTTTACCATCGGCATCGCGAAGGCTTTCGGCCTTCACCACGAAAGCAATCAGGCGCCCCAGGCGATCGCGGACATCGAAATGGCTGTCGGTGACGATATTGGCCAATGGTGCCGAATGCAGGAAATCGCCCACAATGGTATTCCCCGGCCCCATCGGGTCCTTCATGGCTTCCGGCGAGGTAATACTGTTGCCATCCATGGCGCCGTAAAGCCAGGACCCTTGCACCGCCAAACCAGCCGAGGTGCCGCCGATCGGCTTGCCCGCCGCCACATGGGCGTCAAGCGCTGCGTTGAGCGGCGTGCCCTTCCACATGCGGACATAGTTGGACTGATCGCCACCCGCCAGGAAAATACCGTCTGCATGCTTCACCGCGTCGAGCAATCTGGCGTCATAGGACGCCTTGCGGTCGGTGAACAGGAAGGTACGCACCGAGGCCGCGCCCTTTACTTTGTTATAGAATTCATCCTGTGATTCCGTGGTGCCCGAAGCCCGCAGCACGACAATATGGCCGTGACCGGCGTGGGCGGTAAACCAGCGGAAGGCATCATAGGCCCATTCGCCGCCGCCACTGAGCAGGAAACCGCCCTTGACCGGATCGGTGGTCGGCTTCGCTTCATCACCGATGATGAATGTCTTGTAGCCCGGACCGGCCTTCCATTCTTCTGCCTGCGCGACATTACCGAGATTTAACGCCACCAGGGCGAGACTTAAGGCGAGAATCGGATAACGCATGACGAACTCCGTACGGTTTAGTGCGCAAATGCAACATATGACCATAACTGTGATCGCAAATTGTCCTTATGGCAACAATTTGATTGCCAAGTTTGACACAATGATGTCACTTTTCCTCATGTTTCCGCAAAAATAGTGCAATTTGAAACTATATTTGCACATTTATCCCATTTGCACTTGCGAACAACGTTACGTAAAACAGGAGCTGCCCATGCTGAACACCAGGCCTAATATGACCCTCGGCCGTCTTTGCAAGCTGACCTTGCTTGCCGGATGCAGCTTTTACGGCCTGCACGGCGCGGCCAATGCACAGGATACCGCAGCCACACCTGCCGCCGATGAACCCCAGACCGTTGTCGTCCTCGGTTCGCGCATTCCGCGTACGCAGAAGGAAGGTCCGGCGCCGGTCACCGTGATCACCTCCGATCAAATCCGCGCCGGCGGCTATGCCAGTGTGCCTGATGTGCTCAAGACGGTGACACAAAATGGAGGTGACACCCAGGGCCAGCAATCCGGCAATGCCGCCGACTATTCGCCGGGCGCGCAACAGGTTGATCTGCGCGGCCTTGGCCCTAACCATACCCTGGTCATGGTCAATGGGCGGCGGGTTGCCGATTTCCCAATGCCGTTCAATGGCGATTCCAACTTTACCGATATCTCCAATATTCCGCTGGGCATGGTGGATCAGATTGAAATCCTCTCCGGTTCCGCCTCCGCCATTTATGGCTCGGACGCCCTGGCCGGGGTGGTGAACTTCAAGCTCAAAGAGCATTATGACGGCACCACACTCGATTACCGCTACGGCTGGACCGAGAAGGGCGGTGGTCAGTCGCACCGCCTGAACTATTCTTCCGGCTTTGACGCCGGCAAGTTCCACGGCGTCTTCGGTGGCGAAGTCCAGTGGACCGATCTGATCTATGGTTATCAGCGCAAGGCGCAGGATTCGGCGCTCGATGCGCCCGCCGGCTCCGGCTACGATCTGCCGGTGCAAAACTGGCTTCGTGTTAATTACGATGTCTACGCCATCGATCCGACCGAAGCGCAATGCGCGCTCTCCAGCGGCACCAATGGCGGAACCACCCAGTACGCGACGGACGACTATTACAGCGACGGAGACAATCTGGGCGGCTATTGCGGCAGTAACGAAGCCGTGGCTTACCGCACCATCCAGTCCGAACGCCACTCAGCCAATTTTGTCGGCTCGTTTACCTACGACCTTAACGACCGCACCCATTTCTTTACCGATGTCCAGTTCGGCATTTCAAAGCTGAAATTGTTGAAACGCCCGACCTCGTGGGGCTATCAGGATGAAACCGGCAATGATGTCGGTGACTTTTATAATATAAACCCGGGCACCGACGGAACCGACAACTGGTACCGCATCTTCACGCCTGAAGAAATGGGCGGGCTTGATAAGGCCATGCGCCGCGTTGATGCCACCACCTTCACCATCACGCCCGGCGTACGCGGCACCTTCGGCAGCGAAGACAAGTGGTCATACGAACTGTCGCTCAATGCCAGCGTATACAACGCGGAAGTCAAGTTCCCCTTCATCAATGCCGCCAAGGCCAATGCCTTCTTCCTGGGGCCACAGCTCGGCATGGACACAGATCCGGAATATCTCGGTGAAGACGATGGCTATGGCCTGCCTGTCTTCAACGCCGACCCGACGCGCTTCTATACCCCCCTCACGCCGGCGGAATATGCGTCCATTGCCGAGACCGGCACCTATAAGCCGCGCAGCTCCGTGGCCGAACTCTCGGCCCAGATCGGCACCCAGGACCTGTTCCAGATGCCTGCCGGGCCTGTGGGTTTCAACTTCCTCGTCGAAACCGGCCGCCAGGATTACAATCAGGGCACCGACCCGAAAGCCACGCAACCCTACTATTTCAGCTGGGTGGATTTTACCGCCAAGGGACACCGTACGCATTCCGCGGCCGCCGTGGAATTTTCGATCCCGCTGCTTTCCACCCTGTCATCCAGCGCCGCCGCCCGCTACGATCATTATGATTATGCCGGCCACAGCGTGGGCGAGGCCACCTATAATCTCGGTCTCGAATATCGCCCGCTCAAAACCCTTCTGTTCCGCGCCGCCTGGGGTACAGGTTTCCGCGCCCCGGACCTCAACTATGTCTATCGCGGCATCGGTTATGAAGAAGGCAGCGCCACCGATTATTACCAGTGCTACAACGATCCGGATTCCGAGTATCCGGATGATTGCGGGCGCGGCGGGCGCATCCGCGTCCAGACCGGCGGCAATCTGAATCTGAAACCCGAAACCAGTGAATCGGTCAATGCCGGTATCGTCTGGGCGCCATCCCGCATGTTTGATATCAGCGTCGACTATTTCAACATCAAGATGGAAGGTGAAGTCGAGGATCTGGTGGTCAATAACCTGACCCGTACCGAAGGCGAATGCCGCAACGGTTTGCAGGATATATCCAGCCCCACCTGCCAGGACGCCATTTCCCGCGTCACGCGTGACGGGGACGGCGATATTTCGATGGTCTTCGTCAGTCCGATCAATGTCGCCAAGGAATCGACCTCAGGTATCGATATCGCCGGTCATCTGCGTTTCGATACGCCGATCGGCATTCTGGGGCTGAGTGGCAGCTATACCCATGTCAATGATCACGACTATACGCGTTATGCCGGCGATGACGCCATCGATAAACTGGCCGTCGATTCCGACTATTACATACCGCGTAATAAGGCTTCGGCCAGCGTCAACCTGAAAACCGGCAAGTGGAAATTCAACATTGACGGTAATTTTGTCGACCGCCTGCCTAATTACGACGAAGATGCCTGGGTTGCGTCTTACACCACCTATAACGGCTCGGTACAATATGAAGTGAATGAGGATGTCAGCATTTCGCTGGCGATCGACAACCTCTTCGACACCAAACCGCCGCATGACGACACGTGGGTCAGCTATCCCTACTATTACAGCAACTGGTATGACGGCATCGGCCGCTCAGGCTTCCTGCAAGTTACCTACAAATTCAAATAAAGTCTGAGTGACAGTGACTTAGGGCCGGCGAATATCCCCCTCGCCGGCCCTTTTCTTTGCGTGAACTTCAGAACCCGTTGGTGTTGGGGAGTCCTATTTCAGGTCATCCGCTTGATAGACCACCTTGCCGCCGATCATGGTCATCAGCACCTGCGTGCCGCTGATTTCTACCGGCTTGATCTGGAACAGATTGCGATCAAGCACGATCAGGTCGGCGAATTTGCCGGCTTCGAGCGAGCCTGTTTCCTTATCCTGACGCAAGCTGTAGGCGGCATTGAAGGTGATTGCCCGCACCGCCTGCGCCACCGTCAGACCGGGATCGATGCCCAGCCGATCCGGATAGGTCACGGCATCCTCGCCGATCGCCTGGCGCGTCACGGCGATCTGCAGGGCCAGCCATTCATCGAGCGCATCCACCGGCCAGTCCGAACCATAGACAATGCGCGCGCCGTAGATTTCAAGCAGGCCCGCCGGCTCCATCAGCGCCGACCGCACCGGCCCCAACGCCGCCATTGATTGTGCGATATCGATGGAAGGCCGTTCCCACTGAAAGGACAGCACCGGCAGAGCGCCCACCGCGGCATAGCGTTTGTAATCCGCCGGATCAACGATCTCGTCATGGGCGATAGCCGGACGGATATCATCCGCCGGATGCACTTTTCGCATCGCCTCGACCGCATTCAACCCCATCCGTACCGAGCCATCGCCATCGGCGTGCATATGCGGATTAAGCCCCGCCGCCGCCAGTTTGATCAGGGTGTTATCAAGCTGTGCCTGCGAAAAATAGGGCTTCGGCCCGTAATTATGCCCTGGCTTGCCATTTTCGAAATAGGGCTCGACCATCACCGCTGAAAGGGCCGGCGCCGAATAGACGCCATCCAAAAACAACTTGGCTGTATCGACTTTCATTATCGGTTTGGCGCCATCCGGCTTTTGCTCGAACCGGGCCTTCTCCTCCAAAACCTCGTCTATGGCCTTGTCGGCATCATAATCTGCCGGGGAATCGATCAGTACGGCGAAATGCGCCCGCGCCGTTAGCCCGCCTTCTTTTGAGATGGAGCGATAGGCCGTCATGGTCTCGATATCGGTATAGGCATCAAGAAACGAGGTAATCCCCTGCTCACGCATGGCCTTTAGCGCCAGTTGCGTCGCCTGGTAATTTGTCTCGACCGAGGGCGGCGGCACCAGTTTGTCAATCAGCTCCTGCGCCGCATCCTGTAACAGCCCCGTCGGCTCGCCTGAAGAATCGCGCACGATCTTGCCGTCCTTGGGGTCGGGCGTTTCACGGGTGATACCGGCCAGTTGCAGACCACGCGTATTGGTCAGGTTAGAATGGCCGAAGGACGAATGGACCTTGATCGGTCGGGTAGTCTTCACGCCATCGAGCGCGACCCGCGTCAGGACGGTGCCCTGCGGCTTCGCCCCCTGCTCGAACCAGTTGATGACCTGCAACCAGTCGTCGGGCCCCGCTCCCTTGTCATCATCGGCGCATTTCTGGATGCGCGCCTGAAATTCAGGGATGGTCAGGCTTTCATAGTTGAGATTGCAGTTGAGCATGCGCAATCCGCCCGATTGCGGGTGCATGTGACCGTCGATCAGGCCCGGCATGACCATTCGGCCTTTAAGGTCGATCACCTGCGTCTGGCGGCCAGTAAAGGTTTTCGCCCCGGCCTCATCCCCGACATAGACGATCCGGCCGTCCTTTACCGCCATCGCCTGGGCCACGCTGTTGGCCGCATCGACCGTATAGATATAGCCATTGCGGTAGACCGTATCCGCTGCGGGCATTTTCGCCTGTACACCAAAGGCCATGAATACCAGCCCCAAAAGCAAAACTCTCTTCATCGGCAAACATCCCCTGTCGTTTTTTGGCGCATGCATGACTATATAGGCGGCACACTATCCGGCAAAGGAAATCAGATGGATTCGATCATATCGATCAAACACCTCGACAAGACCTATAAAAGTGGTCACCAGGCGCTGAAATCGATCGATCTTGATATCAAACGCGGCGAAATCTTCGCCCTCCTCGGCCCGAATGGCGCCGGCAAGACCACCCTGATCGGCATCGTCTGCGGGCTGGTCAAGCTAACCGGCGGCACGGTCATCGCCGATGGCCACGACATCACCAAAGATTACCGCGCCGCCCGCGCCAAAATCGGTCTGGTGCCACAGGAACTGGCGACCGATATGTTCGAGACTGTCTGGTCGACCGTCAGCTTTTCGCGCGGCCTCTTCGGCCTGGCACCCAAGCCGGCGCATATCGAAAAGGTACTAAAAGACCTCTCCTTGTGGGACAAGAAGGATAACAAGATCGCCACCCTGTCCGGCGGCATGAAGCGTCGCGTGCTGATCGCCAAGGCGCTGTCGCACGAGCCGAAGATATTGTTCCTCGATGAGCCGACCGCCGGGGTCGATGTCGAACTGCGCCGCGATATGTGGAAGATGATCGGCCACCTGCGTGATGAGGGCGTGACCATTATCCTGACCACCCACTATATCGAGGAGGCCGAGGAGATGGCCGACCGCATCGGCGTCATTAATAAGGGCGAAATCATTCTGGTAGAGGAAAAATACGCCCTGATGAAAAAGCTCGGCCAGACGCGCGTCACCATCGGCCTGAAATCGAAACTCGACGCCCCGCCGGACATCCCGCAAACACTCGACCTCTCTGACGATGGCGAAACCCTGACCTTTGTCCTGATCGGTGAAGGCGATGTGGAAGACGCCGGCGTCGCCGATGTGCTAAAGGCCCTGATGGACAAGCAGATCGATTTCAAATCTGTCAGCACCAAGCGCTCGTCGCTTGAGGATATCTTTGTCGATCTCGTGGAGAAAAAGTAATGCCCCTCAATCTCCACGCCGTCCGCGCCATCTATTTTTTCGAACTGCACCGCACCTGGCGCACCCTGTTCCAGAGCATCGCCGCGCCGGTCATCTCGACCTCGCTCTATTTTATCGTCTTCGGCTCGGCCATAGGCAGCCAGATGAGCCTGGTTGATGGTGTTTCCTATGGCGCCTTTATCGTGCCGGGCCTGACCCTGCTGTCGATACTGACCGAGAGCACCTCCAACGCCTCGTTCGGTATCTATCTGCCGCGCTTTACCGGCACGATCTATGAATTGCTGTCGGCGCCGGTTTCAGTGGTCGAGGCCTTGCTGGGCTATGTCGGGGCGGCGGCCACAAAGTCGGTGATCCTCGGCACTATTATCCTCATCACGGCGCGCCTGTTCGTGCCCTATGATATCGTTCACCCAGTCTGGGCGTTTGTGTTCCTGATCATGATCGCCCTGACCTTCTCGCTGTTCGGCTTTATTCTGGGCGTCTGGGCTGATGGTTTCGAGAAGCTCCAGGTGGTGCCGCTGCTGATCATCACCCCCCTGACCTTCCTTGGCGGCACCTTCTATTCGATCAAGATGCTGCCGGAATTCTGGCAACACGTCACCCTGTTCAACCCGATCGTCTATCTGGTCAACGGCTTCCGCTGGACCTT
>CAMLIY010000031.1 GCA_946480125.1 uncultured Asticcacaulis sp.
GCGAAGAAGGCGATCGAGAAGGTGGCGAAGGATTGCAGCATCGCCGAGGTCGGGTCGCTGGACGGGAAAAACAGGGTAGGGAAGACCAGCACCGCCGCCGTTGCATAGACGTAAAAGTCGAAAAACTCGATGGTCGTGCCGGCCAGGCTGGCGATCAGCACCTTGAACGGTGAGTTGAGCGGAGGTTTGGTCGTCATTTTTTTGCTTCCCTTTGTTAACGCCGCCTAGCGTATTTTTGACGGCAGGGAAACCCTTATGCTAATCCTTTGCGCAGGAAGGCACGGATGCGCGCGGTCAATTCCGGTGTCAGCGGGCCGAGTGAGCCCTTGTCACCCGCAGCCAGATGCGAGAGCGGATCACCGCCTTCGATGAAGACGTAATAATCGAACAGCGACTTCCATAAGGTATGATGACCTTCGGGCATATCGCGAATGGCCAGTATGGCGTGGAACAAAGCGTCATAGCCTGCGGCCGCGGCCTTCGGGGCATCATCCCACCAGTAGTTGACCAGCACATTGAAGCGCGACAGCGAGTGGACCTGATGCCACCAGCCATAAGGGATATAGAGCGCATCGCCGGCTTCCAGTTCAACAGTCTGCATGACCTTCCGGGCCTCGGCAAACCGGGGGTAACGCGACAGATCGGGGTTTTCCGCATCCACCATGCTGACCGGCACGCCGCCGATGGTCCGATCGAATGGGCCAGGATAGAGATTGACGAGCTGTTCAGGCGGAAACAGGTAAAAACGCCGACGTCCCGCCACCACGCAGGCAATATTATAACTCAGATCGTAATGGGCGCGGGTGACCGTTTGATTGCCAATCCAGATGCGGGGCTCCACCTCAGGTAATAGAGAGAGCCTGTTTTCATCGGCAAAACCGGGCATGTGTTTTTTAACAGAGACGGATTGAACATAAATCGATTGCGGGTTGTCATCGCCGCGCGCCGCCAACAGCCTGTCAAGCGCCATGGGAATGGGGGCCGGACCATGACGGAAATTTTCGCTTCGGGTATCGGTTCCATAAAAGAAGTTTCCGCGAATTTCCGGGGGGCCGAGATAAACACCTGCCGGCTCGCCGGTGTCGAAGGCCTTGAGATAATCAACCAGGTTTTCGTCTGATGCGCGCCCAAGTGCGACGGCCGGCCATTTATCTATGAGACCTTTAAGCGCCACAGGTTGATTAAGCGGGCGAATGTGTGCCGCAAAGTCGGCCTCGGTAATGGCTCTGAATGCGGTAACTGCGGTCATGGAGTCCGGACGGTAAGATATTGAAGGTGGATTCGCTCAGGGAAAAGCCAAGCGAGTATCAAGGGTCACGATAGTATTTTCCTTTGATATGCAAAGCAAAAAGCGGGTTTCAGCATGACATAAAAGTCTCACCTGTAGAAATAAGGCATTTTCGTATACTTTATGTTTCAAAATCGTATAATTTATAATTGACCTCACATTAAAGCAGTGATTTGTTTCTCTGGCGTCATATTGCGGCGGCTCTGTGACTGGGGCGCCCGTAAAGCGGGTAAATTATTTGGCGCTTAACTAGGGATTTCACAATGAAGATGAATAAACGAGCCATTATAATGACCGGGGCCGCTTTGGCAGCCATCAGCTCTGCCACAGTCATGAGCCCCGCTTTCGCACAAGATGCCGCACCCGTAGCGGATGAAGCCCAGCCCACGATGGTGGTGGTTACCGGCACGCGTATCCGCCGGCCCAATCTCAAGAGCGCTTCGCCGATCACCACGGTGGATGCCAAGGAGGTCAAGCTCCAAGGCGCGATCGCCGTGGATTCCTTCCTGAAATCGCTGCCGCAGATTGAAGCTGGCAACAATGAAAACCAGTCGAACAATTCCGATGGTACGGCGGGAGTCAACCTGCGCAGCCTGGGCGGCAACCGCTCACTGGTCCTGATCGACGGTCAGCGCTTTCTGCCGACGCTCGGTGTCGACCTCAACTTCATCCCGTCTTCCCTGGTGGAGCGCACCGATGTCCTGACCGGTGGTGCCTCATCGGTTTACGGCTCGGACGCCATGTCCGGTGTCGTCAACTTTATCATGCGCAAGCACCTGAACGGTATCAAGTTCGATTCTCAATACAGCGTTTATCAGCATACCAACGACGATGATTACCTACGCGGTATACAGAAGTCGGCAGGAATCACTCCGGCCAAGGAAAATGTCTGGGACGGCCAGAAGTACGATTTCAACATTTCGTTCGGTTCCAATCTTGAAGACGGCAAGGGTAATGTCACTGGCTATTTCGGCTATCGCAAAATGGAAGCCGTGCGCCAGGATGCACGCGACTATTCCACCTGTGCGCTCGAATTCAATGATCCGGACGGCTCGACCTTCCGCTGTGGTGGTTCCAGCTCTCATGCCTTCGGTCGTTTCCGCCCTCTGACTGTGACGAGCGCGGACGGCACGGTTATCGATTCTCCGGGCAAGAATGTGGATTACGCCAACTCCAAGGACGGCTCGAAGAACTGGGTATTGAACGACGCCTCGTTCAACTACAATTACGCGCCGGACAACTACACCCTGCGTAATTCAGAGCGTTACAATGCCGGTGCCTTCGCCAACTACAAGGTCAATGACCATGTTGAAGCCTATGGCAGCTTCATGTTCATGGATGACCACTCGGTCAGCCAGGTCGCCCCTTCGGCCATCTGGGCGGGACGGGCCTTCGACGTCAACTGCGACAATCCGTTCCTGAGCGCTCAGCAGGGCGCCATCCTTTGTGGCGCGGCTTATGGCACGGACGCTGTTGCTCAGACCCAGGTCGTCTATCGCGCCGCTACCGGTCCCGGTCGTCGCAATGACATGCGCCATACGGATTATCGTTTCGCCGGCGGTTTCCGCGGCGCAATCAACGATGCCTGGAGCTATGACGCCAGCTATATGTACGCCACCACGATCGGTCAGTTCAATTATCAGAATGACATCAATCAGGATCTGGCTGGTCAGGCGCTGATGGCGGTAATGGACAATGGCACGCCGGTTTGTATCGATCAGTCGAAAGGGTGTAAGCCGATCGATGTGTTCAGCGCCAATGGCCCATCGGCCGAAGGCCTGGATTTCATCTACGCGCCGACCTTCACGCGCAACGAACAAAGCATCAATGTCTTCAATGCCTTCGTCAGTGGCGACCTGGGCAAATACGGCATAACTTCCCCTTGGGCGGATGATGGCGTAGCGATCGTCCTGGGCGTTGAAAGCCGCAAGGAAGCCATTGATGAGAAGCGCGACCAAACACAACTGGATGCGGATATTCCGGAAGCCCACGGCAAAATCTCGGCTGACGAATACTTCACTGAAATTGAAGTGCCGATCGTCAGCAACAAGCCGTTCATCAAGTCGCTGAATACGTCGTTCGGTTACCGCAGCTCAACCTATAATTCGGAATCGCCAACTGCCAAGGGCGAAGAAAAGAAGACCGAAACCTATAAGGTCGAAGCGCGCTATGCGCCGACGAGCGACATCCTGTTCCGCGCCAGCTACAACAAAGCCATGCGCGCGGCAAATGTCAGCGAACTGTTCGCCTCACAGCAAGTCGGTAATGTCGGCCTGATCGATCCTTGCGCCGGCCCGACGCCTGCTAAATCCGAGGCCGCTTGTGCTTTGACTGGGGTGAAGCCCGGTCAGTATGGCACGATCGAAGCGACGCCGGCCGATGTCGGTTCCGGCCTTGGCGGCGGCAATCCGGACCTCAACCCGGAAGAAGCCAAGACGACGACCTATGGCTTCGTCTTCACCCCACGCGGTCTGCCGCTTATGGTTAGCCTCGATTATTACAAAATTCGGATCGAAGGTTACATCGGCACGGTCGATCCGCAGGTCGCCGTCAGTCAGTGCGTCAATACCGGCGACCCGTTCTATTGCGGGCTGATTGTGCGTAACCCTGTGACCGGCGCCCTGTTTGGTTACAACAAGGCACTGGGCGGCTATGTCATCAATACCAATATCAATACCGGCTTCCTGGAAACCACAGGTATTGACGTCAGTGCGAGCTATAATCTCGAAACGGAACAGGTATTCGGCCATGATTATGGCAGCCTCAGCTTCTCTCTGGTCGGCACCTATCTGAACTCGCTGGAAACCGAAGTGCTTCCGGGCCTTGGCTCCTATGACTGCACTGGCTTGTTCGGCGGCGCCTGTGGTCAGCCCAAGCCGAAGTGGCGCCACAACCTGCGCACCACCTGGGCGGTGCCGGGTGACAATGTCTGGGCGCCCACCTCAGTGTCCATCAACTGGCGTTATTTCGGCAAGGCCGAACTGGCGACCAACACCGATGACCAGTACCTGACCGGCACCAAGTCGACGCTGAATGCAGAGATTGAAGCCTATAACTATATCGATCTGGCGATGACCAAGAACCTGCCGCACGGCCTCGTGCTGCGCGCCGGCGTCAACAATCTGTTCGACAAGGATCCACCCGCTATCATGGGTGGCCTGCTGGTTCAGAACGGCAACGGCAACACCTTCCCCAGCACCTATGATCCGCTGGGCCGGATGTTCTTCCTTGGCCTGTCGACGTCTTTCTAAGCGTATGTGTATGTAAGTGTACCCAGGGGCGTTGCCGGTTCATCCGGCGGCGCCCTTTATTTTTGATCTCAAGGAGCCTTTCATGTCCGTTCGTTTCGACCGCCGCGCCTTTCTGATGGGGTCCACAGTCGCTGCCGTGGCCGCGCCTGCTTTCGCCGGACCGGCACAGGCCGGGCCGAAATTGATACCCGCTGGCGAAGCGCCGGTATCTGGTCATGCGAAGTTGGCGGAGTTCGATGGCTGGACAGTCTATGAGGACCAAAGCAAACGCGACGGCGTTATCACCTTTATCAAGGGTGACGAGGCTTTGGTTATGCCAAAGCGGCTGGAAGCCTGTTTTGACGATATCAAGCCCAGCTATCTCGGCCTGGCGCTGAAGGATATCTGCCTGGCCGATGCCGACCTGCTGGCTGACAAACTGCTGGCGGGTGGTGGTGATCCCGATCCGGAAGCGGTGCGCCGCGCTGCGCCACCGGCCGGCTGGAATTTCAAAGCTGACGAACTCGGCACCCGCATGGCCTGGACCAATTTTGTCGGGACGCGCCAGCAGGGCGACACCATGCCGGTCTTCCCGAATGGCCGCACACGCGGTTATCGCCCGGAGCATGCCTTCCCGGAATTGCAGGGCGACGATATGGCGAAAAAACGGTGGGAAGGGATGCTCGGAGGCTGGCTGCCGGCGATTCACAAGATCATCGAGGTGTCGCCGACGCGCTATTACGACCTGCTGGTCTTTGCCGATGTCAAGGCGCCCGATGCCCTGCTGGTCCAGACCTGGCACCGCACCATCCAGTATGACAATGGCCAGCCGGTGAAGACGACGTTTGGCTATTCCTACGCACCCTATCCGCCGCGCCGGACCGAGCCTTCCGCCGCCGATTTCTACAAGGGGTTGTTTGATTTTGCCGCCTATTGGCAGAATGAAGTGCGCGATCAGTGCGCCCTGACCATTCCTGACAAGGCTTTGGGCGATATGGTCAGCCACGCCTTCGCCAAGGAACTGATGACACGGCCGCAAGGCGTCTATCCGAAATACGGCGTGGTTGACCGCGACTATTTCGGCCCGGAATATGACGGCTTCCAGGATATCCTGACCTCGTCGCTCTACGCCAATCTCGAATGGGGCCGCTTCGATCAGGCCAAGGCGGTGCTCGACAACTATTTCAACGACTTCACGGCGCCTGACGGCATGATCAATATGCGCGGGCCGGAAACCCCGCAATTTGGCCTGACCCTAAGCCTGCTGGCGCGCTATTTCGCCTATACCGGCGATGTGGTGACCCTGCGCATCCACGCCGGCAAGATCGCCAATACCGCCGCTATCCTCACCGAAATGCACGATCTCAGCCTGAAAAAGCCGGTTGACGACGCCGGTTTCGGCCTGATCGACGGCTGGAGCGAATCCGACGCCTGTCTGCATCCCGATCCGACCCTGTGGTGGAAGCCGTACTGGAACAATTCCGCCTTTGCCGTGCGTGGCTGGCGCGATATCGCTCGTGTCTGGCCGGTGATTGCGCCGGATCAGGCGGCCCTGGCAAAAGACTGGAGCCGACACGCCGTTCAATTGCAAGCGCAACTGGTGAAGACCCTGCGCGCCAATGTGCGCAAGGATCTGACGCCGGCCTATGTCGCCATTCTGCCGGGCGCAAAGCTGACCCACCGCGAGGCGTATGCCGAGGCGCGGGAGAAAAAGCAGCGCACCGAACAGGGCTGGGCGCATCGTGTCTATGCCGAAATGCTGCATGCCGATGTCATGCCCGATGACCTGGCGCAGACTGTAATCGATGGTGTGCGTGGCCATGGCGGTACCTGTATCGGCGTGGTCGCCAATATCGCGCCGGCCAATGAAACGTCGCGCAGCCAGCTGGGCTTTATCTCCTATGGTTACGCCCAGCAGCTTCTGCGTTCCGGCCGCATCGAGGAATACCTGCTGTTCCTGCATTCGCACCGCTACCACTCACATACACCCGGCACCTGGGTGGCCGGAGAGGTGACCGGCATAGATGGCGACCTGCCGCTCTATTGCATCCCGGCGCAACTCACCATTCCGAAACTGGTCCGCTGGATGCTGGTCTTCGAGGCGTCGGACAGCGAAACGCTTTATCTCGGCAAGGCCATTCCACGCGACTGGTTTGCCTCCGGCCAGCCGATCCGCATCGATGGCGCGCCGACGCGCTGGGGCAGGGTCGATCTGGCTCTGCAAGGCGGTGGTGAGAAAGTAACCGGAAGGGTGACGTTCCATGGCGACGGCAGGCCGGATGAAGTGCAACTCAGCCTGCGATTGCCGAAGGGCGTAAAGGTGAAAAGCGTCACGCTCGGCGGCAGGACGGTAAAGCTCACTGGCGATATAGTGACCTTCAAACCCGGCAAAGCAACAGAACTGTCTGTTGAGGTCAGTCTTGCCAAACCGGCCCTGACCGCTTAAATCAACCGCACAACTGACGAACAGGGTAAGCCGCCTTATGTGATTTCAACGCTCAGAGACAAACGCCCTTTGTTGACCTCCGAGGAAATCCATATCCATGTCTATTATCCTGTCCGACCTGTCATGGTCGGTTAACGAACGCACGCTGTTTTCACATCTTGACCTGACCTTTGGTACCGAACGCACCGGACTGGTCGGCCGTAATGGCACCGGCAAGACGACCCTGCTTAAGCTGATAACCGGCGACTTGCCGGTCCAGTCGGGGCATGTCGCCGTCACCGGTTCGCTGGGCGTCCGGCGCCAGACGGTACAGGTCGGTCTGGCGGAAACCGTAGCCGATCTGTTTGGTGTAACCGAAGCCTTGGCGATCTTGCGTCGTGCCGAGGCTGGTGCGGCCACCGCCGAAGATTTTGAGAATGCTGACTGGACCCTGGAGGCGCGGATAACCTCGGCGCTGGCTCACATTGGCCTGGCGGCTGAACCGGAGACAAGATTGTCCGCTTTGTCCGGTGGGCAACGTACACGCGCCGGTCTGGCGGCGCTTGTCTTTTCCGCGCCGGACTTCTTGCTGCTCGATGAACCGACCAATAATCTCGATCGGGAAGGGCGGCGGGCGGTGCTCGATCTGTTGTCCGGTTGGCGCGGCGGCGCTATTGTCGTCAGCCATGACCGCGAATTGCTTGAGACTATGGATGCCATTGTCGAACTGACCACGCTTGGCGCCACGCGTTACGGCGGCAACTGGAGCCACTATCGGGCGCGCAAGGCGTTGGAACTGACGGCGGCTCAGGCCGATCTGGCCGACGCCGAGAAGCGAATGGGGGAAACCGCCCGGGCCGCGCAGTCGGCTACCGAACGCAAGACGCGCAAGGACAGTGCCGGTCAGAAGACAGCCGCCAAAGGCGGTGCGCCGCGTATCCTGCTGGGCGCCATGAAAAATCGTAGCGAAAATACCGGCGGCGAACAGGCCCGCCTGGCGGAACGACAACGCAATGAAGCCTTAGAAGCGGCGGCAAGTGCGCGCCAACGGATCGAAATCCTCCAGCCGTTGTCGATGTTTGTGCCGCCCACCGGGCTACCGGCTAGTCGAGTGGTGTTGCAAATCGATGGGGTGACGGCGGGTTATCAGGATCAGCCGGTCATCCGCGATTTTTGCCTGACCCTCACTGGCCCGGAACGCGTGGCTGTCAACGGGGCCAATGGCTCCGGCAAGACAACCCTGCTTAAGCTGATCACCGGCAAGCTCAAGCCGTGGTCAGGCTCTGTGCGCGTGACGGACAGTTTCGCCCTCCTGGATCAGTCGGTCAGCCTGCTTAATCCCGTCCTGTCGATCCGTGATAATTTCCGCCGCCTGCACCCACAGGCCGATGAAAATAGCTGCCGGGCGGCGCTGGCACGATTCATGTTCCGGGCGGATGCGGCGTTACAGATCGTTTCCACCCTCAGCGGCGGACAAATGCTGCGCGCCGGACTGGCCTGTGTGCTGGGCGGTATTGCGCCCCCAGACTTGCTCATCCTCGATGAGCCGACCAACCATCTCGATATCGACTCGATTGAAGCGGTCGAGGCCGGCCTGCGCGCCTATGACGGTGCGCTTCTGGTCGTCAGTCATGACGAGACATTTCTGGAAGCGATCAATATCGAACGCAGGATAGTTCTTCTGACTTCGGCAGCATCCACAGGATAACAATTCCGTTTTCGACCGGTTTTTAGCAAAGAAAGGAAGATTTTACTCTGCGCTCCGTGGCAAGCTGGCAAAAAAGCCGACACAGGGAGTTCGGTCACATGCCGGATAAACAACGTCTCCAGCTTCATATTCCGAAACCGCAGGCGCGGCCGGGCGAACCCGTAAACTTCGATGGCCTGATCGTGCCCGAAGCCGGGTCGGTGCGCCGGCCTGAGCCGCTCGGCTGCGAGGCTGACATGCGTGACATGCCGTTTGCGCTGGTGCGCGTGCTGGATGAAGAGGGCAAGACCGTAGGACCCTGGGCGCCAAATTTGTCGCCCGATTTGCTGCGCAAGGGTCTGCGCGCCATGCTCCAGACGCGGTTGTTTGACGACAAGCTGTTCCGCCTCCAGCGCCAGGGCAAGACCAGCTTCTATATGAAGTCGACCGGCGAGGAAGCCATCGGCGCAGCGCAATCCCTGATGCTGGGCCAAGGCGATATGTGTTTCCCGACCTATCGCGTGCTGAGTTGGCTGATGGCGCGAGATTACCCGCTGATCAATCTCGTCCATCAGATATTTTCCAATGCAAAAGACCCTCTGAAAGGCCGCCAATTGCCGGTGCTTTATTCGGCACGGGATTACGGTTTCTATTCGCTGTCCGGCAATCTCGGCAGCCGTTTCGGCCATGCGGTCGGCTGGGCCATGGCCTCGGCCTACAAGAATGACGACAAGATCGCGCTGGGCTATGTCGGCGAGGGCACAACCGCCGAAGGGGATTTCCACGAGGCTCTGACCTTCGCCGGTGTCTACCGCGCCCCGGCCATATTGTGCGTGACCAATAACCAGTGGGCGATTTCGACCTTCGCCGGCATCGCCAATCCGCGTGACACCACCTTTGCTGCCAAGGCTATCGGCTACGGCATTCCTGGCCTGCGCGTCGATGGCAATGACTTCCTGGCCGTCTGCGCCGCCACGCAATGGGCGGCCGAACGCGCCCATGCCAATCTGGGGTCCACCCTGATCGAATTTTTCACCTATCGCGCCGGCGGCCATTCGACCAGCGACGACCCGACGAAATATCGCCCGGTTGACGAGCCGGTCCACTGGCCTCTGGGGGATCCGATCATGCGGCTGAAAGCGCACCTGATCGCCATTGGCGAATGGGACGAGGCGCGCCACGAAGCGCTGACGGCCGAACTGCTGGAGGGCATCAATGCCGCTGTCCGCGAAGGCGAGGCGGTGGGCACGCTCGGGAAATCCAAGCCGTCCGTGGCCGAGATGTTCGAGGGCGTCTTCAAGGAACCCGACTGGCGTGTGCTGGAACAACGCAAGGAGCTGGGACTGTAACATGGCCAGTATGAACATGATCCAGGCGCTGAATAACGCCCTCGATATCACCCTGGCCAGCGATCCGGATACCCTGGTCTTTGGTGAGGATGTCGGCTATTTCGGCGGCGTTTTCCGCGTCACCGACAAGCTTCAGGAAAAGCACGGCCTGACACGTTGCTTCGATGCGCCGATCAGCGAAGGCGGCATCATCGCCGCCGCCATCGGCATGGGCGCCTATGGTTTGCGGCCGGTGGTGGAAATCCAGTTCGCCGACTATATCCTGCCGGCTTTTGACCAACTGGTCTCCGAAGCGGCGCGTTTGCGCTACCGTTCCAATGGTGAGTTCTGGGCGCCGCTGACCGTGCGTTCGCCCTATGGCGGCGGCATTTTCGGTGGACAGACGCACAGCCAGTCACCGGAGGCTATTTTCGCCCACATTACCGGGCTGAAGACGGTTATTCCGTCCAATCCCTATGATGCCAAGGGCTTGCTGATTTCGTCGATCGAATGCGACGATCCGGTGATCTTTCTGGAGCCGAAGCGTATCTACAATGGCCCGTTCGATGGCCGCCCCGATCAGGCGATGAAGACCTGGGCCGGCCATAAGGATGCCGAGGTGCCGGAAGGCCATTATACCGTTCCGCTCGGCAAGGCGGCGATCACCCGGCCTGGCAGCGAGGTAACGGTACTCGCCTATGGCACCATGGTGCATGTGGCGCTGTCTGCGATAGAAGAAAGCGGCCTTGACGCCGAACTGATCGACCTGCGTTCGATCGTGCCGCTTGATATCGACACCATAGTGGCCTCGGTGAAAAAGACCGGCCGTTGTGTTATCGTCCACGAAGCGTCGCGCTTCGGTGGCTTCGGCGCCGAGCTTTCGGCGCTGGTGCAGGAGCGTTTTTTCTACCATTTGAAGGCGCCCATTGGCCGGGTGTGCGGCTGGGATACGCCCTATCCGCACGCCTTTGAATGGGACTATTTCCCCGGACCTGCCCGCATAATCCGGGCGCTTAACCTTGCCATGGAGAACTGATATGGGCCTCTATCTTTTCCGTCTGCCCGATGTTGGCGAAGGCGTGGCCGAGGCCGAAATCGGCGCCTGGTATGTCAAGGCCGGCGATGTGGTGCAGGAAGAGGCACCGCTGGTCGATGTGCTGACCGACAAGGCGTCGGTCGAGATCACTTCGCCGGTGACCGGCACGGTGCTGGCCATTCATGGCGAGACGGGGGATTTCGCGCCGGTCGGGTCTGTGCTGGTCGAACTGGAGGTCGAAGGGCAGGGCGAAGCTGCGCCAGCCCCCGTTGAATCCATCGAGCCTGCGCCCGCCGCATCAAAACCCGCGAAGCCCGCGCCTTTGGCGGCGCCGGCCACCCGCCACCGCGCCGATGAACTGGGCGTTCCGCTATCATCTGTCACCGGTACCGGACCGGAAGGCCGCATCCTGCCGGATGACCTGGAAGCCTATTCAGAGCCGTCTGCACCAGTCACATCCGACGGTGTGACCGAAATCCGCATCGTCGGCCTGCGCCGCAAGATCGCGGAGAAGATGCAGGCCGCCAAACGCAATATCCCGCACTTTGCCTATGTCGAGGAATTTGACCTGACCAACCTGGAAGGTCTTCGCAAGGAACTGAATGACAGCCGCAAACCTGACCAGCCCAAACTGACCTTGTTGCCCTTTTTCATGGTGGCGGTGGCAAAGTTGCGCCCGGAATTCCCCAATGTGAATGCGCGCTATGATGACGAAGCCGGTATCCTGCGCACCTATGACGCCGTCCATATCGGCATCGCCACGCAAACATCGAACGGCCTGGTTGTGCCAGTCGTCCGCCATGTCGAGGCGTTTGACTTGTGGGGTTGTGCCCGCGAACTGGCGCGTGTCACGAAAGCGGCGCGCGACGGCACGGCCAGCCGTGAGGAACTGAGCGGTTCTACGATCACCCTGACCAGCCTGGGCACGCTCGGCGGTATCGCGGCGACGCCGGTGATCAATGCGCCGGAAGTGGCGATCCTTGGCCCCAACAAGTTGGTCGAGCGTCCGGTGGTCAGGGGCGGCCAGGTGGTGATCCGCACTCTGATGAACCTGTCATCCTCCTTTGATCACAGGATTATCGACGGGTTCGATGCCGCGTCATATGTCCAGAGGCTCAAGCGCCTGATCGAAAAACCCGCCCTGCTGTTTATCGATTAATCGCGTCGCGGAGTTCCGATATACCGCGACAAAGGCATACAGTTGGAAAGCGCGGTCAAGCCGCCCGAATTTGACAATATCCAGACTGTGCGCCGCTGATATCAGTTCAGGATTAAGACCGCAGAAAGCGCTTCGGGCATTGGATAACGATAGCCGGCAATCCGAGGCGCGTATGTGTGAGCATTGGCACATGGCTACCACTAAGAGACAACAAAAAGCCCCTGATCCATTGGATCAAGGGCGAGTCAGGAAGGAGGCTTGAGGGCCATACGCGTCGGGGAAAGCTAATAACGTCTCAAGGCTATCTGATTAATTTATGTGATTATCTCGCTGATTGCAACTGATTTGTATAGGCGCTTTCTCCACGCATAGCGCATATGAGGAGAAGTGACCTGAGCTTGGGATATTTGACGGCTTGCTGGCGGCAAAATGATGTGCGAATAAACGTAATACATCAGACCTCTTAATGGGGCAATGCTGCCGAGGAAATCAAATGACCGTAACGCGACGCACCCTGATCGAAGCCAGTATGGCTGGTATGTTGGCCGCCGCTATGGCAAGGCCGGGCTTCGCCCAGACCGCCCATGGTATCGCGGATGCGATATCGGGCAAGGCAAAAAGTTCGTCCGTATTGTGGTATGATAAGCCAGCCAGCCAATGGGTGGAGGCCAATCCGGTAGGTAACGGCCGACTAGGGGCCATGGTCTTCGGTGGCGTCAAGCGAGAACGCCTGCAACTCAATGAAGATACATTATGGTCGGGGGGGCCATATAATAACGCCAATCCGGCGGCGCGCGATGCCCTGCCGATCATTCGCAAGCTGATCTTCGATGGTAAATATGCCGAGGCCGAAGCCTATGCCGATGCCCATGTGCAGGGTGTGCCGATGCGGGAAATGGCCTACCAATGTGTCGGCGATCTGTGGCTGGATTTGTGCGAGGTCGATGAAACCTCGGCCAGCGACTATCGGCGTGAACTGGATATCGCCTCTGCTGTCAGCCGCGTGAGTTTCACCGCCAATGGCGTCAGATATATTCGCGAAGTCATCGCCTCGCATCCGGATAACCTGTTATTCATTTCCATCCGCGCCGAGGGCGGCCCATTGGCGCTTGACCTGGCTTTTTCCTCCGGTCTGCGCACCCGGATCACGGCAGATGGCGACACATTGGTTATGGCGGGCGTCAATAATGCCGATCGTGGCATTCCCGGCGCCTTGCATTTTCAGGCGCGGGCGCAGGTTGTCGCCGAAGGTGGTACGATCCGCCCGAATGGCCCGCAACTCGAAGTCCGTGGCGCGAAATCTATCATGATCCGCGTGGCGATGGCGACCAGCTATCGCGGTCCGGCCGATGTCGGCGGCGATCCGGAAGCCTTGACACGGGCACATCTGACGTCCGTGCAGGGCAAGGATTTCGCCGCACTTATGGCGGCACATACGGCCGATTATATGCCGGTGTTCAATCGGGTGTCGCTGGACCTGCCGGCCGGAAAACGCGCCGCGCAGGTGACGAATAACCGGATCGAACACGCGACCGACAGCGATGATCCATCCCTGGCGGCGCTCTACTTCCAGTTCGGCCGTTACCTGTTGCTCTCTTCATCGCGCGACAGTCAGCCGGCCAATCTGCAAGGCATCTGGAACGATAGCAATACGCCGCCATGGGGCAGCAAATACACCATCAATATCAATACCGAAATGAATTACTGGCCCGCTGACGCCGCCAATATGAGCGAATGCTTTGGGCCTTTGGTGACCATGATCGAGGAACTGGCTCAAAGCGGCGCGCGAACGGCAAAGGAAATGTATGGTGCGCGTGGCTGGGTGGCGCACCACAATACCGACCTGTGGCGGGCCTCCGGTCCTGTCGATCACATGCAAACCGGCCTGTGGCCGACGGGCGGCGCCTGGCTGTGCACGCACCTGTGGGATCACTATGATTACACCGGCGATACCGCCTATCTGACACGTGTCTATCCACTGATGCGGGGCGCGTCGCTGTTCTTTCTCGATACCCTGGTGAAGGACCCGAATACAGGCTTCATGGTGACCAATCCGTCGCTGTCACCGGAGAACAATCATGGACGGGGCAGCACCCTGTGCGCCGGACCCACGCTGGATAATCAGCTACTGCGCGATCTCTTTACCCAGACCATACGTTCTGCAGAAATTCTTAAAATTGATAAGGGCTTACGTGCTGATATCGCCGTCATGAGCGGCCGTTTGCCACCGAATAAAATTGGCGCGCAAGGTCAATTGCAGGAATGGCAGCAGGACTGGGATGCCGGTGCACAGGATATCCATCACCGCCATGTGTCGCATCTTTATGGCCTTTTCCCCAGCCAGCAGATCAATATGGACGAAACGCCGGAACTGGCACAGGCGGCACGGGTGTCGCTGGAAATGCGCGGCGACGAGGCCACTGGCTGGGGCCTGGGCTGGCGTCTGAATTTATGGGCGCACCTGCGGGACGGGGACCACGCACACAAGATACTCTCCATGCTGCTGAGCCCTGAGCGGACCTATCCTAATATGTTTGATGCCCATCCACCATTTCAGATAGACGGCAATTTCGGTGGGGTACGCGGTATTGTCGAAATGCTGGTTCAGAGCCGTGGCGAAACAATTCACCTGCTGCCGGCGCTGCCTTCTGCCTGGCCGGACGGCGAGGTGAGGGGGCTGCGCCTGCGCGGCGGCGCCGAGATCGACATCATCTGGGCAGATGGACGCCTGAAAGAGGCCCGGATTCTCAGCACTATTGGCGGATTTCGAACGGTATATTTCGAAGGCAAACCGCTGCGAATTTCCCTTAAGGCAAATGATGCGCGGATTTTGAGGCATTCTGATTTTATCTGACGCACACATAATTATAATACATAACCCATCATACAAATTATTTGACAGGTCTGTCTGATAACTGTAGATCAGTCAGCAGACGATGCTTCACCAAGACAGCATCGCGCCACACACAGGCCAGCCTACAGGCCAGGGAACAAAGGGATTATTCATGTCTATCAAAGCCAGTCTGATGACATCAGGCGCCTGCGTGGCGCTTGTCATGATGGCCGCGCCGGCCTTCGCCCAGAATACCGGCCAGAATGCCGGCCAGAATGCTGCCCAGAATACTGCTACGGCAGATGCGGCGCCCGTCGCTGCCGCACCCGCAGAAGAGACCGTTGTTGTCGTAACCGGTCTGCGCAAGAGCCTGCAAAATGCGACAAACCTGAAGAAGAATGCGTCTCAGATTGTTGATTCGATCGTCGCCGAAGATATCGGCAAGATGCCGGACACCAATATCGCTGAAACCCTTCAGCGCATTCCTGGTGTGCAAATTTCCCGAAATACGCGTGGTGAAGGCAATGCCTATGTCGTTCATGGCCTGAAGCAGGTCATGACCACGGTCAACGGCCGGACCTTCTTCACCACCACCAATCGCAGCGCCAACCTACTCGATTTTTCCGCCGACATCTTGTCCGGTGTCGATGTCTACAAGACCGCGACCGCCGACCAGATTGAGGGCGGCCTGGGTGGCCTGATCAATATTCATGCGGCGCGTCCCTTTGATTACAAGGGGTTCCACCTGTCAGCCACGGCGGCGGCAAATTACAGTGATATTCACGGTGATGTCACGCCGCGTCTGTCGGGCGCGGTCAGCAACCGCTGGAGCACATCGCATGGTGAGTTTGGCCTGCTTGCCGGCTTCCAGTATGAGCAGATCGATTCCGGCGGCTATCAGGTCAATGTCGGCTCTTACGGCGCGCGCACCAACCTTTACGATCGCAACGGAAACGGTACGTTGGGCGATGCCGATGATTCCGTTCTGGTCCCTTCCAAGCAAGCGGCTCAGTATGAAGTCGGCGAACGTCGTCGGGGCTCGTTCTATACGTCCGGCCAGTGGCGTCCGAACGACGACCTGATGCTTTACACCGACTTCCTGTGGAACTATTCCGGTGGCCATTCCTCGACCGAGGCGCTTTCCCTGCGCACTGGCGCCGGCGACGGTGCGGTGGCTTCAGGGGGCTGGGATTTCAAGGATGGCACCAATATCCCGCAGAGCATGACCTTTGCCAATGCGCCCTTGCAATCGACGGCCAGCGCTGCCGATAACCCCTATAACAATTACAGCTTCGCAATGGGCGGCAAGTGGAATATAGGCAAGCTGGTGGCGACCGGAGAGGTTTCCTATACCCGCAGCGTCGGGCCGTTCTATCTCCACTCCATGACCTTGCAAAGCGCCGGCACCACCGGCACAGTGACACTTGGCAAGACGCCGGATATCAGCCTGTCGGGCGGCATCGATCCCACCAATCCCAACAATTTTGCCCTGCTGAACGTTTTCGATCTCGGCCAGAAATCGCTCGGTCGTGAAATCGCCTCGCGCATCGACCTGCGCTATGATTTCGACAGCGGTCCTATCAAGGCGGTACTGGCCGGCGCGCGCTATTCGAACCACCACGCTACCAATGATGTCTATAGCATCACCTATAGCGCCGCTGCGCATCCGCTGTCCGTGCCTTTGTCGGCCATTACCGAACTGACGCCGGACGACCTGTTCCACGGCCATGACAGTTCGCTGAATCAGTGGGCCGTGCTGAAATCCGATATTGTTCATGATCTGTCTGGCCTGCGCCGTCTGGTCGGCCTGCCGGACAGCGATCCGCTTTATTCACTGGGCAGCCACTATACCTTTGATGAAAAGGTCACCTCTGCCTATGTCGAGGCGCTGTTTGGCTTCGATATCGGTTCGCTGCCGATCGATGGTAATATCGGCGTGCGCAATGTCCACACCGATCCGAGCCAGACGGTTTATGTCGCCGATGTCGCCGGTGCGGTGACCGATGTCGATGGCAAGACCTATAACGAAGTCACCGGTGGTCAATCTTACGATAATGTCCTGCCGAGCCTGAACGTACGCGCCAAGTTCACCGACGACCTGTTTCTGCGCCTGGCCTATTCCAAAGCCATCGCCCGTCCGGAATATGGCAACCTGTCGCCGGCCCTGATCCTCAATCAGACGACCTTTACCGGCAGCGGCGGCAATCCGGCGCTGAAACCCGTCGAAGCCGATCAGTATGACGCTTCGCTTGAATATTATTTTGGCCGCTCAGACTCCCTTGCGGTGTCGTTGTTTCAGAAGGATGTCGCTGGTTTTGTTCAGAGCTTCGCCAGTCCGGAAACCATCGATGGGGTGAACTATATCGTTACCCGCCCGCGCAATTCCGGCACGGGCACGATCAAGGGGTACGAACTGAGCTATCAGCAGTTCTTCGACTTCCTGCCGTCTTTCTGGTCGGGGTTGGGCGTCCAGGCCAACTATACCCATGTCGATAGCGAGCTGTCGGTCTATGGCCAGACCTATACCGTGCCGGCGGAACAGCTTTCAAAAGACAGCTATAACTTCACGGGCATTTACGAAAAAGGCCCGCTGTCGGTCCACCTGTCCTATAACTGGCGGTCGAAGTACCTGAACAGCACATCGGGCGACAGCGCTGCCCGGCCGGTATGGGAAGCGCCACTCTCCAGCCTCGACCTGTCGGCGACCTACAAGCTTAATGATCACGTGTCGCTGAAGGCCGATGTCGTCAATCTGGGTTATTCCTACCAACGCCTGTATTACGGGGCCTCGCCGCTGCCGGCCAATGCCTCGACGGCAAACCTCGATTATGCGGCGCCGTTGATGCCGAGCCTGGCCAACCAACTCGACCGCAGTTTCGAAGTCGGTGTTCACATTACTTACTAAGCCTGTAAACTGTGTAAGGGGCCGCCTTTCCTGAAAGGGAAGGGCGGCCTTTTCGTATATCAAGGAGGCGATGATGCGCGGTAGACTGTTTGTCCCGGTTCTGATGTCGATGGCCGTTGCCATGCCGGTAAGCGCGGTCACGCCTGGCATGGCCGGGCCTGACGGCAATTTTGACGAAGCGCGGGCAGGCCATTATACCCTGCCGGACCCGCTGGTCATGCAGGATGGCCGGCCTGTGACGTCAGCGAAGATGTGGCAGGCGGAGCGCCGCCCGGAACTGCTGAAGCTGTTCGAGGATAACATCTTCGGCGTGTCGCCGGCGGCGCCAAAGCATATGCGTTTTGACATCACCGACAATGATACCAAAGCGCTGGGCGGCCTCGCCACGCGCAAACAGATCACGATCTATCTCGATGGTCGGGATCAGGGACCGCAGATGCGTGTCCTGCTCTATCTGCCCAATGGCGTAAAGACGGCGCCGGTCTTTGTCGGGCTTAATTTCCACGGCAACCAGGCGATCAATCCGGACCCGGCCATCGACATCACCACCACCTGGCTGACCGATTACCAATCGCCCGGCATCATCAAGCATCACGCCACAGCCGCCTCGCGTGGACAGGACGCGGCGGAATGGCCGCTGCAACAGATATTGTCAGCCGGCTATGGCGTGGCGACCTTCGCGCCCGGCGATCTTTACCCGGA
The DNA here is from genome assembly GCA_946480125.1 of uncultured Asticcacaulis sp. The sequence continues at coordinate 18,594 of CAMLIY010000031.1, forward strand.
CAGTGACGGCATGATCGCCGAAAGCGTCCATCCTTATTACGGCACACAGGGTTCCGCCCCCAATCACTGGGGCGCTATCGCCACCTGGGCCTGGGGTTTGAGCCGCGTTTATGACTATCTGGTGACCGACAAACAGGTGGATGCGAAGCGCGTCATCGTCATTGGCCATTCGCGCTATGGCAAGGCAGCGCTGTGGGCCGGAGCCAGCGATCCACGCTTCGCCATGGTGGTCTCCAACGATTCCGGCGAAGGTGGCGCCAAGCTTTATCGCCGCAATTTCGGTGAGAGTATCCGGGTGATGAACACCTACTGGTTCGCGCCACGTTTCAAGACCTATGCCTCGCGTGAGCAGGATCTGCCGATAGATGCCCATGAACTGATCGCGCTGGTGGCGCCGCGTCCGGTCTATGTCGCCACCGCCACCGAAGACCTGTGGGGCGATCCGAAAGGGGAATTTCTCGCTGCCAAGGCGGCCGACCCGGTCTATCGCCTGCTGGGTAAGGACGGTCTGGGTGTGACTGAGATGCCGCCGCCGGATACGCCGGTCCATACCACGATCGGTTTTCATAATCGCATCGGCGTGCATGAGATCACCACCTATGACTGGACGCAATATATCCGTTTTGCGGACAGTCACCTGCCGCCCGCGAAATGAATTGGACTGATGTGGCCGTCTGATATATTTACGGAATCGATACTACAGGCGGCAGATCACGGGAACGCAATGTCCATGGCGGCGGATAATCACAAGCTCTATCAGAATATTATCGCGGCCTTGCAGGCGGATATCGCCGAAGGGCGGTTCCGCGAAGGCGACCGCCTGCCGCCGGAACGGGTTCTGGTTGAGCGCTTCCAGGTCAGCCGCCTGACGATCCGCGAAGCCATGATCGGCATGGAAATCCTGGGGCTGGTGGCGGCCAAGCGCGGATCGGGTGTCTATGTCACGGCGCCGCCGGCGGATGGTCTGGCCACAAGTGAACTGGATATTGGCGCTTTTGAAT